>JAWOIX010000069.1:0-49671 GCA_046484405.1 Pelovirga sp.
TTCTTTACCTTTCCCGCTATTCTTTGTATTATTGATCAAAGGAGTCTCTTCGGGGTCGGGGCCTCCGAAGAGACTCCTTTGATCAATAATACAAAGAATAGCGGGAAATGTAAAGACCATAAGCAGAAATTCAGGCAGATTTTTTTTCTGTTTCCCGTTCTGCTGTGCCGGGGCAGGGGAGAACAACGGTAAAGCTGCTGCCCTTGCCAGGGGTTGATGAAACCTGTACACGGCCCTGGTGCGCTTCGACGATCCATTTGACAATCGCCAGGCCCAGACCGCTGCCACCGTCCTGCACTTGCGCGCCCCGGTCAACCCGGTAAAAGCGCTCAAAAATCCGGTCAAGGTGCTGTTCCTCCATCCCGATCCCGGTGTCTGAAACCGTCACTGCAACCTGCTTGTCGCCGGGCGTCAAGGTGATGCTGATGCTGCCACGGGGCTGGCTGTAACGGATGGCATTGGTCAGCAGGTTCAGGAAAACCTGTCTTAAACGCAACTCGTCGGCGTGCAGAATTGTCTGCCGTCCGGCAGGGCAGTCCAGCTCCACGCTCAGCTCTTTTTTCCGGGCGAGAACCTGGGCCTGATGCCGGAGTTCACCGAGAAGGGCTTCAAGGTGAACCGGTGCCCGCTGCAGCTTGATTTCACCCCGGTCGCTTTTCGACAGCAACAGCAGATCTTCGATCAGGCAGCTCATGCGCTTGATCTCTTCGAGATTGGATTCCAGCACCCGCCGCATTTCTGCGCCTGTCGGTTGACCTCGCAGGGCAATCTCCGTCTCCCCGCGCAGTATCGTCAAAGGGGTCCGCAGCTCATGGGTCACATCCGCGGTGAACTGCCGGGTCTTGTTCAGATCGGCATGGAAACGTTCCCTCATCCTCTGGTAGCTGGCGGCGAGACGCTGCAGCCCGGGATTGTCTGCCGGCAGGGATGCGACAGGCTCCGGCGGACGATCAGGGCGGGTCCGTTCCATCAGTTGCGCCAGCGCCACCATGCTTTGCTGCTCGGTGCGGCATGTCCGTCGCGACAGGTATGCGGCTCCGGCCAAAAGGGTAATGGCAACCAGGAAGAGGCCCAGGCGCAGACGGTTCAGGCGACGCTCCAGCGGCTCGAGGCTGGTGCCAAGGACCAGATGGTGGCTGAGTTGCCCGTCGTTCCAGAGGGGGTAGAGCAGGACCCGGTAGTTTTGCTGCTGTTGTGTTGCGATGCTGAATGTCGCGCTAGCGACCGGCTCGATGTCCTGTGTAAAGACCGCCTGCCGGTCTTCTTTCCCCGGCTGATCGGGCGAGCAGAGCAGGGTGCCGGAGGCGGAATAGACCGCAAGCGTCACCCGCTGCGCAGCAACCTCGGGCAGTTGCCGAAAGATCCGGCAGGGACCAGGCGGGCCCCCTGCGTCCTCGGAGGCTGGCTGCGGCCAGTTTTCCAGCACCTGTGCCAGGAGGAGCAGCTGACTGTCCAGCTGGTCGATGACATCATTGCGCAGGGTGGCCTGCCAAAAAAAACTGCCTCCGCCAAGGATGCCTGCAAGGAGCAGGAGGGTCCAGAGGGGGAGGCGTGTGAGGGAGTGCCTGGTGTGCTGCAACTAATTTGGCTCCTTCAGGATATAACCGACTCCGCGGACAGTGTGAATCAGTTTCTGGTCAAAATCACGATCGATCTTTTTGCGCAGGTAATTGACATAGACGTCGATGATGTTGGTGAAGGAATCAAAAGTATAGTCCCAGACATGCTCGGCGATCATCGTCCGGGTCAGTGCCTGGTTCGGGTTGCGCATGAAGTACTCGAGCAGGGCGTATTCCTTGGAAGTCAGGTCGATTTCCTGGTTTTTGCGCCAGACTTTGTGGCCGACGGGGTCCAGACGGATATCGGCAAAATGCAGTTCCGCGCCGCGATCCTGCGATCCGCGACGGATCAGCGCCTTGGCCCGGGAAACCAGTTCGGCAAAGGCGAAGGGCTTGGTCAGGTAATCGTCACTGCCAGTGTCCAGGCCGGCAACAATGTCCTCGACTGCATCCTTGGCGGTGAGGCACAGAACCGGCGTCTGGTTGTTCTTCGCGCGCAACTCCCTGATGGCGCTGAGACCATCCTTTTTTGGCAGCATCAGGTCCATGAGGATCAGATCGTAAGTTCCGCTGTGGGCCATACGGACCCCCTCTTCCCCGTCATGGGCGACATCAACGGTGAAGTCTTCCTCTTCGAGGCCGCGTTTGATAAAGCTGGCAACTTTTTTCTCGTCTTCGACAACCAGGATGCGCATGGTGCTGACTCCTTTGTTTCGTGCTCGCACTGCCACCAGAGAGTGCCTGTTCAACTCCTGCAGAGGGGAGACAGCTCGTCCGCGGGTTGAAGTGTCCATCGGCCTGAATTGATGGAGGAATTCATCAGCTGTGCAGGTTCAATAGCGCTCACTCATGAAAATATTTTTTAACTTTAGCAGAGAGTCGATGACGGCGCAAGCTGAATGATAGTTTTTACTAATTATCCGCGAACCTGGCAACGGCCAGCCCCGCTTTGGCCCTGATTGGCCGCTGTGGCTCAGGGTTTTTGCAGAGATTCCTTGTTGCCTTTTATGGCTAATTTCTGTTAATTAGTAACCATGAAAGAAGACTGGATTTCTCTGGATATAAGGGTCAGGGGTGCCCTGGTCGAACTGGCGGGAGCCGTCCTGGCGGAACAGGGATGCTGCGGCACGCTGATCGAGGATCGGGTGCTGGACAGCTTCATTGTGCCCGATACCGAGCTGGACGCTGCGGCCGACTACAGTATCACTGCCTACTTTGCGACCGGGCGGCCGGCTGAGCAGCTGGTTGCAGACCTCGAAGCGGCGCTCTGGCGTCTGCCGGCCTTCGCGGATGACCCGTTGCAGATCAAAATCAATCCGCCTCTGACGCCGGTGGATTGGGCGCAGAACTGGAAACAGAATTTTTCCAGTTTTCGCGTTGGCGACAAGCTGGTTGTCCATCCGAGTTGGGAGACGGTTGCCGTCGGAGCGGATGAGGTGGCCATCGAAATCGATCCGGGCATGGCGTTTGGTACCGGAACCCATGCAACCACCCGTTTGTGTCTCGAAGTGATCGCCGACCTGCTGCGCCAACAGACCGCCGCGTTAGACCTGCTTGATGTCGGGACAGGGTCCGGGATTCTTGCCATCGGTGCGGCGGCCCTCGGCTGCGCCCGCGTCATGGCAACCGACATAGATCCTGTGGCCTGCGCTGTCGCGCGGGACAATGTGGCTAAAAACCAGTGTGCCGATCGGGTCACGATCACCGGCGAACCCCTTGAGACCCTTGCCGGACAATTCGATCTGGTCGTCGCCAACATTCTCGCCGAGGAGAATGTCCGCCTGAAAAACGCACTGATCGACCATGTGCGGCCCGGCGGCTGGCTGGTGCTGTCAGGGATTCTCAAGGAAAAGGCGCAGCTGGTCAGTACCGCCTTCAATGAGGGGCCCCTGCGCGAACTGCCGATGCGCAGTCAGGACGACTGGGTGTGCCTGGTGTGGCAGCGGTACTGAGGCCCCATGCGCCTGTTTTATCTGCCCGATGTCCGGTTCCACGAAGCGGACGCAATCGCTCTGCCACAGGAGCTGCGGCATCACCTCGCTACCGTGTTGCGCCTCGGGCCGGGAGCTGCGGTGCAGCTGTTTGATGGCCAGGGACGGGTGGCGGAGGCGAGGTTGCTTGCGGATGGGCGCGCGGAGCTGTCCCGGGTTCGCACCTGTCCGCCACCGGCCTGTCGGATGACCCTGATCCAGGGCCTCCCCAAGGGGGACAAGACCGAACTGATCCTGCAGAAAGGGACCGAGCTGGGGGTGTCCGGTTTCCACCTGGTGGCAATGGAGCGCAGTGTCGGCCGTTTCAAACAGCACGTACGGCAGCAGCAGCGCCGGGAGAAAATCATTCAGGAGGCGGCCCGGCAGTGTTATCAGTATCATCTGCCAACGCTGGTCAATTCAGATTCCCTTGCCGCGGCATTGGCGGAGGATGAAGCGGATCTGAAACTGCTGCTCTGGGAAGAGAGCACGACGGCGCTGCCGCAGGTTCTGGATCGGGCGGCGCCGCGACGGATTTCCCTGATCGTCGGTCCCGAGGGCGGGATCAGCGAGAAGGAGGCCGCTGCTGCCCGGGCGCAGGGGTATCAATCGGTACGACTGGGGCCGCGGATTTTACGGACGGAAACCGCAGGCCTTGCGATGATCGCAGTTTTACAATATCTTTATGGCGATTTAGCCATCGGTCCAGGATAAATGAAGCGAACCTATTTGCGTCGAAAGGACAGGCCATGAAATGCCCCAAGTGTGGCTACAACAGTTTTGACTATCTTGACAGTTGTAAGAAGTGCGGTAAGGATCTGCTCGAATTCAAGCAGCGTTACGGGATCAGAAGCGTGCTGTTGCCGGGAGCCATGAAAGAGACGGCACCGGCCCCTTCCCCGGCCCTGGAGCTGCCTGCTGTTGAGGAGTTTCCCGCTGCGGCTGCCGCTGGTGCGGCAACGGCAGCTGGCGTAGCGGCCTCCACGATGCCGGTCGACGGGTCCGCGTCATCCGCGTCCGGAAGTTCCGCCGACGGCGATGACTTCGGCTTCGATTTCATGGGCGACAGCAGCGAGGAAGAGGACCTCTCCTTCGACGAACTCTTTGAAGAAGCACCGGAGGACGAGGATGTCGAGGAATCCCTCGAAGCTCCGAAGGGTGCTCCTGCAGCATCGGAGGATGCCGGTAACGGTGACGTTTTCGCCTTTGACCTCGCCGATGAGGACGAGGAGGACGATACCGCTATAGTGTTTGAGGATGAAGAGGAAAACGACAGAGAGAACAGCCCAAAGGGATCCGGGGAGGGCCCCTCAAGCCCTTTTGACTTACCGGAGTCCGCACCGCAGGTGGGGGCTCCGGAGACCGCAAAGGCAGAGCAGGCGACGACCGGCAGAGATGCCGGTCCGGCAAACCTGGAGAGCGTGATACCGGCGGGTTGGGCAGTGGTGCCACCCGTGCCGCCGGACGACCCGGCGGCAGATGACGCGCCAGGCGTTGCTGCGGCCGAGGCGGCGGATCAGCCCCGTTGCGCGAGCGCTGTCCTGCGGGACATGGACGAGGCGGCGGTTGCGGCCCCGGTGGCGGTCTCTGCCGGCTCCCTGGGCGGGCGATGTGTTTCAGTTCTCTATGATGTCGCCGTGCTGCTGCTGGTCGGACTGAGCTTTATCGTTGCGGCGGAAATCTCCATGGCGACAGGATCCGGGCCGCTGCCGACCCTTGAGACCCTGATCGATCTGTCGGTCCCGTATTTTCTGGTTCTTTTCTTCCTGACCTTCGGCTATTTCACCCTGTTTCATTTTCTCGCCGGACAGACCCCGGGCAAGATGCTGACGGGTCTGCGCGTGGAAACCATCACCGGTGAGCCTCTCGGCTTTTCGCAGGCGTTCCTGCGCAGCGTCGGCGGCCTTCTGCAGCTCCTTCCCCTGGGGGTCGGCTACCTGCTGATTCTCACCCGGAGCGACCGGCGCGGCTGGAATGACCGCCTGGCCGGTACCCGGGTGGTGGTTGTCTCTGAACCCTAGGGGTGCGGTTGCATTGCCGAACGCCGCCCTGTTGCCGCCAGTGGCGCCCCGTTCCCTGACTATCCCATCCGCAGGGCAATAAAACTCTCCAGGTCGGGACATCTGAGAAAATCATTGTGCTCCAGCTCCCAGCCGATGGTCGAGCTGGGCCGGGGTCCGTAATTGTGCCCGGGATAGACCCGGGTCGTCGGCGGCAGCTGTGCCAGGCGCTGCAGGCTGCGATAGAGCTGGGTGACGTCGCTGCGGGGCAGGTCCGCCCGTCCACAGCGACTGACGAACAGGGTGTCCCCCGAGATGATGGCATCACCAACGACCAAGACGACCGACCCCGGAGAATGACCGGGTGTGTGCATGACCGAGATAACACCCTGCCCGAGGGGCAGCTCCGTTCCTTCCTCCAGGGCAATGGCGGCCTCCGGCAGGTCAGCCGGGTGGGCAGCATGTCTGGCAGCGGTCGCCTCGAGGATCTGCGGATTGCCGCGGATATGATCCTGATGCCCGTGGGTATTGAGCAACAGGGTCAGGGTGACGCCGCGCCTGGCGGCCTCTTCGAGCAGCAGTTCGGGGCGCATGGAGGGATCTATGGCCGCACCTTCGAGGGTCTCGGGGCAGTAGACCAGGTAGGAAAAATTGTCCATGTCGCTGGCGGGAATCTGGACGATAGTCAGTTCTACCATGGGGAAACCGGCTCTTCCTGTGCAATCAGGCGAATTTCCCGATCGATGATCTTGAAACGGTCGCCGGTCTGGCGCACCAGCCATTCATCCCCCTCTTCCGGCGGCATGGGAAATTCGCGGCTGCCCAGGTACATATCCTGATTGTCGATCATTCCCCACCAGTCCAGTGAACCGGTCTGCCAGATTTTTGTTTTAAGAAAAAAAGCCATCGTCTCTCCTGTTGTTGATGGTAGATTGTTGAGAGCCTTGCGTTCACCGTTTATAGTAGCAGAGAGTCTTGCCCAGCGACAACTGCTGGAAAGGAGCCGCCGATGAAGTTTACCAAGATGCAGGGTGCCGGCAACGATTACGTCTATATTGACGGATTTGTCGAACAGGTTGCCGATCCCGCCGCCCTGGCCCGGCAGGTCAGCAACCGCAACTTCGGCATCGGTTCCGATGGATTGATCCTGATTCTGCCGTCCACCTGCGCGGATGTGCGCATGCGCATGTTCAATGCCGACGGCAGCGAGGCAGAAATGTGTGGCAACGGCATCCGCTGCGTCGCCAAGTATGCCTATGATCACGGCCTGGCACGCAAGCGGGAAATGACCGTCGAAACGGGCTGCGGTGTTCTTGCTCTGCAGTTGTTCACCAATGGGCACGGACGGGTTGAGCGTGTCCGCGTCGCCATGGGGGAGCCGGGCTTGACCCGGGCCTCTCTGCCGATGACCGGTCCCGCCGCCGAACGCGCCATGGCCGTGCCCCTTGAGGTCGCCGGCTATCAACTCGCGTTGAACTGCGTGTCGATGGGCAATCCCCATGCTGTCGTCTATGTCGATGATGTGGAGCAGTTCCCGGTGACAAGTGTCGGTCCGCTGATTGAACGCCACGACTGGTTTCCGCAGCGGATCAACGTCGAGTTCGTCCAGGTCCTCAACCCGCAGGAAGTGATTCAGCGCACCTGGGAACG
The DNA here is from genome assembly GCA_046484405.1 of Pelovirga sp. Classification (GTDB taxonomy): domain Bacteria; phylum Desulfobacterota; class Desulfuromonadia; order Desulfuromonadales; family Geopsychrobacteraceae; genus Pelovirga. Next base: position 7,180 of record JAWOIX010000069.1, read on the forward strand.
GGGTGCCGGAGAAACCCTCGCCTGCGGCACCGGTGCTGCCGCGGTCACCGTTGCCGGCGTCTTGACCGGACGCAGCGGGCGCAGCATCACCAACCACCTGCGCGGCGGCGATCTGCAGATGGAGTGGCCGGAAGGGGGACAGGTGCTGATGACCGGCCCGGCGGTGGAGGTGTTCAGTGGTGTGTTTGACCCCTGCTGAGAGCGCACGAAACACCGTCAGCAACCTCATCCGGCAGATGGCACCAATCGATTCATCAACGGCCTGCACGGTTGCTCCAGGACAATCATGAAAGCGATTCTGTTCGACCTTGATAATACCCTCTACCCGGCACACTGCGATCTGTTTTCCCTGATCGATGTACGGATCAACCGGTACATGGAGGAGATTGCCGGCATTGCCCTGTCCCAGGTCGATGAGCTGCGCCGCCGTTACTGGCGCGATTACGGAGCAACCCTGCAGGGGCTGATCCGTCATCACGCGGTGGACCCGGAAGACTATCTGGACTATGTCCACGCCGTTGACGTGACCAGCAGGCTGACGCCCGATCACCTCCTGCGGGCGATCCTGCTGTCTGCGGAGCTGCCCTGCTATGTCTTTACCAATGGTTCACGCAGCCATGCCGAACGGGTCCTGGCCGCCCTGGGGCTGAGCGACCTGTTCGTTGAAGTGTTTGATATCCGCATCGCCGACTATCAGCCCAAACCCAATCCGGACCCCTATCGCCGGGTACTCGACCGCCTCGCCCTGGCCGGTGACGCTTGTGTCATGGTCGAAGATCAGCTGCAGAATCTCAAAACCGCCAAAGATTTCGGGATGACCACCGTCCTCGTGTCGGCAACGGTTGCGGGGCAGGGCAGAGCCTCCTACGTGGATGCACAGCTGCAGCACCTGGTCGAGATCGCGCCCCTGTTTGAAACCTGGCAGGCACGCGCTCGCGGTGGCTGACGTGACCGTTCCAGCGCCGCTGCTCGGCACCCATGTCTCGATTGCCGGAGGGATCGAGCTGGCGGTTGCCCGTGCCGCGGCCATCGGCTGCCGGGCGCTGCAGATCTTCACCCGCAACGCCAGTCGCTGGGCCTCCCCGCCGCTGTCTGACACCTCTGTGCAGGCCTTCCGCCACGCCCGCAGCGCCGCCGGCATTCTCTACGTGGCGGCCCACAGCAGCTACCTGATCAACCTAGCGAGCCCTGATCCACAGCTGTCCCGGCGCTCCCTGGTTGCCTGCAGCGAGGAACTTGAGCGCTGCCGGCAGCTCGGTCTCGATGCGCTGGTCATTCACCCCGGGGCCCACACGGGCAGCGGCACCAGGGCCGGACTGACCAGCGTGGTCGGCAACCTGCAGGAGTTGCTCCGCGGATCCAGCGGCGCTGTCCGGATCCTCATCGAGAATACCGCCGGTCAGGGGACCGGACTGGGTGCCAGCATGGAAGAACTGGCAGAGATCCTGTCCCGCGTCAACAATGACCGTCTTGCTCTGTGTCTCGATACCTGTCATGCCTTTGCTGCCGGCTATGATCTGAGCAGCGCGGCAGGGTATCATCAGCTCATCGAGCGGATTGACACGCTGGTCGGCATTGACAAACTGCAGCTGTTTCACCTCAATGACAGCAAAACAGTCCTCGGCTCGCGGGTGGATCGCCACGAACATGTCGGGCAGGGAATGATCGGCGTGACCGGCTTCCGTTGTCTGATGCAGGATGCACGTTTTGCCCGATGTGCTAAAATACTCGAAACACCGCCGGGGAAGGATCACTGCCATGACCTGGAAAACCTCGCCCTGCTGCGCCGTCTGGCACGCCCGTCGGACGCGGAGTAACTAAAGGATGCGTGCCGTTGTTCAGCGGGTCAGCCGGGCCGGGGTCAATGTCGGTGGCGACCGGGTCGCGGCCATTGGTGGCGGACTGCTCGTCCTGCTCGGGGTGGAGCAGGGGGACACTGAGGGCGACGCCGCTTACCTGGCGCGCAAGGTCGCCGGTCTGCGGATTTTCGAAGATGCTGCCGGTAAAATGAATCTGGCATTGGCGGACTGTGGCGGCGAGGTTCTGGTGGTCTCCCAGTTCACCCTGCTCGGTGATTGTCGTCAGGGCAGGCGTCCCGGGTTTTCCACGGCCGCTTCACCGGCGCTGGCGGAGCCTCTGTGTGCTGCTTTCGTCGCCTGTCTCGCCAGCCAGCAGCTGCCGGTCAAGACCGGTGTATTCCGTGCCGAAATGGCGGTCGACCTGGTTAATGACGGACCGGTGACCCTGTTGCTTGACAGCCGCAAAACCTTTTGAAAGGAAAAAGAGGATGAGAACAGCACTGTTTGCGATGATCCTCTGTCTGTTGGTGCCGGTGTCCGGCTTTGCCACCCTCTACTCCTGTCGCGACAGCACCGGCCGGTTGCACGTGACGGACAACCTGCAGTCCCTCCCCGATGAGTGCCGCAGCAGCGCCAGGGAGCTTGATCCGAACGATCCGGACAATGTGCAGTTTGTTCCGCCTCTGCCCCCCGTCGAGGTTGAAAACTCCCGATTCGAACAGGAAGTGCTTGAGCAGCAGCGCAGACTGGAGGAACGCCGGGCGACGGAACAGAGGATGATCGACGAGGCGGAGGAACTGCTCGCGACCTATCTGCAGGCGCAGCAGGAGCGGCGCAATGCGCAGCGCAGCTGGAGTTACAGTTCACGCGAGACCATCCAGCAGGCAACCGAGGAGATTGCGCGGGTCCGTGCTGACAAGGAACGTCTGCTGGGTGAACTGCGCGAACAGCGCCTGCCGACCGAAACGGTAGAGAAAATCCGCCGGGCCCTCGCACAGATCGATGCTCCCTGACCCATAGCGAAAGCCGCAGGCGGCTATTGCTGAGGCTGAACATCCCCGCGGTTGCGGCCGCCGCGGAGGCCGGGAACCAGGGCGACAAGCAGACCCAGCAGGCGTCCGGCGCGGGTACCTCGCCGTGCCGGGGTTCGTTCCGATTGAATCCCCGCCTGGATGCCGACCCGCTCGCGGCTCGCGGCGGCACAGACCTGCTGCTGAATCCGGCGTTTCAGCCGCAACCGTGCCAGGTAGCTCAGTGGTCCCCTGGTGATGCGTTGTGCTGGTGGCAGCGCGGCGTGCGGTGCGAACAGCAGATCAAGCACATGGCTACTGACGGTTCGCGACGCGTAACTGTTGCAGCAGGCAGCGCAGTAGCTGACAATCGGGCGCCCGTGCGCCTCAGCAAGCCGCCGTTCAACCCAACCTTCCCCCGACCCTTCTGCCAGACAACCGGACCCGCCCCCTTTGCCACAGCAAAGGGTCTGTGTACCGCTGTGAGTCATTTCCTCGATCCTGAAACCCCTGCCGCGCAAGAGCTTGCGGACCGCCAGCTGCGCGGCAACATCGTAGCGGCTGACGCAGGGATCGTGAACAGTTAGGGCTGTTTGCCGGTTCGGGGCATGGGGCAACGGGATTCCCTTTAGCACCTCGTAGACGGTCCGGGTGGTCAGTTCTGTCGCATAGTCGCGGAAAACCTGGGCGCAGTTGGGACAGGCAACGAGCACGTTTTTGACCCCATGTTCAATAAGATAGTTTTTCATATCGTTGAACATGTTTAAAAAATGAACCTGATCGCCCAGATCATGGGATGGCTTGGTGCAGCAATCAAGAACAATCCCCACCGCCGGGAGTTGCTGGCGCAGTTGCTCGAAGGTCTTCCAGGTGGTTTCCGCGCGCGAACCGGCTAGGGCGCAGCCAGGGAAAAAAATCGTGTCACACCCCTGGGGCAGGGCATACCAGCTGAAAAGTTTTGATGAACCGATGCGCTCAAAGCGGCGCAGCCCGCGGTGTTCGGGAAGGGCGGAAAGACCGCGCAGAAAGCCTGCGCGACGCAGTTGCAGAAACATTGCTGCGGGATCGATGCCATCCGGGCAGACCGCTGTGCAGAGTCCGCAGAGGTTGCAGGCAAAGGGGCGGACCAGCAGTTCCGGGTCTTCCGGGTCATAACCTCTGGCCTGCTCCTGTGGATTGCCGTAACGCTGCAGGTAGGCGCATTCCTGGACGCAGATGCCGCAGGCTGAACAGGCGGAGTCGATGTTCTCGAGGGTGAGCCGCAGATGTGCATTGCTGCAGGATGCGACCGGCGCAAGGGCACTTGTGGGGCTGGCAGTGCTGGTCATCAGCAGGGATCCCGGTCAGAGGGCAAGGCCGCGCGCAGGGACGGCGAAGGAACCGTCACCGCGCGCGGCAGCAGGGGGAAGAAAGGCTTACTGATTGTCGGCTAGCAGTTCCGGGTAGGGCCAGGCAGCCTGTCCCTTGGTGAGGATATAGACCCGTTCTTCGGCGATTCCCGAACTGACCAGGTGGTTGTAGGCGCGTTCCGCACCACCACCGCCGCGGGGGCAGACGATAACAGCGATAGCATCGCTGGCCTTCAGGGTGTCAATTGCGGCGCTCATCTTCTCGCGGTCCTGCGCCGACTTGACCGGATAGGCATAGGTCGCTACCGCACCGACGATATGATGCTGGTCGAACTCCTTTTCCACCTGGATGTCGATCAGGGTCATGGCGGCCTGGCCGGTCAGCTTGTCCCTGGTCTCTTCCGCTGAAATATAGTTGAAAGCACTGGCGACAGCGGGCAGAACGACAAGCAGCGTGCAGAGGATGGACAGCGCGGACAGTTTCGTTTTCATGGGCAACTCCTGGGGATATTGTGAAAAACTCGCTGATCGGTGGTTTCATCGCGGGAGCAAAAGTCCGGCAACCGGGTGTAATTTAAAGGCTTGACAGTTGTCGGTCAAATGGATAATTTTCATCAAACCGATGGTCTCTATCTGAAAAACCAATACATGGAGTCTCGACGATGACCCTGCGCCAGCTGGAACTCTTTATCGCCGTTGCCGAATCAGGCAGTTTTTCCCGTGGCGGGGAGATCCTCACCCTGACCCAGTCGACGGTGAGTCAGCATATAGCGGCCCTCGAGGAGGAATTCGGGACCCGCCTGCTCGATCGCACCGGCAAGGGGGTGCGCCTGACGGCGGGAGGGGAGGTTTTGCTGCAGCAGGCGCGCAGGGTGCTGGTCGAGACGGCACTGCTGCGCCAGGCGATGGATCGTTTCCACGGGCTGGAGAATGTTCATCTGCGGCTTGGCGCCAGCAACATACCCGCAAACTACCTGCTGCCCGATCTGCTGCCGTTACTGCGCCAGCAGCATCCCGGAATCTCCCTGCACGTGCAGATGGGGGACAGCCGCCAGGTCATCGAGGAGGTGTTGCAGCGCCGTGTTGAACTGGGGCTGGTTGGCGCCCGGGTGGCGGACGACTGCTTGCGTTTCATCCCGGTCATGACGGACCGGCTGATCCTGATTGTCGGGCCTGATCATCCCCTGCGTTTGTCCGGCACGATCTCCATCGAGCAACTGCTTGATCAGGGACTGGTGGTGCGGGAGGAGGGTTCGGGTACCTACCAGACCCTGCGGGAAGCTTTTGTCGCCCACGGCTGTGATCCTGCCGCGTTGCAGGTTCTGGCGCGGCTCGGGAGCAATGAGGCGGTGCGGCGGACGGTTGCGGCGGGATTCGGCTGTGCTTTTGTTTCCGATCTGTCGGTCCGGGAGAGCCTGCAACGGGGTGAACTCTATCAGGTGGCGGTGGCGGGTCTGGACATCAAGCGGCAACTGTGGCTGGTGCACCTGCGCGATCGCACCTGCTCGCCGGCAGCCGAGGCCGTCATGCGCCTGGTGCTGGAGCACGTGTCCCATTAGCAGGAAGCCAGCGGGTTGGTCCGCTGCGGGCGTTATTTGAGCAGTTTGCCGATGATTTCGCGGTATTTGGTTTCGATGACGTGACGCTTCTTTTTCAGGGTATTGGTCAGTTCTTCGCCGGCGGTAAATTCCTTGTCAAGAAAATGAATGTTCTGCAGCTTCTCAAAGGGCTTGAATCCTTTTTTGCTGTTGAGCAGCTTGTTGATTTCCGCCTTGACCCGGTCAAGGACCTGCTGATCCGCCAGCAGTTGATCCTTGGTTTCGGAGATTTTTTCCATCTTGTCCGCGACAAATTCCCGCAACAGGTCAAAATCCGGGACGATCAGCGCGCCCAGACCTTTTTTGTCCTGTCCGACGAGCACCGCATCAGTGACGAACGGCAGTTGGGTGATGGTAGATTCAATCCGGCTCGGATCGATGTTTTCACCGCTGGCCAAAACGATAATTTCCTTGGCGCGGCCGGTGATGATCAGCTCTCCCGACAGGGTCAGTTTGCCGAGGTCGCCGGTCCGGAAAAAGTGATCCGCGGTAAAGGCTTTGGCATTTTCGTCGTCGTCGCGGTAGTAACCGGGAAAAACCTGCTCACCGCGCACCTGGATTTCCCCTTCCTCGCCGGCGCCGAGCACCCGTCCGTCTTCAGCGACAATCCGCAGCTCGGTGCCCCTGGTCGGTGGTCCGAGGGTGCCGAAGATCTCGCAACTCAACGCGCGACCGGCGATGGCCGGAGCACATTCGGTCATGCCGTAGGCATTGACGATGCGGATGCCGATGGCGTCGATCCATTCTTCCAGGTACGAAGGAAGGCTGCCGCCGCCGCTGATCGCTATGCGCAGGCGTCCGCCGAACTTTTCCTGCACAGCGGCCAGTCGCCGGCGCGCGAGCAGATAAGGGATAACCAGCAGCATGACCATGATCGCCGAGGCCAGTTTCTGCCGGGCGCTCGCGAGAACGGGGATCTTGCTGAAGCGCGGCAGCTGGTTGCGCAGACGGCGCCGGTGGTAACGGTAACGGGCGGAGATCTTGACCAGCAACTTGAAGATGCGTGCCTTGCGCGGGTTCTGTTTTTCCAGCGACTGATGAATTTTGCTGTACATCGATTCCCATAGCCGCGGCACGGTGGCAACCAGGGTGGGTCGGTAGGTTTCCAGGTCGGCGGCAAAGGTTTTGATCGTCGAGTAGACGGTGCAGCAGCCGCTGGAGAGGGCCAGGTATTCCGCCGCCCGTTCGAAAATGTGCCAGCTCGGCAGGATCGACACCCAGCTGTCGCTTTCTTCCAGGGCGATCAGTTCCGGCAGGGTGAGGACATTGTACATGATGTTGCGGTGGGTCAGCACCACCCCTTTGGGGGTGCCGGTGGTCCCCGAGGTGTAGATCAGGGTAAAGGTATCCTCCACGCAGAGCGCGTAACGCCGGGCGATGAAGTCTTCCCGATCGCTCAGACTGATGCGCCGGTCGGCGAGGATATCGTTATAGCTGTAGCTGCTGGCGAACCAGCGATTGGTCTTCTCACCTTCGATAACGAAGATGGCACGCAGGTTTTTGCGTTTTTTGAGCATTGCGCTGTGAGCTTTGAGCAGGGCTTCCGTTTCGATGATCAGGAATTCGCAGTCGGCATGGGTGAGGATGTATTCGAGTTCCTGGGTCGGAGTATCGCTGCCGCGAGGGACGCTGATGGCGCCAAGGGAAAGCAGGGCAAAGTCGGTGACGATCCAGCCGTAGCGATTATCCGAAAGGAGCATGACCCTGCTCCCCTTGACGATTTTGTGGGCGGCAAAGGCCTTGGCGAGGATCAGGGCATCGTCGAACAGTTTTTCGTAACTGACCTGAAACTCACTGCCTGCCGCACGGTAGATAAATGCGTTGCGCGCGGCGTAGGTCTGGCAGCTGCCCAGCAGCATGTCGAACAGGGTTGCGTGGGATGGTGTTGGTGCCGACATGGCCACTCTCGTTTGCGGGAAGAGGGCTGCTGCTCAACAATCCGGCGCAGCGCTGTGTTTAATCTTCGTACACCAGCACCCGGATCAGTCCGATGGTCGAGCCCTGTTCGTGGGTGGTGCTGTCGCTGACAGAAATAATTTTCCTGATTCCGTTGTCGACGATAAACCGGTTAACCCGTGCGTCCAGTTCGTCCATCTCCATCCGCGCACGAAAGGGTTCAAGCGGTTCTCCAAAGGTTTTTACTTTTGTCATGGCATCCTCCCGGGTAAGGGTTGTGCCTGACATTATAACCCGATCCGGTGGAAAAATGATGGTTCGGGGCAGATTTACTGGCCGCAGCACTTTTTGAATTTTTTCCCGCTGCCACAGCGACAGGGATCGTTCCGACCGATCTTGGTGACGCTCAGAGGGGGGGCCTTGACCATCTCGCCCTCGGTAAACAACCAGGTGTCTGTTTCGCGGCGGAAGCGGCCACGCTCGTGATGGGTGCGAATCACGCCTTTGTCCCGAAAGCGGGCGACAAACTCCACGACCCCTTCCGTATCCTCGGCTGTGCCGGCGGTTGTCCCGCGGATTTCCAGACCGAGCCACTCTGACCTCTCGGCCCAGGTCCTGGTGCCTTTATGATCGTAGTTTTCACGATGGTCGGGGTGCGTACTGGCATAGAGAAAGTCGACAGCGGCGGTCACGTGGGCGGAGTAACGCGCGCGCATCAGTTCCTCGGCGGTCACGGCGGCCCGCCTGCCGGAGATGATCGGTTCGCAGCAGACAGGATAATCGTTGCCGCTGCCGCAGGGACAGTTGTTCATCGCAGGTGCTCCTTGGACAAGTCAGGTTGAAAAAACTGCCGCAGTTTATTCTCTTTGGCGGGCGATGTACAGTGTCCATCCGCGGTTTTTTGCGGACCCTGCGCGGCTGTTGCCAGGCTGCCGGATGCTGCGCTAGCAGTTTTCCATGGTCCGGATCAGGTGCAGCATCATCCGGTTGGCCGGGGTGGGCACCTGGTACTGCTCACCGAGGGCGACAACCTTGCCGGCGAAGATCTCCACCTCGGTGCGCCGCCCGGCTTCCATGTCCTGCAGCATCGAGGTTTTCCCCGCAGGCGACAGGGCGTTAAGCACCGGATCCCAGGCGGCGAGATCCCCCTCGTCGAGATTGATGCCGGCGACCTGGGCGAGGCTGACGACTTCGCGCATCAAGGCCGTGACCACGGCGCGCGCATCTGCGGATTGCTGGAACACGCCGTAAGGCGCGCGCAGGACGGCAGACGCCTGGTTGATGCCGACGTTGACCATGAACTTCCACCACAGCATCCGCAGCATGTCGACAGGTGTTTGCCACTCCAGACCGGCCCGATCGAGGGCTTCCTGCACGCGCAGTACCGCCGGGCCAGGGTGATGGTTGTCCGCCGCGCCGAAGATCAGTCGGCCGGCATTGGCGACGGTAACCGCACCCTCCTGCCGCACCGCGTCGATACCGACCGCGACGCAGTAGAGGATCGTGCCGTTGGCACAGCCGGCGCTGATTTCCGTTTCACTGTCGAGACCGTTCATCACCGACAGCACGATGGTGTCGCCACCGACCAACGGCCGGAGCTGGGGCAGCGCCCCGGCCAGCTGGTAGTCCTTCAGGGCCACAATCACCAGGTCCGCCGGCGCTGATCCCGGCAGTGGATCAATGACCGCCACGTTGAAATGGCGCGCATTGACCACCAGGCCATCGCGGCGCAATGCTTCCGCTCTGGAGCCGGTGGCGGCGATGGCGACGTTAAATCCCGGGCCAGCAACAAAGCGGCTCGCATAAAAGGCACCCAAAGCGCCTGCGCCAAGAATGACGACCCTGCTGACAGCGTTCATAGCAACCTTCCTTGCTGGTAAAGGATGAGCCCGGCCGGATCTGAACGGATATTTGCGCACCTCCCGATCCGTCACTGCGCCAGGGGAACGCCGCTGTGCCTAACGGAACGGGGTGAGCGGGACGTGGCGACAAAACGGCGCTGCAGGGAACCGGGCGGCGCCTGTGGATCAGGCATTTTTACGGCGGAACAGACCGGTCTTCAGGCTCGAGACCCGATCGAGGAACAACAGCCCGTCAAGGTGATCAATCTCATGTTGAATGGCAATCGCTTCAAAGCCGCTGGTGCGAATGACCTGATGATCGCCATTTTCGTCCTGGTACTGCACGACGATCGCTTCGGCACGGGTGACATTGCCGGTGTATTCCGGCACCGACATGCATCCTTCGCGCACCTCCTGCGATCCTTGACGTTCGATGATCTCCGGGTTGACCATCTGCAGCAGACCGTGATTTTCCTGTTTTTTGCCGAGCTTGCTGTGGGACACATCGACCACCGCCGCGCGCCGCAGGTCGCCGATCTGCGGCGCCGCGATGCCGACGGAATGCCCCGCAGCCACCATGGTGTCGACCAGATCGCACAGCAGCTGGCTGACGGAGGCGTCAACCCTGCTGATCGGCAGGGAGACCTCCTTGAGCAGGGGATCGGGGTAGACCAGTACGGTTCTGACAGCCATGCCTAGAGCTCCACGGCGATCAGGGAGCGTACGGAGATGTCGACCCGCAACTTCTGCTTGAGCTCCTGCATCCAGCCTTCGACGGCGCTGACTTCAATCTCTTCCGGCAGGATCGCTTCGATCATCATGACATAGACAGGCTTTTCCGGACTGCCGATCAGCTTGGTGTTGAGGTCGGTGATATTGATCCTGTGGTCGCCGAGGACTTTGGCGACCTGGTAGACGATCCCCGGCTTGTCGGCACCGTAGACGGAGATCATGCACAGTTCGCCGGTCAGGTCGGGACGGATCTCGCCGCCGGGTTTGAGAGTGCGGATGAAGACCGAGAGATTGGTCTCTTCCAGGGGCAGAAAGGCATCACTGAACTGCTCTTTCTCGGAGTACTGCGGATTCGAGATAATCAGTATCATGGAAAACTGGCCGCCGAGAATGGAGCAGCTCGAATCAGCGATATTGAATCCCAGGCGGAACAGAATTTCCGTGACCTCCGAGACGATACCGGGGCGGTCACGACCGATGATGGTCAGGGCGAAATATTGCATGGCTCCTCCTTTGGGCAGTTTGACAGGGCAGATCGAAAATAATGCCTTATTTATGGCGGATAGGCAAGCGTCGTACCCGGGCAGAGGGGACGTTGTTTAATTGTTTAATGACAGGCTGTTTCGTTAAACAGTCCAGCAGCATCCTCTTGTTCCCTGACCGGAGACGACATGCCGCCAAGGCACGATCCCTGGAGATAAAAGGACCAAAAAAAACGGCAAAGCTAGACAAGAATCCGATCAATGATCAGCACGGAAAAGAGCAGCGCCATGGACAGGTTGACCAGATGGAAGCTGCGGAGTGCGGTTGCGGTGATGGGTGAATCGTACCAGGCTTTGGCGAGGGCGATCAGCAGTGCCAGCAGCCCGATCAGAAAAGCGACGACCAGCGGCGGGTACAGGATAAAGCCGAACAGGGGGAACAGCAGGTAACAGAGAAAGAGGCTGCCGATCCAGCAGTTGTTGATCTGCAGCAGCCGGCTTGTGGAGATAGTGCGAAACAGGTCGGGCAGACCGCTACGGCGGAGATCATCGCGGTAGTGACAGAGCAGCAGCCAGGTGTGGGGGATCTGCCACACAAACAGGGTGCCGGCCAGAATGATCGATTTCAATGTCAGCAGTTCTCCGCCGGCGGCCGTCCAGCCGATCAGCGGTGGCAGGACGCCGCAGATTGCTCCCGGCAGGGCGGCAAAGGGGGTGACCCGTTTGAGCGGGGTATAGATGGCGTTGTACCAGATGACGGCGAGCAGGCCGAGAAGCAGGGGCAGTTTCCCCGGCAGCCATCCAAGGAGCAGCAAGCCACCGCCGATCTGGCCTGCACTGAGCAGCAGGACGGTTCTTGCCGTCAGCTGTCCGGTTGGCAGGGGGCGCATGCAGGTACGCAGCATCCGTTCATCGAGGTCGCGCTCCTGCCACTGGTTGAGAGCGGAGCTGCCGCCGGCCAGCAGGCCGACACCGGCCAGGACCGCGAGCAGCTGCTGTGTCCACGCCCCGGCGCCAAAGAGGTAGCCGGCCAGCGCCGACAGGACCACCATGGCGGAGAGTTCCAGTCGCACCAGCAGGCGCAGCGCATTGCAACGTTGCCCGAACTGGAGCGCCGCGGCCGTTGCTGCGGGATCAGGAGAGGAAACAGGCACGGAGAGGCTTCCTACTGCTGCAACAGGTGTTCAACGATAGCATCCAGTTCTTCCTGGCTGAAATTATCCGCCGCCGGCATGATCGCCGGATAGCCTTTGACCACCTCGGCATCAGGTTCAAGCAGCGCCCGGTAGAGATAGTCGGCATCAATGGTTTGCGTGAATTCTTCGCCGTCGCGCACCAGGGTCACCTGCCGCGTGCCGAGCCCTTGGAAGGTCGGTCCGATACTGCTGCTGCCGTCGGTGGAATGACAGCCGAGGCAGCCGTTGACGTCAAGGAGGCGATCGACGTCGATCTGCTCAGCTGCCGGGTCGGGACGGCCGAGGAGGTAATCCACCACCGCCTGAAGATCCGGGTCGTTAATGGTCGATTCGTCGTAGGACGGCATCATCGCCGGATAACCCTCGACAATTTCGTAGGCAGCCTCGCGGATGGCGCGGATCAGGTATGCTTCGTCAATGATGACCTCTGTCGTTTCCGCGCCAATCTCGACCCGGCGTGGTTCCCCGGCCAGTTCAAACAGGGTCGGCCCGATGCCGGGAGAGCCGTCGAGGCTGTGGCAGCCAAGACACCCCTGCTCTTCCATGACGACAAGACCGCGATGCTTGCCACTGTCGCTGCGCTCGTCCGCCAGCCAGGCAGCGTAGTCCTCGGCACTTAAGGCCTCCACCGTCGTCGTCATGTCGGCGTGCCCGGCACCGCAGTATTCAGCGCAGAAGATGTCATAACTGCCCGGGGACGGAGCCTGAAACCAGACGTAGGTTTCAATGCCGGGGACGGTGTCTTTTTTCACGCGAAAGGCCGGCACAAAGAAGCTGTGGAGGACATCGGCAGAATAGAGCCGCACCTTGACCGGGGTGCCGACCGGAACATAGAGGCGGCTTTCACGGCGGCCATCCTCATATTCAAACTGCCACGACCACATCCGCGCCGTGGCCTTGACCTCCATGGCGCCCTCAGGCACCTCGGTCAGCCCGACATAGTTGACCCAGCCGTACCAGAACATGGTCAGGACAATCAGGGTCGGCAGTACGGTCCAGAGGGTTTCCAGAACGAAACTGTGATCGACCTGCGAGGTTGGCTCGGGGTGCCGCGAACGATGATAACGGATGACAAAATAGATGGTGACAATGGTGATCCCGAGCAGCAGCAGCAGGGACAGACCAAAGATGTAGATCATCACACTGTCGACAGCCTGGGCCGTTGGATTATTTGCCGGATACAGGGTCACGGGATCTCCTAACGATAGAGCACATCGGTGAAGGTCAGGCCAATGAAGATTGCCAGGATGACGATCATGCTTAGCAACCCGAGCTTAAAGAGCAGGGATTCCTGGCGCAGGTGCATGAAGACGAGGAGCACCAGCGCCGATTTGATCGACGCCACGGTCAGTGCGACCCAGATATTCAACGCTCCAAGGTCGATCTGGGCGACGCCGACGGTCACCACCGTCAGAACCAGCAGGGCTATCCAGATCAGGATAAATGTCCGGTAGGGAACCGGTTCATGGTTTTCTTCCGACATGCTTACCTCGCAAGTTCAAATAATCAGATAGTAGAGCGGAAACAGAAAAATCCACACCAGGTCGACCAGATGCCAGTAGAGGGCCGAATTTTCAAGCAGGGTGTAGCGGTCGCTGGTCACTTTGCCCCTGGCGATCAGGACTGCAACAACGCCGATCAGGGTGGCTCCGATAAGGACATGCAATCCGTGCAGACCGGCGGTGAAATAATACAGGTTGAAGAAAGACGTGACCCCCGGACCCATCTCCAGCAGCGTTTCGGACGCCGGGTAAATTCCCAGGCTGATCTCGTGCGACCACTCAAAGTACTTGTTGATCAGAAATACGACCGCCAGGGCGATGGTTGCGATACAGAGGTTGATCGTCAGGCGGATCTGGTTGCGTTGAATGGCGGTGATCGCCAGGGCGATGGTCAGACTGCTGGTCAGCAGCACGACGGTGTTGGCCGCCCCGAAAAAGATGTTCAGCTTGTTGCTGGCAAGGATGTACTGGTCCGGAAACTTCGCCAGGGCGACGGCGTAGAGGAGGAACAGCCCGCTGAAGAGGATGACCTCGGTATACAGAAACAGCCACATCCCGAAGCGTGCGCCGGTATCGTCACGATGCTCAATACTCATCGGCAGTGACTCCTTTGAAATCGTAGGGACCACGGGTCACGACCGGATCCTCTTCGCCAAAATTCTCCATTGGCGGCGGCGAGGGTACCGTCCATTCGAGGGTAGCGCCGCCCCAGGGATTCATCCCGATCAGGCTGCCGTTGCGCAGACTGCGGAAGAGGTTGACGAACATCAGGATCAGGCCGGCTGCCAGTACCCAGGAGCCGATGGTCGCGACCAGATTGAGGGTATGGAATTCGGGCAGATAGTCGTAGTAGCGGCGCGGCATCCCCTGGATACCGACCGCCTGCATCGACATGTAGGTGACGTTGAAACCGACGAACAGCAATCCCCAGGAGATCACCGCGATCCTCTGGTTATACATGCGGCCGCTGAATTTGGGCAGCCAGTAGTGCAGGGCGGCAAAGAAGGCAAACCCCGTACCGCCGAACATGGTGTAGTGGAAATGTCCGACCACAAAGGTGGTGTCGTGCAGGTGGATGTCGCTGGCCGCAGCGCCGAGGGCCAGGCCACCGAGACCGCCGATGGCGAACTGCAGGATGAAGGCGAGGGCAAAGAGCATCGGCGGAGCCAGTTGAATCGAGCCCTTGTAGAGGGTGGAGACCCAGTTGAAGATCTTGATGGCACTGGGGATGGCGACGATAAAGGTCAGCAGGGAAAAGACCAGGATGGCGAAGTCGCTCATGCCGCTGGCGTACATGTGATGCGCCCACACCAGGGACCCGGCAAAGGCGATCGCCAGGCTCGAAATGGCCATGGCCCAGTAGCCGAAAATGGGTTTGCGTGCGAAGGTCGGGATGATTTCCGAGATCACCCCCATGGCGGGAAGAATCATGATGTAAACCGCCGGATGGGAATAGATCCAGAAGAGATGCTGAAAGAGGATCGGGTCACCGCCGCTGGCGGCATCGAAGAGGCCGGCGCCGAAAAAGCGCTCAAGCATCACCAGAACGAGGGTGATGCCCAGCATCGGTGTGGCGAGAACCTGAATCCAGGCGGTGGCGTAGAGGGTCCAGACGAACAGCGGCAGGCGCCCCCATCCCATCCCTTTCGCCCGCAGCCGGTGAATCGTGGTGACAAAGTTGATGCCCGTGAGAATCGACGAAAAGCCGAGCATGAAGGCGGCGAACACGGCCAGATTCACATTGGTGGTCGTCTGGGTACTGAAGGGGACGTAGAAGGTCCAGCCGGTATCCGGCGGTCCCCCGCCGGAAAAGATCGCAATGACAGCCAGTACGGCGCCACTGATGTAGAAGTACCACGACAGCAGGTTGATCCTGGGAAAGGACACGTCGCGCGCGCCGATCTGGATCGGCAGCAGCAGGTTGCCGAAGGCCGCCGGGATGCTCGGGATGATGAACAGAAAGATCATGATAATGCCGTGAACGGTGAAGGTGGCATTATAGGTCTGGGCTGTCATGATGTGCTGGCCCGGCGCAATCAGCTGCAGCCGCAGGGCCAGCCCGAGGCATGCGGCAATGATGAACATGGTGGTGATGCAGCCCAGGTACATCATGCCGATGCGCTTGTGGTCGGTGGAGAGCAGCCAGCCGAGCACCCCGGAGCGGGGACTTTCGCTGTAAAAGCCGGTATAACGAAGAGGGGTTTTGGTCATGGTTTTTTCTTTCTACCGCTCAGGATCAGGAACAGAAAAAAACTGCCGAGGGTCAACAGGATGACGGTGCCGCTGACGCGCATCAGGTTGAAGACATAGCGCCGACTTTCCGGGTCGTAGGTGAAGCAGTACTCCAGGGCCTTGCGGATCGGTTTGCCGATGCGCCCTTCACTGGCTTCGAACAGGGCCATGGACAGATCAATGGGGGGAATCGACTGACCGATCAGGTAGCGGACAATGGTCCCGTCGGCGGCCACGACAAAGGTCGCCGTCGGATGGATGAACTCATCATTTTCCTTGAAATAATAGTAGCCGGCGGCTTCGGTCAGGCGTTTAATCGCCGCTGCGTCGCCGGTGAGAAAATGCCATGCCGCGGCAGGGAAATCAGACTGGGTGGCGGTCAGAAAGGTGCGCTTGCTGTGGGCCGCCATCTGGGGCGTTTCCTCCGGGTCAAAGCTGAAGGTCAGGACCTGATAGTCCTCACCGGGGGTGAGCCTGACCTTCGGCAGGGTGGCGGACAGTCCGCCGAGGAGCATGTTGCAGACGCTGCGGCAATTGTAAAAGACCGGCACCACCAGGGTTGGTCGATCGATCAGTTGCCCCAGCTGCACGGTCGCACCGGTCGCGTCGACAAATTCGAGGTCGAGGGGGATTTTCTCACCCAGCCGTTCCACCAGGTCAACCCGTTCCGGTTCAGCCATAAGGGTCCCCGGCAGCAGCACGAGCGCCACGAGAAACAACAGTACAGAGCGCAAAAAAGATCTCCTTGGGATGAAGGGGACACTGATTGAGAGTCTCAGCAATCCGTTTTCCGGCAGGTCATATCTCGGCAAGTCTACTTAACTGATAAACAATTGTAAATATACCTGGAAAAAAAGATAAACGGCAGCGGCCGGGATCTTGCGCTGGTCGCGCTGCCCCGGGTGGTGGCGGCCAGATTAATATCGGTTGCATGGTTTACAGGAACTGCGCTAAAGCTGTTATATAAAGGAGACAGGACAGCTAAAGGAAAAGAGTCCCGCGCTGATTTGCGTAACAAAAGGATTTTTCGTGGACGTCAATCACACCACCCGTCGCCGGCTGCTGGCCCGGCCCTATTGCCTGGTCCTGGTGGTTGGCCTGATCCTGCTGGTTACGGTGCTGCATTATCTGACCTCGAACCTGCACACGCCGTTTCATGATATCTACCGCCGCCTCTATTATCTCCCTATCGTTCTGGCGGGTATCTGGTACGGCCTGAAGGGCGGGTTGCTGGCGGCGGTTACCGTGTCGGTTCTTTATCTGCCGCATGTGCTGTGGCAGCTGGTCCCCTTTCATGGAAACCTGCTTGAGCAGCTGCTGGAAATGCTGCTTTACCACGTCGTCGGCGGTGTCACCGGCCTGTTGTCGCAGCGGGAAAAACGGCAGCAGCTGCTCTATCAGCAGGCAGCTGAGCGCCTGGAACGCAGCTATGCCCAGTTGCGGCGGCAGGCGGACGAGCTGATTGCTGCGGAGACGCAGTTGCACGACAATGAACGCCTCTCAACCATGGGGGAAATGAGTGCCGCTCTGGCTCATGAAATTCGCAATCCCCTGGGGTCGATCCGCATGGCGGCAGAAGTGGTGACCGAAGATCTGCCGGAGACGGATCGCCGGTATGAGTTTGGCCGTATTCTGATCAAGGAAACCCAGCGTCTGAATAACGTCCTGGAAGAATTTCTCTCCATCGCCCGTACGCCGGGTGAAGAACGTGAGAGAATAGAGCTCGTCCAGCTGTTTGGCGATCTCACCCAGCAGCTTGGCCCCGTTGCCGCGAAGGCGGGAGTGCAGATCCTCGTTGACGCCAGTGACCTGACCGTAACCCTGGCCCGGATGCCCCTGCAGCAGGCGCTCTTCAACCTGATGCAGAACGGCATTCAGGCGATGGCCGGCGGCGGGACCCTGCATCTGGCGGCGTTCCAGACCGAGAGGGAGGTGCGCATTCTGGTGCGGGACACCGGTGAGGGCATCGGCGAAGAGGCCCTGACAAAAATTTTCGATCCGTTTTTTACGACCCGTGAAGATGGTACGGGGCTTGGCCTGGCGATTACCTCACGCCTGGTCAAACGTCTTGGAGGGACGCTCGAAGTGAGCAGTCAGCCAGGCCATGGAACGGAGTTTTCCATCTGCCTGCCGGTCGCCGCAGGTCAGGAGAAGAACTGATGTCTGAGAAAATTCTCGTCGTCGATGATGATGATTCGCTGCGGCGGATGATGGAGTATACCCTGCAGGAGGCCGGTTACCAGGTCAGCGTTGCCGGTGACGGTGATGAGGCCCTCAGTGCCGTGCACAAGAGCCAGCCGCGTCTGGTGATTACCGACCTGCGCATGGAACGGATGGGTGGGTTCGAACTGCTCAGCAATATCCGCCGGGATTTCCCCGATATTCTGATGATTGTTGTGACCGCCTTCGGCAGCGTCGAGAGCGCGGTCGAGGCCATGCAGCGTGGCGCCCACGACTACCTGGTCAAACCCTTCTCCCGTGAAGCCCTGCGCCTGTCGGTCCAGCGCGCTTTGTCTTACTGTGTTCTGCAGACGGAGAACCGGCAGCTACGCCGGCAGCTCGCAGAGGGCAGCCTGCCCGAGCTGATCACTGCGGCGCCGATCATGGAACGTCTCATCGACACCCTGGACCGGGTGGCGACAGCCGATGTTTCAGTTCTGTTGACCGGCGAGAGTGGAACCGGCAAGGAACTGCTGGCGCGTCGCCTGCACCAGTATAGTGACCGGGCAAAGCAGCCCTTTGTCGCCCTGAACTGTGCCGCGATTCCGCAGGGTCTGATCGAAAGTGAGTTGTTCGGTCATGTCAAAGGCTCCTTTACCGGGGCGGTGAAGGATCATCGCGGTAAATTTGAGCAGGCCGACGGCGGCACCCTGTTTCTTGATGAAATCGGCGAACTGCCCCTCGATCAACAGCCCAAGTTGCTGCGGACCCTGCAGCAGGGGGAGATTGAACCGGTCGGGGGCGCACCCCGCCAGGTCAACGTGCGGGTGGTTGCGGCGACCAATCTCAACCTCGAGAATGAAATTCAGCGGGGCAAATTTCGCGAAGATCTCTATTACCGCCTGGCGGTCATCCCCCTCCAGGTGCCACCGCTGCGCCAGCGGCTGGCGGACATCCCGCTGCTGGCCGGGCACTTTCTCCGGCGGGCGACGGAGGGGCGCCAGCTCGGCCTGAGCAACAGCGTTATCGCCGCGCTACAGCGCTATAAATGGCCTGGCAACGTGCGGGAACTGGAAAACCTGATGCGTCGCCTGGCAATCCTGTGCACCGGGGACGAGGTCATGCTCTCCGATCTGCCGGGGAATCTGCGCAGCGACAGCGCCACATCAGCCTCTCCCTTCGTGCTGCCGGCAACCGGCTATCCGCTCGAGGAACTGGAAAAATCGGCGATTCTCCAGGCCCTTGAACTGGCGGATGGCAACCAGACCAAAGCCGCCGCCCTGCTGCAGATTCCCCGCCACGTGCTGCTCTATCGTTTGGAAAAATATCACCTCAAACCCTCCTGAAAACCAGCCCTGCTGTTGAATAGTCTGCAGCGGAGCTGGGCAATATTCGTCACTTCCGTTTGTCCGCACCCCTCTTCCAGAGATAAATGCGAGAACTGGGCGTTGCTTTTCCCATTGGCACGCAAGTTGTAACAGTTCCTCTCTGTGATGACGAGTATCCGTCAGATCCTGTTTGTCTCGGAGGTTCGTGTGGGAAAAATCTTATCTGGATTGGTCGCTGTGGTGTGGATGCTGGGAGTCCATTCGGTTGCTGCTGAGGAAAACCTTGAAGCATTGGTGGTCCAGGCCCTGGAGCAGAACCCTGCCGTTGCCGTTATCGAATCTCGCTGGCAGATATTGCAACACCGGGTCGCCGCCGCAGGCAGCCTTGATGATCCGATGCTGATGCTCGGTGTTCGCAGTGTCCCGGTGGGCGATCCCCTTGATTTTCGCAGCGAGCCGATGACGCAGAAGGTCATCGGCCTCTCCCAGAAAATCCCCTATGCCGGCAAGCGCGGCACCCGAACGGCAGCGGCACGGAGTGACGCGGAGGCAGCTCGCTGGCTGCTGGCGGAGCGGAAGCTCGAGTTGGCGCAGATGGTGCGGGAAACCGGCTATCGTATCTATGCCATCGACAAAAGCATTGAACTGACGCAGCAAACCCTGCAGCTGCTGGACGACCTCATCATCCTTGCCGAGACCCGTTACGGCGTCGGGAAGGGGCCGATACAGGCCGTTTTCAGTGCCCAGGTTCAGCGCTCGCGGATGCAGGAGATGCTCCTCAAGCGGCAACAACAGCGCAAGACATTGCAGGCACTATTCAATGAACTGCTGAACCGGCCACAATCGACCGAGGTCGCAACCTTTCCTGAACCGCAACTCCAGCCAATCACTGCAGCGCCAGACATTCTATTGCAGCGTGCACTGGTAGAGCGGCCATTGCTCCACAGCCTGAACGCTGAGTACCAGGCCAGTCTGTCCTCCCGGCGCCTGGCTGAGCTCGATTTTTACCCCGATGTGACCTTGAATGTTGAATATATGCAACGTGACCGGCTTGATTCCGGCATGGGCGGGGACGACATGTACAGCCTGTCACTGTCATTCAATCTGCCGGTTCAGCGTGCCAGACGGCGTGCGGCAGAACATGCAGCGGCATCGCAAAGCGCCATGGTTACGGCGCAATTGCACCAGGTGCGTAACAGCATTGAGGGCGGCATTAGCCAGCGCCTGGCTGAGCTTGAGCAGCGCTACGGTCAGATCCAGCTCTATGCGGATGCCATTCTGCCGCAGGCGGAGCAGTCTGTAGAGGCGTCTGTTGCCGCTTTCCAGGTGGACAGGATCGATTTTTCCATGCTGCTCGATGAACAGATGGCGTTGTTTGATTATCAAACGGAATATTACCAGCTGCTGGCCGATTATCAGATCTCCTTAGCGCAATTGCGGACCCTGGTTGGAGGGGAGTTGTGATTGTGCTTTCTCGGGAAGAGCAGGGTGTCAAAAGGCTTTCTCTTGCGGGTAAAACGCGATGGTTGCGTCCACAAAAAAAGAAAGGTCATGACATCGGAGGTGCCCTCTCTGGTGCGCAAGATTCACGCCGTTCACACAGCTCACCGCTGCGTTCGAACACCTCCGATACCATGACGAATCACCAGCTGTTCGTCGCACTTATGAATGAGAACGGGCTTACGAGATGAAAAAAACACTCCTGTTGCTGCTGACAATTTTACTGCTGATGGCTGCGCACCTGGCTGCCGAAACGCCCAAATACATCAGCCCTATGCACCCATTTATCACCTCCGATGAACCGGGCCAGTGTCCAATCTGTGGCATGGATCTGGTGCCCTACGATCAGTTTGAGAGCGGTGGTTCCGGCAGCATCATCGAGATCGATCCGGTGGTGGTGCAGAACATGGGGGTGCGGCTGGCACAGGTAGAACGGGGCAATCTGAGCCGCAACATCCGCACTGTCGGTATTGTCGGTTTTGAAGAGACGGGGCGAACATCCGTCAACAGCAAGATTGCCGGCTGGGTGGAGCGCTTGTATGTCAACCAGACCGGTCAGGAGGTCAAAAAAGGGCAGTTGCTGCTCTCCCTCTACAGCCCCGATCTGGTCAGCGCCCAGGAAGAATACCTGATGGCGCTGCGCAATGCTGAGCGGCTGCAACACAGCTCTGTCGCCGGAGTGGCGGACAGCGCTGCAAGGCTGCTGACCGCTGCGGAAACCCGGTTGCGTTATTGGGATATCGCTCCAAAAGATATCGAACGCTTGCGCCAGACCGGGAACGTGCAGCGCACCTTGCCTCTGTATGCTCCTTTCAGTGGCGTGGTCACGGGCAAAATGGTCAATCAGGGGATGTTTGTCGCTGCCGGGATGGAGCTGTACCAGCTCGCCGATCTGTCCAGCATCTGGGTGTATGCCGATATTTACGAGTACGAATTGCCCTGGATCGTCCAGGGAATGGCAGCCGAGGTTGAGATTCCCCAGTCGGGTAAGACCATTCCCGGCAAGGTCGATCTGATTTATCCCTATGCCGACGGCATGACCCGCACGGTCAAGGCGCGGATTGAGCTTTCCAACAGTGATCGCCAGCTGCGTCCCGATATGTTTGTCACCGTGCGCCTGCAGGGGCGCACCGTGGCTGATGCCCTGCTGGTGCCGAGCGAGGCGGTCCTTGACTCTGGCCAGCAGCAGCGGGTGTTTGTCGCTCTCGGTGATGGCAAGTTCGATCCGCGTCCAGTGCATGTGGGTTTGCGTGGCAGCAACGGGCTGGTTGAGGTGCATGGCCTTCATGAGGGGGAGCAGGTGGTTATCAGCGCCCAGTTCATGTTTGATTCGGAAAGCCGTTTGCGGGAAGCCATCGAGAAAATGCGAGCCGTTACCGGCGATGAGGCTTCCCTTGACGATCTTTTCAATGATCACAGTGGCCATTGACCGTTACCTTAGTGAAAGGTTGTTTCGATGTTATCCCATGTCATTGAATGGTCGTTCCGCAATCGTTTTCTGGTGATCCTGACCACCGCTTTCCTGGTGGCGGGAGGCCTGTTCGCCTTGCGCAACACCCCGATTGACGCGATCCCTGACCTGTCCGATGTCCAGGTTATTGTCTTCACCGAGTATCCGGGGCAGGCACCCCAGGTGGTCGAGGATCAGGTCACCTACCCCCTGACCACCCAGATGCTGGCGGTACCGGGGGCCAAGACGGTGCGCGGTTATTCCTTCTTCGGCTATTCCTTTGTCTACGTCATTTTCGAGGACGGCACCGATCTCTACTGGGCGCGTTCGCGGGTGCTCGAATATCTCAACTCTGTTTCGGGACGTTTGCCCCAGGGGGTCAATCCGACCCTTGGCCCCGACGCCAGTGGCGTTGGCTGGGTCTATCAATATGCCTTGACCTCCGATCGCCATGATCTGCAGCAACTGCGCAGTCTTCAGGACTGGTTCTTGCGTTATGAACTGTCCTCGGTGGAAGGCGTGTCGGAAGTTGCCGGTCTCGGTGGTTTCGTCAAACAATACCAGGTGGCCGTCGATCCCAATCTCCTGCTTGCCTATAACGTGCCGGTGACGGAGCTGATCATGGCGATTCGCAACGCCAATCTGGATGTCGGCGGCGGCGCTATCGAGATGGGTGAAACGGAATTCATGGTACGTACCACCGGCGGTTATGTCGCTTCCGTCGAGGATCTGACAGATATCGTGGTCATGGCGACCCCGGAAGGCACTCCGATCCGGGTGGGGGATCTGGCCGAGGTGCGCATCGGGTCCGAGATGCGCCGCGGGATTGCCGAACTGGACGGTGAAGGGGAGGTCGCCGGTGGTATCGTTGTCATGCGCTCGGACGAGAACGCCCTGAAAACCATCGAGCGGGTCAAGCAGAAGCTGGAGGAATTAAAGGCCGGCCTGCCGGAAGGGGTGGAGATCATCCCGACGTACGACCGCAGCGAACTGATTACCGGAGCGGTCAAAAACCTGCAACACAAGCTGATTGAAGAGAGTATTGTCGTTGCCCTGGTGATTATCCTCTTTCTGTTTCATCTGCCGAGTGCGCTTGTCGTCATCCTCGCCTTGCCGGTGGCGATTCTCATGTCCTTTATTGTCATGTATCTGCAGGGGATCAGTTTCAACATCATGAGCCTCGGCGGCATCGCCATTGCCCTTGGAACCATGGTCGATTCGGCCATCATCATGGTGGAAAACGCCCATAAAAAGCTGGAATCGGCGCCCGCTAATGCCGCTCGCCGGCCGATCATCATCGAGGCGGCCAAGGAGGTCGGACCGACGATCTTCTTTGCCCTGCTGGTGATCACCGTTTCCTTCGCGCCCGTCTTTACCCTGCAGGAACAGGCCGGCCGCATGTTCAAGCCCCTCGCCTATACCAAGACCTACGCCATGGCCGCTGCCGCCCTGCTGTCCATCACCCTGGTCCCGGTGCTGATGAGCTTTTTTATCCGTGGCCGGATTCGCGGAGAGACGGCCAATCCCGTCAACCGTGGGCTGATCCGCATCTATCATCCCCTGGTCGATTTCGTTCTGCGCCGCCGCAAACTGGTGCTGTTTGTCACCCTGCTGCTGCTCCTGTCGACCGCTTATCCGATCAGCCGTCTGGGCACCGAGTTCATGCCGCCCCTTTACGAAGGGGATCTGCTCTACATGCCAACCACCCTGCCGGGCATCTCGGTGACCAAGGCGAAGGAACTGCTCCAGCAGACTGACAAGATTATTTCCGCCTTTCCGGAAGTGGAGCGGGTCTTCGGCAAGATCGGTCGGGCGGAGACCGCCACCGATCCGGCACCGATGATGATGGTTGAAACCACCATCATGCTCAAACCACGGGACGAATGGCGGTACCTGCCGGCAGACCGGTTTTACAGCCACTGGCCCGATGCTTTTGATTTTATCAAAACGCCGTTGCGCCGGATTCTTCCTGAATCGAAGCAGATGACCATCGATCAGCTGACGGATGAACTTAACCGGGCGGTGCGCTTTCCTGGTCTGACCAACTCCTGGACAATGCCGATCAAGACCCGCATCGACATGCTTTCCACCGGCATCAAGACCCCTGTCGGGATCAAGGTGATGGGCGATGACCTCAATGTCCTCAGTGGTCTGGCCGAGGAGATTGAAGCGGTCGTGCGCGATCTGCCCGGAACCCGGTCGGCCATTGCCGAGCGCGCGGTGGGCGGGTTCTTTCTCGATGTCGAGATTGATCGTGCTGCCGCTTCCCGTTACGGGATCAATGTCGGTGATATCACCGAGGTGGTACAGACCGCCATCGGCGGGATGCGGATTGCTGAAACCGTCGAAGGGCTTGAGCGGTATTCCATCAATGTCCGCTACGATCGTGATTTCCGTGATGACGCCGATGCCCTGGAACGGGTGCTGGTGCCGGCTCCGGGGGGACGTCACATTCCTCTGGCGCAAGTCGCCAACCTGGTGGTGCGGCAGGCTGCCGACAGTATCAAGAGTGAGAACGCCCGGCGCACGGTCTGGGTCTATGTCGATCTGAGTACCAGTGATGTCGGCAACTATGTTGCGGCGGCCCGCAATGCCGTCACCGAACAAGTGTCATTGCCGCCAGGGTACAACGTGGTCTGGAGCGGTCAGTACGAGTATATCGAATCAACCCGCGAACGCCTGCTGGTGATCATTCCCATGACGATTCTGGTGATCTTCGTACTGATTTATATCAGCACCAAGTCCCTGGTCAGGACCGCCATCGTCTTTTCCGCTGTCCCCTTTTCCCTGATCGGCGCGTTCTGGCTGCTCTATGCCCTTGATTACAACATGTCCATCGGCGTCTGGGTCGGGCTCATTGCGCTGGCCGGGCTGGATGCCGAAACTGGCGTGGTGATGCTGCTCTACCTCGATCTGGCGCACAAACGCTGGAGCGAGGAAGGGCGACTGCGTACCCGTGGCGATCTGATTCAGGCGATCCATTATGGCGCGGTGCGGCGCATCCGGCCCAAGGTGATGACGGTAGTGACCATTATTGCGGGGCTCATGCCGATCATGTGGAGCAGCGGCATCGGTTCCGACGTGATGAAACGTATTGCCGCGCCGATGATCGGTGGAACTGTCACCTCGCTGCTGCTCGAATTGCTGCTTTATCCGGTGTTTTTTTACCTCTGGCGATCCCGCTCGCTGGAGGACAGTCTGCAACCAACGGTTCCGGACGCTGACCTCACCACAACAATTGCGGACCGACGTCCGCGCAACCAAGGAGAACTATCATGAGAAATATTCTGAAAACGGCAATGTTTGTTGCTCTGGCGCTGCTGGTAGCCGGTGCTGGCCTGTCCTTCGCCATGAGCCATGGTGGTGGCCACGGCGACCACCAGAAAAAGGCAGCGGCACCCTCCAGCCATGGCGAGGGACACATGGGGATGCAGATGACGGAGCAGATGGTGATGCTCGGTAGCGCCACGGTCGACGGAGTAAAGGCCATGGCCCATATCAGTGATATCCGCGCAGCAATGGCAGAAGCCAACATGGCGGCCACCCACCATTTCATGGTGGCTTTTGCCGGCGCGGCGGATAACGCGGCAATCGAAAGCGGGCGTGTGGCCGTGCGCATTATTGCACCCGGCGGCCAGACCAGCTCGGCGATTGCCCTGCAGGCCATGGACGGCCATTTCGGTGCCGATGTTGAATTGCCTGACAGCGGCCGCTATACCTTTGAGGTCGGCGCACGGGTCAGCGATGACCAGGCCCGGCAGTTTCGCTTCAACCACGACGTCAAGTAGGTTGACGGTTGGAGGATGCGCGGCGTTCATGTCCAGCGGCGTGAATGCCGCGCTTCTTTTGTCGGGGAAAATCAACTGATCTGTTGGCATAACCGGTGATGAAAGGATATAAAGGGGATCTTTGCAGGCAAAGGAGGCCCTTATGTCCGACCGACTGATCGAACGGCTCGATGAACTGGAAATTCGCCTGAGCTACCAGGAGCGTCTGGTGGATGAACTGAATGAGGTGGTGACCGACTGCAATCTGCGCATTGACCAGCTCAGCCGGCAGAATCAGCAGCTTCAGGATATGGTCAAGACGCTCAACAGCGTTCCGGAGGAATCACCCGATGAATAGGGACGAGCGCTGATGGCGACGGAACTGTGGCAGCAGCTCCTGAAAGAGAGCGTGACGACGGCCGAGGAACTGGCACAGCATCTTCCGGTCGACGCTGCTTCCATCAAGGCGGTGATCGACCGTTATCCGCTGAAGATCACCCCGGGCTATCTGGCTCTGATCGAAGCTGAGGGTGACCCGATCTGGCGTCAGTGCGTCCCCGATCCGCGGGAACTGACCGGCGACGGGTTTGCCGATCCTCTGGCGGAGGAGGCCCACGCGCCGGTTCCGGCCATCATTCACCGCTATCCTGACCGGGTCATTCTGCTGGCGTCCAACAGCTGTGCCGGGTATTGCCGTTTCTGTACCCGCAAGCGCAAAATCGGCAGCAGCGAACATACCGTCAGTTTTCGTGACCTGCGCGACGGGATCGAGTATGTTGCCGCCGACGGCAGAATCCGTGATGTGATTCTGTCCGGTGGCGATCCGCTGATTCTTCCCGATGCGGTGCTCGAGGACCTGCTGGCGCGACTCCATGCCATCCCCCACGTCGATATCCTGCGCATCGGCACGCGCGTCCCGGTCACCCTGCCCGAACGGATCACCCCGGCGCTCTGCACGATGTTGAAAAAATACGCCCCTGTCTATCTCAATACCCATTTCAATCATCCGCGCGAACTCACTCCGGCGGCTGTGCAGGCGTGTGCCATGCTTGCCGACAGCGGCATTGTGCTGGGCAACCAGACCGTGCTGCTGCGCCAGGTCAACGATGACGCCGCGACGATGATCAGTCTGCTGCGCGGTCTGCTGCAGGCACGGGTCCGTCCTTATTATCTTCATCAGATGGATCTGACCAGCGGTACGGCACATTTCCGCACGCCGCTGCGCAGTGGTCTCGCGTTGCTGCGTGCCCTGCGCGGGCCGGTCTCGGGGCTGGCCTGTCCGCATTTTGTCGTCGATCTGCCCGGGGGCAAGGGCAAGGCGCCGCTGGTCGCGGACGGGTTGCGTTACCGGCAGGGCCAGGCGCTGATCACCACGCCGGCCGGTGAACAGGTGGTCTACCCGGATCTGATCTGAGAAACCGCCGTGATTGCTGGAGCTTGCGCCAGCAAACCCGGGTTGTGCCGGGCCGGCTGAGGTGACTGATAAGCGCCTGTAGCGTTGATGATTATCTGTTTTCCGGAGGGTTTTTAGTGAATAAAATCATGTTTGCCAGTGATAATTACAGTGGCATCTGCCCGGAGGCTCTGCAGGCGCTGCTGACGGCCAATGAGGGCTATGCGCGATCCTACGGTGACGATGTCTGGACCGAGAAGGCCTGTGATTGCCTGCGCGAATTTTTCGAATGCGACTGTGACGTGTTCTTCGTTTTTAACGGAACGGCGGCCAACTCCCTCGCCCTGGCATCCTTGTGTCGCTCCTACCAGGGGATCATCTGTCATGAGGTGGCTCACATCGAGACCGACGAATGCGGTGCCAGTGAATTCTTCTCCAACGGCAGCAAAATCCTGCTTGTCCCGGGTGAGGGCGGGAAGGTCGACCCGGCGGCGGTAGCAGATACGGTACTGCGTCGCAGTGATATCCATTATCCGCGCCCGAGGGTGATAAGCATTACCCAGGCGACCGAGCTGGGAACCTTGTATTCGGTGTCCGAGCTTGAGCAGCTCGGGGAGCTGGCGCGTCGCCACCAGCTCAAGCTGCATATGGACGGGGCTCGCTTTGCCAACGCGCTGGCCTCCCTGGCGGTTGCTCCGGCGGCTTTGACCTGGCGGGCAGGGGTGGATGTGCTGACTTTCGGCGGTACCAAAAACGGGATGCCGGTTGGCGAAGCGGTGGTGTTTTTTGATCATCAACTGGCCGAGGAGTTTGATTTCCGCTGCAAGCAGGCCGGTCAGCTGGCATCGAAGATGCGTTATCTTGCTGCTCCCTGGGTCGGTATGCTGGAGCAGGGACGCCTGGTACAGAACGCCGCCCACGCGAATCGCTGTGCACAATTGCTGGCCGCGCAGTTGCTGCGACTTCCCGAGATCCGCCTGGTCCATCCGGTCGAGGCCAATGCCGTTTTTGTGCAGATGCCGGAGCCATTGTTGCAGGCTCTTGCTGCGGCAGGCTGGTATTTTTACACGTTCATCGGTTCGGGCCACGCACGCTTCATGTGCTCATGGCAGACAACCGCGGAAGATATCCAGGCGTTCGGCGACGAGCTGGTGTCTCTTGCTGCCGGGCTGGCCCGCTGACCCGCGCGCAATCCGGACGCCGCTTTATGTAACTATTCCTGTTATCTTTATGAATCTTCTGGACAAAGGCGGGAGCAGCTGTTAGTGTGCCCTACCTTTGATGCCTTCGGTCGGCATCATTCTTGTGTCCATCGGATTGTTTTTTGCGTATCGTCCTCGCATCTCCACCCCCTTAGACCATCATCAGAGTTTCCTGCCTTTAGACCGTTCCTTATGCACCATGCACAGGGATGGGCCGGTTTCATTTTTTTGGAGAACTGTTTTTATGACGTTTGATCAACTCGGTCTTTCGACCGAACTCCTCCGTGCTGTATCCGAACAGGGCTACAGTCAACCCACCCCGATCCAGGCCAAAGCGATTCCGGCCGTATTGCAGGGTGGTGATCTGCTCGCCGGTGCCCAGACCGGAACCGGTAAGACCGCCGGATTTGCCCTGCCGCTGCTGCAGCGGCTCAGCCAAACCCCGAGCACCGGGACACAACGCCCGGTCCGGGCACTGATTCTAACCCCCACGCGGGAGCTGGCTGCCCAGGTCGAGGCGAGCTTCCGGCTCTACGGCAAGTACCTGCCCCTGCGTTCAACCGTCGTCTTTGGTGGTGTCAATATCCGCCCGCAGATCGAGATGTTGCGCAAAGGTGTCGATATCCTGGTCGCAACGCCGGGACGGCTGCTTGATCATATCGGGCAGAAAACCCTCAACCTGTCGCAGGTCGAAGTTCTTGTCCTCGACGAAGCGGATCGCATGCTCGATATGGGTTTTATCCACGATATCCGTAAAATTCTCGCCCTGTTGCCGCGGCAGCGCCAGAATCTGCTGTTTTCGGCCACCTTTTCCGCGGACATCAAGCGCCTGGCGGATGGGCTGCTGAAAGCGCCGCTGATGATCGAGGTCGCGCGGCGCAACACGGCCGCCGAGCAGGTCGACCAGGTCGTTCACCGCATCGACAAAAGCCTGAAAAGGGCCCTGCTGTCGCATCTGATCACGTCGCGCAACTGGCAACAGGTCCTGGTTTTTACCCGCACCAAGCACGGGGCGAATCGTCTTGCCGGACAGCTGGACAAGGACGGCATCGTGGCTGCGGCCATCCACGGCAACAAAAGTCAGGGTGCCAGAACCAAGGCCCTGGCCGACTTCAAACAGGGGCGGGTCCGGGTCCTGGTGGCAACCGACATCGCCGCCCGTGGCCTTGATATTGATCATCTTCCGCAGGTGGTCAACTTCGAACTGCCCAATATACCGGAAGACTATGTTCACCGCATCGGTCGGACCGGGCGCGCCGGCAACAGCGGAAACGCAGTTTCCCTGGTCTGTTCCGAGGAGCGCAAGCAATTGCATGACATCGAAACGCTGCTGCAGTGCCGTATTCCGCAGGAGGCACAGGAGCCCGGTCTGCTGCTGACCAGCAGTGCCACGGACTCCGTACCGCGGCGTCCGGCGCGTGGTGCGGCACGGCCGGCGGCTGCCCGTGGGCAGCGCGGCGACAACTGCAGCGCGAACATCGCCCGACCGGCAACGGCAAAGGCAGGCTCCCGGCGCAGCAGTCCGGCGGTGCGCTCAAAGGCGAGAGTCGGCAGCCCGGCCAGGTAATGCAGATCGTACAATGACAGGTTTATCAGCCCCGCTCCCTTGTGGAACGGGGCTTTTTTTATGGTGCGGTGACATGCGCCTTGCGGTTGTGCGTAGTGGGGTCTACGTTCGGCCGTTTCTGGCGGGTGACGTTGGCAAGGAGGAACTATTGCTCCGGCACGAAGAGGGCGTTTTTCATTTTTTTCGATTAAACCTTGAACTTGGGGGCCTGGTTTGTTAGGCTGTTTCAGTAATAACGGCAAAACGCTGAGATTTTCAGATATTTCATAGAAGAAAAATTCATTTATCTCCCATGTTTGTACTCCGCAGTTTCATATCTGACAGATCTTTCTCCACATCCCGGGGTGGCCGGGTCGCGGCACTTCTCGTTCAACGCTGACGTTCTTTCTTTTTCGTTCTGCTGCTGTTTCCATGAGAGGGCCCGCCACGACGTTTTTTCGTCCCGGTGTCGCCCCACGAATCTTTCATCCGACCTTAACAAGAAGGTATCAAGGAGCTTAACTGACTGAATTATGGCTATTTATTCGAGTAATCAGCAAAAAATTGCCGCGGATTTGAGTGACAACAAGGTTATGCTGTCAAAATGGACCGATTGGCACTGGCAGCTGAAAAATTCGATCAACCGTGTTTCCACCGTCGAAACCCTCTTGGGAATCGAACTGGATGCCACCGAGCGGCGCAAGGTCGAGATGACCCTGCGCAAATTTCCCCTCTCGATCACGCCTTACTACCTGTCGCTCATTGATGCTGAAGATTTCCGCAACGATCCGATCTTCCGCCAGGCTTTCCCCGATCCGAAAGAACTGGAGATCGACAAGTGCGACATGGCCGACCCCCTGGCGGAGGATAAGGACAGCCCGGCGCCGGGCATTACCCACCGTTATCCCGACCGCGTTCTTTTCCATATCAGCAATGTCTGTTCCATGTACTGCCGTCACTGCACGCGCAAACGCAAGGTTGGCGATACCGATTCGATTCCCGACCGCAACCAGATCCGCCGCGGCCTTGACTATATCCGCAAGACGCCTGCGGTACGCGACGTCCTGCTCTCCGGCGGCGATCCACTGATGCTGTCCGATCAGTACCTCGACTGGGTGCTGACGGAGCTGCGGCAGATCGAGCACGTCCAGGTGATCCGGATCGGTTCGCGGATGCCGGTGGTGCTGCCCTACCGGGTGACGGACGAGCTCGTTGAGATGCTCAAAAAACACCATCCGGTCTGGCTCAACACGCACTTCAATCACCCCCGTGAGGTGACCAGTTCATCGCGGGCGGCGCTGAAGAAGCTGGCGGATGCCGGCATTCCCCTGGGGAACCAGACGGTCCTGCTTGCCGGCGTCAACGATTGTGTCCGCATCATTCGCTCCCTGGTCCACAAGCTGGTGCAGAATCGCGTCCGTCCTTACTACCTCTACCAGTGTGATCTGGCCGAGGGGCTCTCTCATTTTCGTACGCCGGTGGGCAAGGGGATTGAGATCATGGAAGGCCTGATCGGCCACACGAGCGGTTTTTCCATACCGACCTACGTGATTGACGCCCCGGGGGGTGGAGGGAAAATTCCCCTGAATCCCAATTATCTGATCTCCCTGTCAACCAACAAGGTCGTACTGCGCAATTACGAAGGGGTGATTACCACCTATGCCGAGCCGGACAGTTATAAGGCCAAGTTCTGTGATCGCAAATGCGACAGCTGCGACCTGCAGCTGAACCTTGCTGACGGTGAAGATTCCGCGGCAACGGGGATCGAGCGCCTGCTCAGCGATTTCGATCAGACCATCAGTCTGACGCCGGCGGATAATGAGCGGATGGAGCGTCGTGATGTCAGTTGATCAGCTGGAAACCTTTGGGACATCATTGCTGCAGCATGGGGCCGCCAACGACCGTGTCTACCTGATGAAGCTGGCGGGAGACGATCTGCCCGGGATCCTTGACTATATCGATGAACTGGTGGAACGGCACGACTACTCGAAGGTTTTCGCCAAAATCCCGGAAACCCGGCAGGAACCCTTCACCGCCGCCGGCTATCAGCCGGAGGCACGGATTCCGTCGTTTTACAACGGCGAGGTCGATGGCCTGTTCATGGCACGGTACGCGCAGCCCGAGCGGCGCATTGATCCCGATGCTGAACATGTCGCGCAGGTGCTGCGTGTCGCCAGGGACAAAGCTGCGGAGGCGACCGATGAGGGTGCTGCCAGTAGCGCTGATTGCCGCCTTGCCACGCCACAGGACTGTGAAGAGATGGCCGGGCTGTACCGCCGGGTGTTTCGCAGCTACCCGTTTCCGATTCATGATCCGGACTACCTCTCCAGGACAATGAACGAGCAGGTTGTTTATGCGGGGGTCTGGCACGAGGGAGAGCTGGCGGCGCTGGCGTCGGCGGAAGTTGATGCCGCCGGCGGGCATGCCGAGATGACCGACTTTGCCACGGCGCCGGAACATCGCGGCCAGGGGCTGGCCAACCACCTGTTGCGCCGGCTTGAGGGCCTGTTCGAGGAATCGGCGATTCAGACCAGCTATACCATCGCCCGCGCGACCTCCTATGGCATGAATATCACCTTTGCCAAATCGGGTTACCGGTTTGCCGGGACGCTGGTTAAAAATACGCAGATCTCCGGGGGCCTGGAGAGTATGAACGTCTGGTATAAGTCCCTCTCCTAGCTGCGCGGCAATCCTGCGGCTCCGTCAGTCCACTGCCGGGGCGGATCCGGACTTTTTGCTCTGCAGCAGCTTGTCCCAGGTATGGCGCTGCAGAAAAGAGCCCTGGACTTCCTCTTCCATCGCCAGGAACATGGACCAGGGGAGGGACATGCTCATCACGTGTTCGCCGAACTGGTTGCGCAGGTACAGGCGCGCCGACAGGTCCATCAGCCCGGCCACGGCCTTCGGGTGGTCTTTTTCCGCTTCATCGTAGGTGTACAGACCAATCGCCTGGCAGCCGGCAGCGAAGGGGAAGATGACGTTGTCATTGCCGTCGAAGGAGTAATTGGCGAGCACGCCGAGGGCGGAAAAGCGATCCGGGTCACAGAAAAAGACCACCGAAACAGGATCTTCCGTTTCCGGGTCGACCAGTGACAGGGGTTTGTAGATGACGTAGTCCGCCGGGATGTTACGGATCGGCAGATCGTCAATAAAGGCACTGACCGCCTCCGGATTCTTCAGGTAACGCTCCCCTTGCAGATAGTCTTCAATGAAAGAGTCCTGCACGAAGGGCTTGATCTCCTCGACCACGGCTTCCCCGGCGGGATGACCGGCATTGCCTGCAGACAGAAATCGGCAGAACCCGTCTGTCCCGCCGGGAAAATTCGGATACTGATCACCGAAACCGACACCGGTTCCACCACCGAAGCAGCCAAAGTTGTTACGCCCGCAGGCGGCAACGTTCCCTTTTGCCGCAGTGGCCGCGAGCCACAGGGTGCAGCCCCAGGATTGCTCTTTGAACATCTGCGCCCCTTCCGGTACGACATCACTCCAGAGAATTGCAACGGGCTGATGGGGCAGTTGAATGGCTTCGGCAATCCGGCTTTGCATGGAAGGGCTCCTGTGGGTTATAGGTGACAGAACGGGTTCTGGCTCAGGATGCGGGGGACAGTAATCCGGGCTATTATATTGACACCAGGGATGTGTGTCGAGCAGTCTTGACGAAAAGATGCCGGCAGCGGTTGGGACGGAGATCCGCAATGACGAACTTTGATGATCGGGCAAGCTCCTGGGATGATGACCCGGCCAAGGTCCGACGGGCACAGACGGTTGCCGCGGCGATCCGCGCCGCCGTCCACCCTGACCGGACGATGACCGCACTGGAATACGGTTGCGGTACCGGGCTGCTCAGTTTTGCCCTGCAGGGCGACCTGGGAGAGATTCTGCTGGCGGACAACGCGGCGGGGATGCTCGCTGTTGTCGACCGGAAGATTGCCAGCGCGGGGGTTGACCATCTGAGCTCCATCCGGCTCGATCTCAGTAGTGCCCCGCTGCCGGATCGAAGGTTTGACCTGATCTACTCACTGATGACTCTGCATCATGTCGGCGACTTCCAGGGGTTGTTGACGCAGTTCTACGCCTTGCTCAGACCGTCGGGACACCTCTGTATTGCGGATCTCGACAGCGAGGAGGGCACCTATCACGACACGGATTTTGCCGGGCATCCCGGGTTTGATCGCGGCCAGCTGGCCGCGGTCCTGCGCCGCATCGGTTTTATCGCAGTGACCTTCACCACGGTTTTCCAGATCCGCAAGGAACGCGCAGGGCAGATAAGGGAGTATCCCCTGTTCCTCATGGTCTGCCGCAAGCCCTGAACCTTGCATGGTAAATTCCTGCGGGAACACAGCCGAAAAAAAAGGGCGCTGCACAGCGGCAGCACCCTTTTTTTGTCAACAATTGCCCTGATCAGGAACCGCCGTAGGAGTGCAGCCCGGACAGAACCAGGTTGACGCCGAGGTAACAGAACATGGTGGCACCGAAGCCGACGATCGACAGCCAGGCGGCGCGCCGGCCGACCCAGCCGCGGGTAAAGCGGGCATGGAGAAAGGCGGCGTAGATGAACCAGACGATGAGGCTCCAGGTTTCCTTGGGATCCCAGCTCCAGTAGGTGCCCCAGGCGTAGTAGGCCCAGGCGGCACCGGTGATGATTCCCAGGGTCAGCATCGGGAATCCGATCATGATCGCCTTGTAGTTGAGATCATCAAGAACCCGGGTGGGCGGAAACATGCCCAGGATACCGCCCATCGGTTCCGGCCCCTTGTGTCTTTCCTCTTTGCCGACCTTGAGCAGGTACATGATCGAGACCCCGGCGGCGATGGCGAACCCGGCGTAGCCGATAAAGCAGGTGATGACGTGGTAGGTCAGCCAGTTGCTCTGCAACGCCGGCACCAGGGGGTCGATCGTTTTGTTCAGGCTCATCTGTCCCCAGAGCATGCTGAACAGGGCGATGGGCATAACAAAGGCGCCGACGGCCCGGTGCTTGTGTTTCCATTCCATCAACAGGTACACACCGACGATCGACCAGGCAAAAAAGACCACGGATTCATAGAGGTTAGTCAGCGGGGCGCGGCCGTGTTCGCTGCCAAGAATGGCGTAGGATTCGTACCAGCGCAGACCCAGTGCCGTGGTCTGGATGGCAAAGCCGGCCAGGGCCGTGAGGGTGGCACAGAGTGCGACAGTTTTGTTCTTCGTCGCGATGAAGGCGATATAGAGCACCATCGAGGCAAAATAGGCAACGGTCGTCAGGTTGAAAAGTTGTCCACTATCCATGAATTATCCCTCCTTCTTTGGGGATTCGTTGGCTACTGCGGCCTCAATTTTGTGCTGCAGTTCATCAAAGGCCAGAGAAAAGCCCGGTTGGTTGCGATGGGCATTGCCGGCGATCTGGACCCGGGTTTTGTTTCCTTCCTCCTCGATACAGACCCAGATCCGTTTGTGGGAGAAGAAGAAGGCGGCAAGGGGGCCGATGATCAGCATGATACATCCGAGCCAGACGATGTTGACGCCCGGATCCTTGGCGACCTGCAACCCGGTAAAATAGGGTTGATCGAAGCCGAGCATGGCAAAGCTGAAGACGCCGCCGCGGCGCACGTCAAATTCCGGGAAGTTCTGCCAGACGACGACCGGGTTCTCCCGCACCCCGTCCGGCGTGATCAGCTGCAGACGCATGGCCGGTCCGAAATTACGATCATTCTCGGTAAAGTCGGTGACAATGACGGTGTAGCCGTCAGGCAACTGCAGCCGCTCACCGAGGCGGGCATCCAGTTCGACGATGGCGCCGCTCTGATTGTCCGTTGCCGTGATCGTCACGAAGGCATTGCCGGCCGACCCGTAGCTTGACTGGTAGAAGATGATCCCTTCGTATTTGAGCGGGTCATTGACGATGATGCGCTTTTTGTGGACTTCCTCCCCGTCCTTGAGAATCACCAGATCACTGGCATATTCCATCGGGCGTCGGGTGCCGGGATAGAATTTGACATCGAAATTGTCACAGCGCACTTCAAAGCCGAGATCGATACGGGTCGCTCCGTCACGCGTGCTGACCTGGGTCACGGAGGTGCCTTCCGCGATATTGACGTAGGCTTTGTAGCCGAACACGTTACCGACAATCGCCCCGGCCAGAATGACGAGAATGGACAGGTGGGTTACATAGGCGCCAAGCCGCGAATAAATGCCCTTCTGGGCAAACAGGTAGATTTTGCCATCCTGCTCCGTCCGGGTGGTTTTGGCGAATTCCTTGTCGAGCAGTTCGGTGACGCGTCCTTCCACCGCCGTGGAGGCATCGGTACTGGACATTTCCGCCTTGTTGGCGGAGTTTTTCAGGATGCCGACGGTGGCGATCAGGCTCGGCTCCTTGAAAAACTTCCAGGTGCGGGGGAAGTGTTTGATCGAGCAGCAGATCAGGTTAACGCAGAACAGGGCAAGCAGGGCGACAAACCAGGTGGACTGGTACATGTCGGTGAACTGCAGTTTGACAAACAGTTCGTAGTTGGACTGGCCGTAGCGCTGAATATACTCCGACGCTGATGAGTTCTGCGGGATGACGGTGCCGATAATCGAGGTGACCGACAACAGCAGAAGCAGGATAATCGTGAGTTTGAGGGAACAGAAAAAATCCCAGATGCGATCTGTAAAGTCTTGTTTTTTCTCAGTCAAGGCGGATATCTCCTTAGATTCCGATCGGCTCTGCAAAAAAGCAGACAGATTTGGTCATGATAGCCGACGGTGTCGGCAACTGTTACCGGGATCAGCAGGAAGGGTTCAATGCAGCAGGATGGTGGTGCGCAGAAAACTCAGCGCCTGACGGGGTGCAGGGGAGGTTGTTGTTGCAGGGTAGGTCGGGCGGTACTCCACCAGGCGGTGATCAAAGGCAAGTCCATTGCGCGGTTGGGGACTGTTTTGCCGTGATTCCAGGATCAGCGGCAGGATTTCTTTGATCTGATTGGCAAACTCGGGGCTGCCGAGGTGGCGTGTGGGTGAAGCACTGCGGTGGCAGATGACACTGTCACAGCAAGGATCCGTCTTGGTGACAACGTAGTCGAGGTGGCAGGCGTTAACCCGTAGTCCGGAACCGCCATTGGTTTGAGCCGGCGCAGTACAGCCCAGGGCAGACTGCAGACCGACGAACAGGAACAGCAGCAGTGCCGGTAGCAGGGAGCGTTGAAGTTTTTGTAGGTGCCGTGGTGTCACAGTTTTGCCGCCCTTGAAAAATCGATCTGCTGTTAACCTGCTGTATGCAGATCGCCTGAACCGGCAGCACTATAGCCTGTCACCTGTGTCCAAAGCAAGTAAAATGGCTTCCTGCAATGCGCTCGTCGCGCTGAAAAATGTCGGTTTACAGATCGACAGTTTTCAGCTGTTTAAGGAGGTCTTTCTGTTCGGCGGTCAGGGTTTTCGGGACAGCAACCTCGATGACGGCATAGAGGTCGCCAGCTGGACGACGCGCCGTCGCCGCGACACCGTAGCCGCGCAGCCGGATTTTCTGGCCCGGCTGCATCCCGGCCGGCACCTTGACGCGTTTTGGCGCATCGAGGGTCGGAACCTCGATGGTCGTACCCAGGCAGATACCGCTGAAGGGAATTTCCGCTCTGACCAGCAGGTCGTCCCCTTCGCGGGTAAAGATCGGGTCGGGTTCAATGTCGATGTGCAGGTAGAGATCACCGGCGGCTCCGCCGGCGGGATGCGCCCCGCCTTTGCCACTGATCCGCAATTTGGCACCCTTTTCAATGCCCGGTGGAATGCGGACCTTGAGTTGTTCCGTTTTTCCATCACTGCGATAGTCGATCCGGCGTTCCCCCCCCTGAACCGCCAGGCGGAAAGGGATACTGATCTGCATGGAATAGTCCTGGCCGCGCAGCGGTGCGCGGCGGCCCTGCGCCCGGCCGCCAAACAACTGGCTGAAGAGGTCTTCGCCACCGAAACTGCCGAAGATGTCCCCCATGTTGACATTGCGGAAAATATCTTCCTGGGAAAACCGCTGATGAAAGCCATCGGCGCCGAACTGGTCGTACTGCCGGCGTTTTTCCGGATCGGAAAGGACCGCGTAGGCTTCGGTGAGTTGCTTGAAGTGTTCTTCGGCTTTTTTATCATCCGGGTTCTTGTCCGGATGATATTTTTGCGCCAGTTTGCGATAGGCTTTTTTTATCGTTGCCGCGTCGGCGGTCCGTTCAACGCCGAGCACGGCGTAATAATCCTTGGCCATTGTAATACTCCTGTCTTTGTGCGTCGCACAGCCTGAAAACTATAGGAGGAGCCGGTCACAGGGTCAAGTGGCAAAGTCGCAGCCGGCGTGGTCGCCGCTGCTCTGTGTCGCCAGCCGGTTGCTGTTGACCTGTCGCCGGCGAAACGCTAGGATGGCCCGGTTGTGTTTTGTTTTTTTTCATTCTTTCAAGGGGTTTCCATGATTCGAGTTGCCATTGTCGGTGCAGGAATTTCCGGTCTGGCCACGGCCTGTGCCATTGAAGAGCAGGCCCGCCAGGCGGGTCTCGACCTGTCGACCCTGGTGGTGGAAAAGCAGCCACGCAGTGGCGGCAAAATCTGGTCGATCAAGGAAGAGGGATTTCTCTGCGAGTGGGGACCCAACGGCTTTCTCGACAACAAGCCGATGACTCTCGATTTGTGCGAACACCTGCAGATTCAACAGCAGCTGTTGCGGTCCAATGACAATGCCAGGAAGCGTTTCATCTACTCCGGCCAGGTTCTGCATCGCCTGCCGGAGAACGGCCCCTCCTTTCTCTCTTCCGGGTTGATCTCCTGGCCGGGCAAACTGCGCCTCGCCGGTGAGCTGCTGGTGCCGCGCCGGCGTGATCCGGCCGACGAAACCCTGGCCGAGTTCGGTCGCCGCCGGCTTGGCGCAGAAGCCCTGAACAAGCTGATTTCCCCGATGGTTTCCGGCATCTTTGCCGGGGATCCCGAGACGATGAGCCTGAAGAGCTGTTTCCCGCGCATCTATGAACTGGAACAGGAATACGGCGGTCTGTTGCGGGCGATGATCCGGCTGGCGCGAAAAAAACGTGCCGATATCAAGGCCGGTAAAGCGGTCGCCAGCGCTGCCGGTCCCGGCGGGGTGCTGACCTCCTTTACCAACGGCATTCAGGAGTTGACCGATGCCGCCAGTGCCGCGTTGCGCGGCGAGTTGCTCACCGGTGCGACGGTAACGCGCATCGCCGGAAAACAGGGTGGTTTCCTGCTGCACCTCGATGACGGGCGGCAACTGGACGCCGACATGGTGGTGACGGCCGCTCCCTCCTACGCTGTTGCCGCGATGGTTGCGGCGATGAACCCCCAGGTGGCGGCGATTCTGCAGCAGATCCCTTACGCAACGATGAATGTGGTCTGTTTTGGCTATCCGCGCGACCGGATTGCTGCAGACCTGGACGGTTTCGGTTACCTGATCCCGCGCGCTGAGGGGCGCCACACCCTCGGGACATTGTGGGACTCGAGCATCTTTCCCAACCGCGCTCCGGCAGGGCATGTGCTGTTGCGTTCGATGATGGGCGGGGCCACCAATCCGGCCGCTATCGATCTGTCTGAGGACGAGGTTGTTCAGCGCACCGCAGAGGATCTGGAACAGATCATGGGGATCACAGCCAAACCCGCCTTTGTCAGGGTGTTCCGTCATCCCCGCGCCATTCCCCAGTATACCCGCGGTCATGGTGCCCGCATCGCGGCCATCCAGGAGGCACTTGCGGCAACGCCGGGCCTTTTTGTCACCGGCAATGCATTTTACGGCGTCGGGTTGAATGACTGTGTCAACGCCGCCAACCAGGTCGCCGGTCAGGTCATCGCGCGTCTACAGCAGAAGGGTTGATTGCCGGTGCGGCTTGCTAAGATGCGGGCGGGAGAGGGGTATAGTTCCGGTAGCGGATGCCCTTGCCGTCGTTGGCAACAATCGTCAGGGGACCGGATCTTTCCATGGTGATCTCGGTTGCGGTTCCATCCAGATGAATCACCACGCCTTCCGCCAGCGTCGCCAGAACGTTGATCTGCGGTTGTGACGTTCGCTGTTGGTGGATGCGCAATGTCAGCAGCTCTGCCTGCAGTTCCTTCCGTTCGGCGGCGAGGTTGTCCTGCCGCCGGTGCAGGACTCCGATCCGCAGTTCGATCGTCTCGCGCAGGCTTGTCTGCGCTTCCGGCAGGTTTTTTCTTTGCAGTTCCGCCAGGGTCTCGTGGATGTTCTGCAGTTGTTCGGTAACGCTGGCCAGGCGCTTGCGCAGGTCGCCATGCCGGTCGGTTTCGGGGAAGAACACGCCCGCTGTCAGATGCGTTTTGAGGCCTGAGCGGGCGCCACAGGTTTTTGCCTCGATCCCGTCCATGGCAATCGCCTCGCCGCCGGTGATCTGTGCCGACCCTGCCCGGAGACTGCCGGTGGTCTTGACCTGGCAGTTACGGATTTCGCGGGAGACATAAACGTCCCCGT
Organism: Pelovirga sp.; assembly: GCA_046484405.1. Taxonomy (GTDB): domain Bacteria; phylum Desulfobacterota; class Desulfuromonadia; order Desulfuromonadales; family Geopsychrobacteraceae; genus Pelovirga. Next base: position 47,580 of record JAWOIX010000069.1, read on the forward strand.
GGCATTCGACGGTTACCTGGTTGAGATACCGGGCGCGCAGGGTGCCGTGGCAGATGATCTTCCCGCTGCCTTTGCCGGTCATGGTGGCGATGGTGACGGGTCCGTCACAGCTGAGCTGGCAGGCGCCAACTGTACCGAGAACCTCAATGCCCCTGGTGGCGGTGATGTTGAAGTCATCCAGTACGTCCCCTTTGATATAAACGAAACCGTTGAAGGTGATATGACCGATTTTCAGATCAACGTCACCGTCAACGATAAATTCTTCGGTGACGCAGAGGATGTTGTTGTCATAGATAACCCGTCCGGTCCGGGTCGCTCGGGCTTCACGGCCGTCCTCGCTGACGCGTACGCCACTGCCGGCGATAACCCTGGCCGGTTTGCCGGGCCGCGGAGTGATAATGTCACCGGTAATCGTTTTGCCGGGATAGCCATCCGTCGGCGGATGGATGCGGGCGATAGGGTCGTCAATGGCGACGTTGGAGAAATTTTGCACCGCTTTGAAATCGACGCGGCCGGACGCATCCTCGACCCACTCGACCTTCTCCTGGCCGGTCGCCACCACCAGCTCAAGCCACCCGTCGCGACCCGGTTGCGGCCTGATGCCCCGGGCCAGTTCCATGTCACGGGGATTGTGCCCCTGCGCTGCCTCGCTGCAGAAGCTGGCAATCTGTTGCAGGTCAACCGCTGTCGTGATGTCAAGTTCCTGCAGAATGCTGATGACCTCGGCGGGAGTCGGTCCCCGGCCGTGCTCATCCAGGGTGATGGTGGCACGGCAGGTGAGGCGCTCGCGACAGGTTTCCAGTTTCAGGCTGTAGCCGTCACCGACGAATTCGTCAAGCAGGACGCGGTCAGTGGCGACGCGGGGCTGATAATTGATCGACGACATGGTTCTCCTGCGTTGCGCAAAGAAGGAATGACCGCGCGTAGATTACCATAAGTGCCGGCTAATGCCCTCATGGAATTGCGTGACCCGGGAAAATTACCGTCCGGACCGGCCGGGCGGGAGCGCGTGTGACGCCGCATGGCCGGGATTGCCAGAGGATACTTGACGCTTGTCGGTGCGCTGGTTATTCTCCAATAACTTACGTTCATAAAACAACAGGGATTGTCTTGGGATGGAAGGACATCATGAGAAATTCGCCCGCGATCTGGCGGCGGTCGAGTGGCGCGAGTTACGCATTCACATGCGCCGTGACGCCCTGGTGAGGGTTGCCGCGGAGCTGGACCTGGTCAGCGTCGCCGGCGCTGTTGCTGCCGACGAGGTTGACAGGGTCCAGGGCTGGATCGCCGGGGGGCAACTCGACAAACCGACCTGCGACTGCCTGGCGCAGTGGGAGACCAATCTGGACAAGCCGTTTCGGATGTTGATCGTGCAACCCTACATCCTGATTCAGGAAGTCTGACCCGGGTGGTCGATCAATTCGTTGAACATTTAAGCGGATACCGGGCGCCGGGGGTCTTCAACCCCTGGGGTGAAGCCGATCTGCAGCATGATGCCGACGGTGCCGGGGCGCTGCTCCGCAAGCTGCAGCTGTGTCAGTACCTGCGTGAGCGCATCGGCCGGGCGGACAGCCTGCTGTGTGCCGAAGCGATCGGTTATCAGGGCGGCCACTTCAGCGGGATTCCGATGACATCGGAGCGACTTCTGCTCGGCGGATTGCAGCACAAGGGGCTGTCGGCGCAGATGGTTTTTCGCGGCCGTGTTCCCTGTCGCAGCAGCCGGCCGGATCTGCGCCCCGGAGGCTTTACCGAGCCGACGGCGACCATCGTCTGGGGTTTTTTTGCCGATCATGGTGTCGATCCGTACCGGGTCGTGCTGTGGAACGCGTTTCCCTGGCATCCCTATCAGCCGCAACGCGGTTTGCTGAGCAACCGTACCCCGAGTGACCTGGAACTGGCCGCCGGTCACAGCGTTCTGCGCGATCTTCTTGCCCTGGGCCGGTTTCGCCGGGTTATCGCCATTGGTGAGAAATCGGCCCGGCAACTGCAGAGCCTGGGGATTGCGGCGCAGAAGGTCCGGCACCCCGCCAACGGGGGCGCCGGTCAGTTCAGAACACAGTTGCACAGCTGTCTGCCGGACATTGCCCGAAGC
>JAWOIX010000077.1:0-11644 GCA_046484405.1 Pelovirga sp.
GAGATGACGCGAAAACGCACCCGCGAAAGTCTGGAGCATGTGCTGTGCGGCACTTGCCCCACCTGCGAAGGCCGGGGTTCGATAAAAACCGCTGAGACGGTTTGTTACGAAATTTTCAGGGAAATCCTGCGTGAAGCGCGCCAGTTTGATGCCAAAGAGCTGATGGTGATGGCATCGCAGGAAGTGGTGGACCTGCTGGTCGATGAAGAGTCAGCCAGTCTGGCCGAGCTTGAAGATTTTATCGATATACACATTCGTTTCCAGGCTGAATCGTTGTACACCCAGGAACAATATGACGTTGTGATTCTGTAATGTTGCTGACAGTGTGATGCCGGGAAATACTCAATGACCTGGTTTGATAAAATTCGTCTTAGCCTGATCTATACCGTTGCAGTCACGCTGATTGTTCTGGCGGTGATTTTCAGTGTGCTGCGAACAGTGCTGCCCCACGCCACCGGTTATGTGGAAGATGTTGAGCTGACACTGAGTATGCAGATTGGCCTGCCGGTTTCAATTGCCCGCATGGATGCGGATATGTACTGGCTGGTGCCGCGCCTGCAGTTAGTCGATGTGGTTATTTACGATAAAGACAAAGAACGTGAGCTGCTCAGGCTGGACGAGGTTTTTCTGGCGTTGGCGCTGGTGGATTCAATCCTGCAATGGTCACCCACTGTGGGCGATGTGAGTCTGGTCGGCGCTGATCTTTATATCGAGCGTAATGCCGATAACCGCTGGCGGATTCAGGGCGTCGAGTTCGGCGGCGAGGCTTCCAGCAGTGACACCTCCAGCAAGCTCATTGCCGCGATTAAAAACACCAGTTTTTCCTTATTAGAAAGTGACATTCACTGGCGTGATTATCGCCTGCGTTCAGGGCAGCTGGATTTTATCGGTGCCAATATCTATGTTGAGGAATATTTCGGTGATCACAGTCTGGAAATTAATTTACAGTTGCCAAAAGTTTACGGTGAATCTCTTCGGCTGATCGTTAAAACCGATGACGATATCGCGCATTTAGAAGATGCTGATCTGGATATTTATCTACAGGGAAAATCTATAGATATAGGTCAGTGGCGGGCCAAGCTGGATGTGGATGATTTGCCATTGGCAAAGGGGCCGACCTCCTTGCCAACGGATTAATCCAGCGCTGGACCATCGCCATGGCCGGTGACGCTGTCGTCGACGGGGCCGCTATGGGAGTGCCCAGGGTGGTCGGGCAGACGAGCGCGACCGTGCAGACCATTGACCTGCAGGTCAGTGACGTGGAACTGCAGCAGATCAGCCGGGAGGGGATGCTGGCGCTCACCCTCGAGGAGATGCACTGCATCCGCGATCATCTCGCCGATCCGCAGGTTCTGGCACAGCGCCAGCGCTGCGGTCTGGGGGGGACAATCACCGATGTCGAGCTCGAAGCCCTGGCGCAGACCTGGAGTGAACACTGCAAACACAAGATTTTCGCCGCCCGGGTTCTCTACGAAGATGAACAGGGCCACAAGCAGGAGATTGACTCCCTGTTCCGCACCTACATTGTCGGCGCGACCCGTGAAGTACGAAAACGTCTCGGTCCTGACGATTTCTGCCTGTCGGTTTTCAAGGATAATGCGGGAGTGATCCGCTTTAATGACGACTGGAGCCTGGTTTTCAAGGTCGAGACCCATAATTCACCGAGCGCCCTCGATCCGTACGGCGGTGCGCTGACCGGCATTGTCGGGGTTAATCGTGACGGCATGGGGACCGGCATGGGCGCCCGCCTGATTTTCAACACCGACGTCTTCTGCTTTGCCTCCCCCTTTTACAGTGCACCGCTGCCTCCGCGGCTGCTCCATCCGCGGCGCATCTACGAAGGGGTCGTCGAGGGCGTCGAGCATGGCGGCAACAAGAGCGGCATTCCGACCATCAACGGTTCCATCCAGTTCGATGACCGCTTCGCCGGCAAACCACTGGTCTACTGCGGCACGGCGGCGTTCATGCCGAGCCGGCTCAACGGCGCGCCCGCCCACGAGAAGAAGGCCCGGGTTGGTGATCACATCGTCATGACCGGCGGACGCATCGGCAAGGACGGCATCCACGGCGCGACCTTCTCCTCCGAAGAACTGCATGAAGGTTCTCCGGTGACCGCGGTACAGATCGGTGATCCGATTACCCAGCGCAAGATGTTTGATTTCCTGCTCCTCGCGCGTGACCGTGGTCTCTACAACTCGATCACTGACAACGGGGCAGGGGGGCTGTCCTCCTCCGTCGGCGAGATGGCCGAGGATACCGGCGGCTTTGAACTCCATCTCGATCGCGCGCCGCTCAAGTACAGCGGCCTGCGTCCCTGGGAAATTCTCATTTCCGAGGCCCAGGAGCGGATGACCCTGGCAGTGCCGCCCGACCGGCTCGAGGACTTCATCGCCCTGGCCGGCGAGATGGACGTTGAAGCGACCGACCTCGGCGTGTTTACCGACAGCGGCTTTTTCCACTGTCTCTACAACGGGAAAACCGTTGCCTGCCTGGCGATGGCGTTTATCCACAACGGTGTGCCGCAGATGGTGCTGCCGGCGCGCTGGGAACCGCCCCGCCTGGTCGAGCCGGATCTGGCCGCGCCGGCGGATCCGGGGGCGGTCCTTGAACAGCTCCTTGGCCGGCTCAATATCTGTTCCAAGGAGACGGTCATCCGCCGCTATGACCATGAGGTCCAGGCCGGAACGGTGATCAAACCGCTGGTCGGGGTCTGCAATGACGGCCCCTCTGACGCTGCCGTCTTCCGCCCACTGCTCGACAGTTTCGAAGGGGTGGTCGTGGCCCATGGGATCTGTCCTTCCTACAGCGACATCGACACCTATCACATGATGGCATGCGCGATCGACGAAGGATTACGCAATTATGTCGCCACGGGTGGGGACATCGCCCATGTTGCCGGCCTCGACAACTTCTGCTGGTGTGACCCGGTGCTCAGCGACAAGACGCCGGACGGGCCCTACAAGGCGGCCCAGCTGGTGCGCGCCAATCAGGCCCTTTACGATTACTGCGTCGCGTTCGGCGTGCCGTTGATCTCGGGCAAGGATTCGATGAAAAACGACTACCAGATCGGCGAGCGCAAGATCTCCATCCCGCCGACGGTGCTCTTTTCGGTGATCGGCAAAATCGCCGATGTCCGGCGCGCCGTGTCGATGGACGTCAAGCGGCCCGGTGACCTGGTTTACCTGCTCGGCCGCACCAGTGCCGAACTTGGCGGGTCGGAATACTATGCCCTGCATGGCGTCCTCGGCAGCCGTGTACCGCAGGTCGACGCCGCCACGGCGCTGCTGCGCTACCGCACTCTTAACCAGGCACAACAGCAGGGCCTGGTGGCTTCCTGTCATGATCTTTCCGATGGCGGCCTGGCCGTTGCCCTGGCGGAGAGCGCTTTCGCCGGCGGCTACGGGATGCAGGTCGATCTCGCCGCCCTCGATGCCGAGAACGGCCTGCGCAGCGATACCCTGCTCTTCTCCGAATCACAGAGTCGCCTGCTGGTCACGGTGCATCCGGAACAGCGCACGGCCTTCGAGCAGCTGTTCGCACAGCAGAGCTGTGCGCTGATCGGCACAGTGACGGCTGCGCCCGAACTGATTATTCATGATGCCGCCGGGCAGCCGCTGCTCCGGTCGCCGATAGCACAGTTGAAGAGTGCCTGGCAGGCACCGCTGAAGGAGATCTGATATGGCTGCAACAGTCAGAGCGATAGTCATTTCCGGCAACGGGACCAACTGTGAGAACGAGGTGGCCCACGCCTGCCGCCTGGCCGGCGCGCACACCGATATTGTTCACATTTCCGCCCTGCTCGGCGGTCGCGTCCGTCTCGATGATTACCATTTTCTCAATCTTGCCGGCGGGTTTCTGGACGGCGACGATCTCGGCAGCGCCAAGGCCGGCGCCAATCGCCTGCGCCATGCGCGGGTGGCTGGACAGGAGGGTTCACTGGCCGATGACCTGCGGCGTTTCGTCGGAGCGGGAAAGCTGGTGATGGGGGTCTGTAACGGTTTTCAGCTCCTCGTCAAGATGGGGCTGCTGCCCGACCTTGACGGCACCGGGGTGCAGAGCTGCACCCTGACCTTTAACGATCGCGGCCGTTTTGAAAATCGCTGGTGTCAGCTGCAGGTCAATCCGCACTCGCCCTGCGTCTACACCCGTGGCCTGGAGGGCCTCTACCTGCCGGTGCGTCACGGTGAAGGCAAATTTGTCACTGACGGCGCCGCCACCCTCGCACGGCTCGAGGCGCAGGAGCTGATTGTCCTGCGCTATGCCGATCTGCAGGGGGAAGCGACGATGGACTATCCGGCCAACCCCAACGGCAGCATGGCAGCCATCGCCGCGATCTGCGACCCCTCGGGCCGGATCTTCGGCCTGATGCCGCACCCGGAGGCCTACCTGCATCGCACCCACCATCCGCGCTGGACCCGTGAGGAGCTGCCGGAAGAGGGGATGGGGCTGCAGCTGTATCGCAATGCCGTTGACTTTATCGCTAGTGAACTGCTCTAACCTACAACCAAGGGGGAGTCTGGTTACGTCCTATGTTTGACAAATTACACGAAGAATGCGGCGTTTTTGGTATCTTCGGCCATCCCGAAGCGGCCAATCTTACCTACCTGGGGCTCTACGCCCTGCAGCACCGCGGCCAGGAAAGCTGCGGGATTGTCGCGTCAGACGGGCTGCACCTAAAGGCCCACCTGGGGATGGGTCTGGTCGCCGATGTCTTCCGCCGCGACGATATTTTCGCCCGCCTGCCGGGCAGTTCAGCGATCGGTCATGTGCGCTATTCTACGGCCGGCGGCAACGACATGAAAAATGTCCAGCCGATCATGGTCGACTATTCGCGCGGCAGCATCGCCGTTGCCCACAACGGTAACCTGGTCAATGCCCAGGAAATCCGCAACGCGCTGGAAAAAACCGGCTCAATCTTCTCCACGACCTCCGACACCGAAACGATTATCCACCTGATCGCCCGGGCGCAGTCCGATTCCCTGGTCGAACGGCTGTGCGAGTCCCTGCGCCAGGTCAAGGGGGCATACAGTCTCGCTTTTCTCACCGAAACACGGATGATCGCGGTGCGTGATCCCAACGGCTTTCGGCCGCTAAGCCTCGGCAAGCTCGACGGCGCCTTTGTCGTTGCCTCGGAATCCTGCGCTTTTGACCTGATCGAGGCGGAGTATATCCGCGAAATCGAGCCGGGAGAGGTGATTGTTGTCGATAAAAATGGCATGCAGTCCTACTTTCCTTTCCAGAAAGAATCACGCAATACCCCCTGTATCTTCGAGTACATCTACTTTGCCCGGCCCGACAGCCGCATCTTCAACCGCATGGTCTACCCGGTGCGCAAGGAATTCGGCCGCCAGCTGGCGCGCCAGTTCCCTGTCGACGCGGACCTGGTCATGGCGGTGCCCGATTCCGGCATGCCCGCCGCCATGGGCTATGCGGAAGAAGCCAATCTGCCCTTCGAGCTCGGCCTGATTCGCAACCACTATGTCGGCCGCACCTTTATCGAACCGCAGCAGTCGATCCGTCACTTCGGGGTCAAGCTGAAGCTCAACCCGGTGCGCGATGTGATCGAAGGGAAGCGCGTGGTCGTCGTGGATGATTCCATCGTGCGCGGAACCACCTCGCGCAAGATCGTCAAGATGATCCGTAACGCCGGCGCCAGGGAGGTCCACGTGCGGATTTCCAGCCCGCCGACCAGTTTTCCCTGCTTTTACGGTATCGATACCCCGTCGCGCAAGGAGCTGATCTCCGCCTCCCATACCATCGAAGAAATCGCGCGCTACATTACCGCGGATTCCCTTTGCTATCTCAGCCTCGAGGGGCTCCATGCCGCCCTGGCGCAGTTCGGTGATCACAAGATCGATTTTTGCGAGGCCTGTTTCAGCGGCAACTACCCGGTGAAATTTCCCCGCTTGACGGATACAAATCAACTAGGCTTGTTCTGACAATACAAACAGTTAAGAATTGAAAGTTAATTTACATTCGAGGAGTTCAGAGATGAGTGTCAAAGAGGAACTGAAGTCGATTATCCGGGAACTGTCCTACGAGGAGCGGGAAGTGACGCTGGTCTCCGGGCGCAAAAGCAATTTCTACTTCGACGGCAAGCAGACCACCCTGCATGCCCGCGGCGGACTGCTGGTCGGTCAGGCCTTCTGGCATGAAGTCAAAATGTTCGGCGGCCGCATCGACGGCGTCGGTGGCCTGACCATGGGAGCCGACCCGATCGCCACTGCCACCTCGATTGCAGCCGGTCTCGAGGGAACCAGCGTGCACGCCTTCATCATCCGCAAAGAGCCCAAGGGGCATGGCACCGGTCAGTGGCTCGAGGGGCGCAAGAATCTGCCGCCCGGTTCCCGGGTCGTCATCGTTGAGGATGTCACCACCACCGGCGGTTCGTCCCTCAAGGCGGTCGAGCGAGCCGAAGAAGAAGGCCTCGTTGTCGCCGGGATCGTTACCCTGGTCGATCGTGAAGAAGGCGCCCGGGAGATGATCGAAAGCGCCGGCCAACTGCTGCGTGCCGTTTTCACCAAATCGGAGGTGGTGGGATAAGGGCAGAATTCAGAATTCAGAATTCAGGAGTCAGAAGTCAGGCTGTATTCTGGCTTCTGGCTCCTGTATTCTGGCTCCTGGCTCCTGCTCTCTTAATCCTCCTCCGGTATTTTGTAAACATCCAGCACCCCGGCGACATGGCGCAGTTGTTCGCGGTCGATACGCCGGGTGTCGCCGACCACACCGAGAATGATCCGGTCGGTACCGGTTGACTGGTGGAAGTCGCAGTCCTGCTCAACGAGAAACTCCTTCACCCGCTCCAGTTCCGCTTCGGTTGCCGTTTTCTTCATGATCACCAGCATCTTCAGGGCTCCCTCTTCGCATGCGTACGCTCAATGCTGCGACTCTCGTCGATGACCCGTTCGAACAGGCGGACAATCGCGGCGTTGTCAAGCGGGCCCGGATTGTTGCGGTGCATCCGTTCGAAAATCAGCTTCTCGCGCCGGGGATCATAGATCGGCAGGTTGAGCTGTCTTTTGACTTCACCGATTTTCAGGGCCAGTTCGGCCCGCCGATTGAAAATCTGCAGAAGCTCATCGTCGAGTTGATTGATCTGCTGGCGCAGGCTGTCAATATCCAATGTTTTGTCCTTTGCTGTCGACCGGTTACGTGACAGTTGCGACACGACCCTGTCAGCTGTTCCTGCCCGGGGCACCGGCCCCGGGAATGATCGTATCATGGGCGCAAAGCTGATCATCGCGCTCCGGGTAGTCGATGGTGTAGTGCAGTCCGCGACTTTCCTTGCGCAGCAGGGCGCTCTTGACGATCAGTCGTGCCACCGTGGCGATATTGCGCAGTTCGATCAGATCCGAGGTCAGCAGGAAGTTCCAGTAGTACTCGTCGATCTCCTTCTGTACCAGCAGGATCCGGTTCATGGCGCGCTGCAGACGCTTGTCGGAGCGAACGATGCCGACATAGTTCCACATGCAGCGGCGGATCTCATCCCAGTTGTGAGCGACGATGACCTCTTCATCACTGTCCGTCGCATCACCGCAATCCCACGCCGGGATCGGCGGGAAGGGGGTGCTGGCATCGTCGAAGCGTGCCAGGCATTCACACGCCGCCTGCCCGGCGAAGACCACCCCTTCGAGCAGACTGTTGCTTGCCAGCCGGTTGGCACCGTGAAGCCCGGTACAGGCCACTTCACCGATGGCAAAAAGGTTGGTGATATCGGTTTCCCCATGAACATCGGTGCGCAGCCCGCCGCAGAGGTAATGGGCCGCCGGAACGACCGGGATCGGTTCACGGGTCATGTCGATGCCGTAACCGAGGCAGGTCTGGTGAATCATCGGGAAATGGTCGGTAATATAGGCAGGGCTCTTGTGCGTAATATCGAGAAAGACGCAGTCGTCACCGTGCTTTTTCATTTCGCTGTCAATGGCACGGGCGACAATGTCGCGCGGCGCAAGATCCTTGAGCTCGTGGTAGTCGGCCATGAAGGCATAGCCGTCGGCACGCCGGAGAATCGCCCCTTCGCCCCGCACCGCCTCGGAAATCAGAAATGATTTCGCGTGCGGGTGATAGAGGGTGGTCGGATGGAACTGCATGAATTCCATGTTGGCAACCGTCGCTCCGGCACGCCAGCCGATGGCGACTCCGTCGCCGGTGGCGATGTCGGGATTGCAGGTATACAGGTAGACTTTTCCTGCTCCCCCGGTCGCCAGCACGGTAAAGCGTGCGCCGAAGGCAACCACGTCGCCGCTCTTTTTATCAAGAATATAAGCACCGAGGCAGTGGTTGGTGCCGCCGGTGATACGGCCGATTTTGGCCTCGGTAATCAGGTCGACGGCGATATGATGCTGATAGAGGGTGATGTTCGGGTGCTGCAGGACCGCATCCACCAGGGCCCGTTCGATTTCGCGGCCGGTAGAGTCCTTGGCATGGAGGATCCGCCGGTGACTGTGACCGCCCTCGCGGGTGAGGCTGTACTGCTGGTTGTCATGACGGCTGAATTGCACCCCCCAGTCAATCAGATCCTGAATGGCTCCGGGGCCCGAACGGATGACCAGGTCAACCACTGCGGGGTTCGACAGGTAGGAGCCCGCCACGATGGTGTCACGGGCATGGTCGGCAAAGCTGTCCTTGGCAGAGAAGACCGAAGCGATCCCCCCTTGCGCCAGTTGCGTCGCGGTGACATCGATATCACGCTTGGTCACCAGGGCAACCTTCCCCCGATCGGCCACTTTCAGCGCGTATGTCAGGCCGGCGATACCTGTCCCGATAACCAGAAAGTCGCTGACGGTCTTCATGCTGTTGATCTCCCTCCCCTGAAAAAGGCGCTCTTACAGGGGGAAAATGCCTGCGGCATTATCCGGCCCGCTGTTGCGATTGTCAACCCGCGGTCGATAAAAGGCTGCTTGACAGCCCTTTCGACAAAAGTTATAAATCACTCATGATTCCAAGAGTCTGCCTGATATCTGCCGCACTGCTGCTGTGGGGCGGTTTTTTCCCTCTTCTTGCCGCAGGGGGGATCTACCGTTACGTCGACGAGCAGGGGCGCGTCCACTATACCAATGTTCCCGATACGGGTCAGTACCGACTCTACCTGCCCACAGGTGAGGCCTCCCGTCTTGAAAACCTGATCTCCCACTACGCCGATCGCTTTGCCCTCGATCGCTCCCTGCTGATGGCGGTGATCCGGGTGGAAAGCAACTTCAACCCCACCGTCGTGTCGCGCAAGGGCGCCCAGGGACTGACACAGCTGATGCCGGAGACAGCGCGCGAGGTCGGCGTGACCAACCCCTTCGACCCCTCGGAATCGATTTTCGGCGGCGCCCTGTACCTGCGCAAGATGCTTGACACCTTTGACCATCTCGACCATGCCCTGGCGGCCTACAATGCCGGACCCGGCACCGTACGGAGGTTTGGCGGCATTCCCCCCTATGAAGAAACCCGGAATTATGTTAAACGAGTGAGATACTTTATGAACCATTACCGGATGAATGGGAATCGCCTGTGACGACGTCGATGCAGAAGCTGCTGAACCTGCCCAATATCCTCACCCTGTCGCGCATCGCCGCTGTTCCCGTCGTGATTCTGCTGCTGATGTTTGAGTCGAAACAGACCTGCCTGTGGGCCGCGGTTATTTTTACCCTGGCCTCCATGACCGACTGGCTTGATGGCTACCTGGCGCGCAAATGGGGCGTGGTCACGGTGCTGGGCAAATTTCTCGACCCGCTGGCGGACAAGCTGATCGTCATGGCTGCACTGATCATGCTCATCCCCCTCGACCGGGTTCCCGCTTGGGCGGTCTTCATCATCCTGGCGCGCGAGATCATTGTCACTGGTATCCGCTCCATCGCTTCCTCCGAAGGCATCGTTATCGATGCCAGCCCCCTGGGCAAGTACAAAACCATCTTTCAGATGATCGCCATTGTCGTGCTGCTGCTCCATTACCGCTATTACTGGTTTTTCGGGCTGCAGCATGATTTTCTCTATCCCTCCATGCACGAGGTCGGCATGGTGATCTTCTACATTTCCCTGGTGCTGACGATCTGGTCCGGAGTTGACTACTTTGCCAAGTTCTTCAGGGTTTTTGCAAAATAGACAAATGCTCGAATTTACTCAGCTATTAAGCAGAAGAAAAAAACCGAATTTTTTATTGACACCCGTAGAAACGTTTTGCTATACATACACCCGCTCGGCAACGAGTGCCACTTTCGCGGGAATAACTCAGTGGTAGAGTGCAACCTTGCCAAGGTTGAAGTCGCGGGTTCAAATCCCGTTTCCCGCTCCAGATATCAATGTAAAAGGCCGTCCGGATGTTCTCGCGACGGCCTTTTACGTTTTTACGGTCAGCCGGCGGAACAGCAGCCGGCCCGCCGTTGCGGCGCGGTCAGGCGATCGCAACGGCCGTTTACTTTGAACTCTCAATACTTTAAATACCGGAAGGTGAACACTATGTACCTGCCAGTCTGCGAAAGATGCCGCCATGGCGCGGTCAAGAATAATAAAAGCCACTGCCAGCGCGAGTCGGTCTACAGCTACCTGACCAACTGCATTCAGCGCCGGGCCCTTGACGAATACCTCGAGCGTCATGCCACTGCAGACACCACCACAGAGCTGGCCGTATGAGCATGGTCACCTGTGAGCACATCCGTGCCAAAGAGGCGAAGATCGCCCTGGTGGGGCTTGGCTATGTCGGTCTGCCGTTGGCTGCGGCCTTCGGCCGCCAGGCGCAGGTCATCGGCCTGGACATCAGCGCGCGCAAAATCGCCGAGCTGCACAATGGTTTTGATGCCACCGGCGAGCTGAGCAGCGCCGATCTGGCCTCCACCTGCATCGATTTCACCAGCGATGCAGCGCGCCTGAGCGAAGCTTCCTTCATCATCGTCACCGTGCCGACCCCCATCGACGGCAACAAGCGCCCCGACCTGACACCCGTCATCAGCGCCTCGCGCACCATCGGCCGCAATCTGCGTCCCGGCAGCATCGTCGTCTTCGAGTCGACGGTCTACCCCGGGGTCACCGAGGAAATCTGCGTACCGCTGCTGGAAGAGGAGTCGGGTCTGCGCTGCGGTGTCGATTTCAAGGTCGGTTACTCGCCGGAGCGCATCAACCCGGGTGACAAGGTCCATACCGTCGACAAGATCATCAAGGTGGTCTCGGGACAGGATGCACAGACCCTCGATACGATCGCCAGCGTCTATGAACTGGTTGTCACCGCCGGTGTTCACCGCGCCCCGAGCATCAAGGTGGCGGAAGCCGCCAAGGTGATCGAGAATACCCAGCGCGATCTCAACATCGCCCTGATGAACGAGCTCGCCCTGATTTTCGGCCGCCTGGGCATCTCCACCCGCGATGTTCTCGCCGCCGCCGGCACCAAGTGGAATTTTCTCAGGTTCACCCCCGGTCTCGTCGGTGGGCACTGCATTGGCGTTGATCCCTATTACCTCACCTACAAGGCGGAGGAGATCGGCTACAACCCGCAGGTGATTCTGGCGGGTCGGCGCATCAACGACGGCATGGCCAAGCATGTCGCCGAGATGACGGTCAAGAACCTGATCCACGCCGACAAGGCGGTCAAGGGCGCGCGGGTGCTGGTGCTGGGTCTGACCTTCAAGGAGAATGTCCCCGATATCCGCAATTCCAAGGTCGCGGA
>JAWOIX010000085.1:0-5188 GCA_046484405.1 Pelovirga sp.
GATCCACTGGCGCAGACGGTCATCCTCAGTGCGGGCCATCAGATAGAGGATCACCTCGATCTGGAGCGGCTCGAACCAGCGATAAATGTCGCTGTTGGCGGGAGTCGACTCGCGCCGCAGCCGTTGCCGGATGGTGCGCAGAAGCTTGCGCGCCTGGGGCACTTCCTCCAGAACGACCTTACGCTCCTCCGGCGGCATGGAAAACCAGTTGGCCATGCGCCGGGCAGCACCGGCGGGGAGAGTATCGACCAGGCACAGCAGAAAGAGCAGCCAGCGGCGGCAGGGCCGGCCGGTATAGAGCAGGTCGTACCAGCTGGCCGCCCGCTCCGCCGCCATCAGGCGCTTTTTAACGTCCGCATGAAACCTGATGCGGGGATCGATGATCTGCAGCAGGCCGAATTGATCAAGACGCTCCAGGGCCGGGATAATCTGCGCTTCCCCGAGGATAAGCTTGAGTTCGTTGAGGACCCGCACCCCGCCGACACGGCGCACCAGCTTGAGTTGGACGGCGCTGTGCATGAGCCGTTCGGTCTGCCGGCCGATGCGGAAACCAAGGCGCTGTTCGAAGCGCACCGCACGAAACAGGCGGGTCGGATCTTCAATGAAACTCAGGTTGTGCAATACCCGGATCGCCTTGTCGCGCAGATCCCGCTGACCGCCGAAAAAATCGAGCACATGGCCGAAACTGTCGCGGTTCAGGGCTACGGTCAGGGTGTTGATGGTAAAATCGCGGCGATACAGGTCGTGGCGGATGGACGCATCCTCTACCTGTGGCAGAGCGGCGGGGCTGTCGTAGAATTCGATCCGGGCCGTCGCAACATCGATCTTGAATCCGTCAGGGAGGACGATCACCGCTGTGCCGAATTTCTCGTGCTGGCGGACCCGGCACGGGACCTGCTTGGCAAAGGCCAGGGCGAAGGCGATGCCGTCCCCTTCGACGACGACGTCGACATCAAGGTTGTTCTGGCGCAGCAGCAGATCGCGGACGATGCCGCCGACCAGGTAGGCGCGCATGTCGAGCTGATCGGCAACATCGCCGAGCTGTTCGAGCAGCTTGCGCAGGTAAACCGGCAGCTGGGTGTTGATGTAGCGCGACAGGTTCTTGCGGCGGGTCTGCAGGCCGCGGCGCTCGAGACTCTGCCGCTCACCATCCTCCGACACCGTCGTGTTGCCAAGCATGTAGCGCAGCAGGTCGGTGCGGGTCACCAGGCCGACGAGCTGCCCCTGCTCCACCACTGGCACGCTGCGCTGGTGATTCTCGACGATCACCCGCTGCAGCTCCTGCAGTGAAGCATCCGGGGCAACCTGTTCGAAATCGCTGGTCATCAGCTCCGCCACGTCAATTTTCTGCAGCCGGTGATGGGCGGCCTTTTCCACCACCTGGCGGGTGAGGATACCGGCCACCTTGCCCTGCGGATTGACGATCGGCAGCGCGTTGAAGTTAAAGCGCGTCATCAGGTCGCGGGCGGCCTGAATCGAGGCATCCAGGGGCAGGCTCTTGACCGTTGTCGACATCAGGTGGCGGGCGTTGCAGCGTGACTGGACATGCCGCTGCAGCTGCTGTTCCACCTCGCGCAGCACCTGGGCAAGGGGCTTGTTGCGCACCGTCGCCGAGGCGGCAAAGGCGTGTCCGCCACCGCCGAATTCCTGCAGCAGCTCACCGACATGAAGCTCGGGCAGGCGCGAACGGGCGACCATGAAAATCCGGTCTTCCATGCGCACCGCGACGATGAGGATATCAAGGTTTTCGATGTCCTTGAGCTTGTGGACGAGAGAGGAGATATCGCCGCTGTAGGCGTCGGCGGAAGCGCTGGCGATCGCCACCTCGACGCCGTTGATCATCGATTTCTGGCACGACTGGAGCAGGTCGTTCAGCAATTCAACCTGTTCCGGGGTCATTTCGCGCACGAGAAAATCGGCCACCGTGTTGAGATTGGCGCCATGTTCCAGCAGGTAGGCGGCGGCGTGGAAGTCCTCCGGCGTGGTGCCGGAAAAAAGCAGGTGGCCGGTATCCTCGTAGAGACCGAGCATCATCATTGTCGCCTCGTCAGCAGTCGGGACGATCTGCCGTTCGATAAAGAGCCCGGTCAGGATTGTCGTCGTCGCACCGACCTCGCGGATCACTTCAACAGCGCCGCTCAGGCTGTTCTCATCCGCCGGATGGTGGTCGTAGATATGGACTTCCACCTGCGGATTGCGCGCCACGTCGGCAAAGGGACCGATGCGTGAGGCGCTGCGCACGTCGACCAGGATCAGCCGTTTGATCTGGCCAAGGTCGATATCACGTGGCCGGCGGATGTCGTAGGCATAGACGGAGCTCTGCAGCAGGAAATCGCGCAGGCCGCGCTCCTGCCCGCCGGGAAAAACCAGCACCGCGTCAGGATAGAGGCGCCTGGCCGCAATCATCGAGCCGAGGCAGTCAAAATCGGCATTGATATGGGTCGCGATAACATCCATCCACGTCAACCTGTCTGGCTGGGGCCCGGCTAAATCTCCAGTGATCCGATCAGCTCATTAATATCGGCAATGCCCTCTTCGCGACAAAAAAGTTCGAGTTCGTCGATGATGGTCGCCATGGCGTTGGGGTCAACGAAATTGGCCGTCCCGACCTGCACCGCGCGGGCGCCGACAATCAGAAACTCGAGGGCGTCCATGGCGCGGGAGATGCCGCCGATGCCGATCACCGGCACCTTCACCGCCTGAACCACCTGGTGAACCAGGCGCACGGCGATCGGCCGGATCGCCGGACCGGACAGGCCGCCGATGGTGTTGGCCAGGCGCGGACGGCGGGTCTTGACGTCTACCGCCATGCCGGTCAGGGTGTTGATCAGGCTGATGGCGTCTGCCCCGGCATCCTCTGCCGCACGGGCAGTGAGCTGGATGTCGGTGACGTTGGGGGTCAGCTTGACGATAAGCGGCTTGCTGGTGCGCTTGCGCACGGCGGCCACCGCGGCGTAGGCCGCCTGCGGGTCGGTGCCGAAGATGATCCCGCCGTACTTGACGTTGGGACAGGAAATGTTCATCTCCAGTCCGGCCACCCCGGGAAGCTCGTCAAGACGCGCTGCCACCTCGGCATATTCGTCCTGGGTGTTGCCGAAGAAATTGACGATCACCGGGGTGTCGAACTGCTTGAGGAAGGGCAGCTTGCTGCCGATGAATTCGTCGATACCGACATTCTGCAGCCCGATGGCATTCAGCATCCCGCCAATGGTCTCACAGACCCGCGGCGTATTATTGCCGGCCTTGGGCCGCAAGGAGAGCCCCTTGGTCACCACCGCGCCGAGGCAATTGAGGTCAAGATAAGGGGCGTATTCTTCCCCGTAACCAAAGGTCCCGGATGCCGGCATGATCGGATTTTTCAGGGTGATGCCGGCGATCTCCACGGCCAGGCTGGGGGCGCTGTCAGGCATAGTTCGTCTTTTCATCGTTGGTCCCCCCCTGTCAGTGCCGCATCCTCCCAGGCCAGCTCACTGGCGTTGAACACCGGACCAACCTTGCAGGTACAGAGATAACTGGGCTGTTCGTCCGTGTGCCCTGCCCCCTTGACCACGCAGCCGAGACAGGCCCCCACCCCGCAGGCCATCAGCTCCTCCATCGACACCTGCAGCTCGACCCCGGCGGCCTGGCAGATCTTCTGCACCGCCTTGATCATCGGCAGAGGCCCGCAGGCGAACACCCTGGCAGCCGGCTTCCCGGCGAGGCGCTGCTCGAGGATGCGGGTCACCAGGCCGGCGTCACCGAGGCTGCCATCTTCCGTCGAGACGAAGGTCTTGACACCGAGACGTTCGAACTCCGTCACCGCGATGACATCATCGCGGCTGCGTCCGCCGATCAGCAGCTCGGCGCGTGCCGTGTCGGCGATGCTTTCGGCGAGCATGTAGAGCGGCACCAGGCCGATACCGCCACCGACGAGGATGCAGTCCCCCTTCGTCGCGTCCAGGTCAAACCCCTCTCCGAGGGGTCCGAGAAGCTCTACCGGGTCTCCCTGGTGCAGCCCCTGCATGATGTCCGTGCCACTGCCGACCACCTTGTAGATAATTTCAATGAACTCCTTGGGCGGCATGGTGTCACAGTCAGCCGGCATGAAACCGGCCCGGAAGATGCCGAAAGGGCGGCGCAGCAGCGGCAGCAGGGAGCGCTGCACGCGAAACATGACAAACTGGCCCGGTTTGGCCAGGCGGGTGTAGTCCGGCGCCAGAATACGCATGCGGAAATATCCCGGCGAGATCTCCTGGTTGGACAGAACGATGGTCTTGTGGTTTTTCATGCTTTCTCCTCATCACCTGATGGAGCAAATTCGCGTGACAGCAGCAGGGCATCCTCACCATCCGGATAATAACGCCGCCGGCGCCCCTGCTCAACAAAACCGCAGCTGCGATACAGGGCGATGGCGGCAGCGTTGCCCTCGCGCACCTCAAGCCAGGCCGAGCGCATCCCGGCTGCCAGGGCGCGACGGAACACCTCTTCGAGCAGTCGGCGGCCGACGCCCCGGCGGCGGCTGTGCGGGGACGTCGCCAGGTTGAGAATCTGCAACTCGGAACAGATCAGCCAGGAGCACAAATAGCCGCAGATGACGCCATGGCCGACCAGCAGGTCAATGCTGGCAACCGGGTTATCAAGCTCCGCGGCGAACTGCTGCCGGCTCCAGGGATAGGCATAGCAGAGCTGTTCCAGCGCGACCAGGGCATCAAGATCGGTGGCCGTCGCACCACGAACATGCTCCCCCTGTGTGTTCATTTTCCCACCTGCAGCTGCCTGCTTTTATGCTAGAATGTGACTTCTTATTGGACAGAAAAACTGGCTATAGATAACACAGAATGGCATGGGGATACAGGATAGAATACAGAATGCAGGAGACAGGATACAGAAGTCAGGATGAAACCTCATAAGATCTAACGCAGAGGCGCGAAGAGGGAGAGGCGGAGAGGGAAAGGCAGAATCCAGGAGACAGAATTCAGAAGCCAGGAGTCAGAACTGCAGACACGAGTGACAAGTGACCAATAGCGGCCGCGTAGCGGCTGATCGCCTTCAACAACGGACAACTGACCACGGACAACGGACCGCCCTTTACCAATGACGGGCGCGAAGCGCCCTGACAGCTGCGCAGCAGCTATGACGCGACGAAGTCGTCTTCGACCGCGGCAGATGTTGACAACCTGCGCCGACAATGCTGTAATGCCGCCCGCCT
>JAWOIX010000008.1:0-21534 GCA_046484405.1 Pelovirga sp.
CCAGCTGTGCTGACCCTTGCATAACCAACGCGCATCCCTTTGTTCATGACCGTCTCCTTTCTTGCCGCAATGGCAACTTTGAGGGAGTCATAAGTCTATCTTGAATGAAGGGCTTGGCTGGGGATGCAAGGACTGTGGTGTTGAAGATGTGGAACAGATATGATGCCGCCATTTCAAAGATGTCGGAATGAAGAAATTTCCCCCCCTAAGTGGCTGAGGCATCGCGTGCGGGCTTAATCTGACCCATATTTCTGATACGCGGATCACCTCCATAGTGACTTGCTGATCTGCTCTTAACTGTTTAGGGGTATTAATCTGAATTTACACCACATCATTGTGATATCTTCAATGATGTGGTGTAAAACGGCTTGTATTTCTTTACACCACATTATATTATTCAAGGCATGAAAGTGGTGCATGAAAATAATAATATTGTTGCAGGGATGCTCAAGGATGAGCTGGATCGCTGCGAATCAATGGTAGATTCACTGCAGAGCGCCATCCGGTACCTGCCCAAGGGTTCTCTGCATCAACGGAGATCTCCGGCTAAAAAGAATGGCGAAAGGGTTTATCACTATCTCAAATATCGGGACGGCAAAAAGAGCGTCTACGAACATATCCCTGAGCAGAAAATCGACGAGCTGAGGCTGAATATCAGTGAGCGAAAACGAAAAGAAAAGAAAATAAAAGAGTATCGCGATAGAATCAAATACCTCCATAAACTCCTGAAAGCCTAATTTTGGAATATCAATACAGCGACGACCACCTGCCTGCCTGCCGAGATTACTGACGTCTTTAGGGTCCTTGATCGAGCGGGTTTCTTTTCAGACGGCTTGCTGATTGGCAGCTGGGCTATGCTCTTCTACCAGGAGGCTCTGGGGTTCCGCTATGTTTTGCGAACCGGCGATATTGATTTTGCCATTATCCAAGGAGTATCGAAAAAAACCGAATTGGTTGCTGACCTGGAAGCCCAGCTTGTCGAGGTGGGTTTGGAACCGGTGATCGATCGCACAACTGGCCTGCAAAAGTTTCTGCTCGACTTGTACGAAGTCGAATTTCTTATTCCCCGCACAGGCGGGCGAGATAACATTCAGCTGATCAAAAAATACAATGTAAATGCACAGCCCCTCCCATTCCTTGATATTCTGTTTATCGATCCGATTACTGTCTGTTTACCTGACAGCACGATTCGTATTCCTCGTCCCGAAGCGCTTTTTTTTCACAAGATGATCATTGCTCAGCGCCGAAAAAAAGAAACGAAGAAATATAAAGATCTGGAACAATGCCAGTTGCTGGCGGAACATATTGATCACGCTACCCTAAAAACACTAGCCCACGGTTATAAGTTGGGACGATCAACGATCAAGATGATCCGGCAGTCCTGTGCAGCTATCGGTTTTGCTGAGGGAACCCTACTTCCCTGATCAAGACAGCGGTTGTGACTACCGAATCCCCCAGGTCAAAGATTGAGGGCGTTTCTCGTAGTCCAGGGGAAAAGAGACCTCCTTGTAAATATAGCCGGAGTGCGGGCACAGAAAACGCAACACAAGATATGGGACGGAAAAGGCCCTTCAGAAGGGCGCCTCACAAGTGCCGACAGTTACTACCCGGATAAACACCCATCAATGACTGAGTAAAGATCCTCTATCTGAAACGGCTTGATTAATACCCGGTCCATTCCCGCCTTCAGGCATTCGTCCCTGGTCTCGCGCAGGGCATGCGCAGTCAGACCGATGATGCAGGTCCGTTTTTCTCTTCCGGCTTCTTTCTCGCGGATGTTCCGGGTAACCTCAAGACCGCTCATTTGCGGCATCTGCAGGTCCATCAAGATCAGATCGAAGTTGCCGCTCGCCCACTGATCCAGGGCCTCCCGACCGGTATCGGCGACATCGATCTGCCATCCTTTCCGGCAGAGCATCATGGTGATCATCTTGCGGATCGTCGGATCATCTTCGGCCAGCAGGATGCGGGCGGCGAGTTGAGGCTTGGCGGGCGCTTCCGGCGGCGCCTCGGCCGGTGCGGGGTGTGATTGCTCGACAGGCTTCAGCGGCAGGGAAAAGGTAAAGACACTGCCTTCTCTTTTCCGGCTCTGAACCGAGATCTCCCCGCCCATCAGCTCGACCAAACCCTTGGAGATGGCCAGCCCCAGTCCGGTCCCCCCGTACTGTCGGGTAAAGGAGGCGTCCCCCTGGCTGAAGCTCTGGAAGAGCAGGTCGAGCTTGTCTTCCGGAATGCCGATGCCGGTATCAGCCACCGAGAACTCCAGGACATCGCCGTGTGGCCGCACGCTGACGCGGACCTCTCCCTCGTGGGTGAACTTGATGGCGTTGCCGACCAGGTTGATGAGGATTTGCCCCAGCCGATCGGGGTCTCCAACTACCATGCGGGGAACCTCCGCATCGATCTCCATTTCGAGTTGGAGGTCCTTCTCCCGGGCGGGCAGCACAAACATGTCCACCGCCTCTCGTATGCAGTCCCGCAGATCAAAATGGACCTCCTCGATCTCCACCTCCCCCGCCTCGATTCGTGAGAAATCCAGGATGTCATCGATCAGGGAGCGCAGGCGTCTGGCCGACTGATCGGCCATCCCCAGAAGCAGGCGACGTTCGGGGTTGCGGTCGAGCTGCAAGAGGTGTTCGACGGCGGCCATGAAGACGGTCATCGGCGTGCGGATCTCGTGGGACATGTTGGCCAGAAACTCGCTTTTGGCCTGGTTGGCTTTTTCGGCGGCAACTTTCAACTCCCGCAGGGCAGCCTCAGCCTTTTTGCGATCTGTGATGTCATGTGCCACACCTAAAAGACCAATGATCCGCCCGCTCCCATCACGGTATGGGGTCTTCGTACAAAGGAATGTACGCAAGCCGCAGGAAGACTCCATCTCCTCCTCGACAGTTTCACTCTCTCCCGACTCAATAATACGACGATCGATCTCCATGATGGCCCGGGCAGTGGCCGGATCGTCAAAGATCTCGGCGGCCGTTTTGCCGATAATCTTGTCGGCCGGTTTTCCCATGGCTTTGCAGGTAGCACGGTTAACAAGAATGAACTGGTAATCCAGGTCTTTCAGGAAGACAGGGTCGGGGGTGCTATCAATGATTGCGCGCAGCCGCTCGTCGCTCTCGCGCTGGGCGGCATCGGCTTTTTTACGTTCGGTGATGTCCTGAGAAAGCCCGACTAAGCGAACGGGATGGCCGGCCGCGTCGCGATCCACGCATCCGCGTTCATAAAGCCAAACGACTTCGCCGTCTGAGCGCATCAAGCGGTACTCGCTTTTGTACTCTCCGTCCTCGCGTTCCAAGGCTGCCTCGACATTTTTCTTGAAGAGCTCGCGGTCATCGGGGTGAACCACTTCCAATACGTCATCGAAAGTCCCGAGTTTGTCATCTTCAGTCGGCTCCAGTGCAGACTCATAAGACATTAACCGGCGTACTTCATTGTTTTGGATATCCCACTCAAAAGAGATCACGTAGGCGGCCTCCAGTGCCATTCGCAACCGTTGCTGGTTTTCCCGGAGCGCTTCTTCCGCCAACTTTTGTTCGGTGACATCGGAGCCAACCGCCAGAATTTCGGTAACTTCACCATCAGAGAACAACGGTCTGTTGGTCCAGGACATCCAGATCCGACGGCCGTCGTGGGTTATGTTCTCGTTGATGTTGTGCTGGTATCTCTCCGGGTGTTCAACGATATCGTGGGCCAGGTCCGACAGGTCGTCGCCGGTCGACCCCTTTTCGGGTACCAGTATATTGACCGACCGCCCGATGATGTCTTCGGCGGTATAGCCGAACAACCTTTGGGCGTATTCGTTGAAGAAGGTCAGGGTGCCGTCCGCCTTCCAGCGGATCATGGCGCTGTTGGAGTTTTCCACCAGTTCGCGGTAAAGGTTTTCCTGCTTCTGAAGCTTTTTTTCGGTAAGTATTATGTCGGTCAGATCCTCTGTGAAAATGATAATCCCGCCAATGTCACCGGTCTCGTTGTGCCAGGGTCGCAGCTCCCATCGAACCCACTGTACAGAACCGTCGAGACGTTCGAGACGATCGGCCTCGGCCCGCAGAACTTCTCCAGCCAGACCTCGAAGGTGGGCTTCGCGCCACTCCTCTGGGATCTCCGGGAACAACTCATAGTGTGAGACCCCCTCCAATGGGCGGTCCCCTAGGTCGTAATCATGGCGCCAGCAGTCGCTTGCAAAGACATAACGCATATCGCGATCGAACATCGCCAACGCCACGGGGAGATCCCTGGCGAAGACGTTCAGAAGCTGTTCGTTGTCCTTCAGGATTATCCGCATCATGGGCGCCCTCAAGCCCCTGCGGGGAAATGCAGGGGCATCGGTGGAATGCCTAGGCAGGGGGGGGCAATTGCACTAGGACTTCTGCCTGCCCGGCAGAAAGTACTGATGAATCAATAAGATAAGACTACTCAAGATTATCATAATTGGGGGAAAACGCAAAAAAGGGGTTCTTACAATATCGTGCCTCACTGATGGGCCACGATTGTACTCAAATATGGGTGTTGGGGGCACGGGTTGACTGAGGGTTGGCTTCTATTAATGAAAAGAGTGTGGCCATCCATTGGGATAACAAAGAAATTTTCAAAAGTCACCACTTCTTGAACAGAAACACCCAGCTTGAGGATCCGGACGGGGTGTTCCTGTATTGCGCTCTTTTTCAGACACTCTTCCGCCGATTTTCCATCCATCCAATCCCCGAGCACCTACCTCAATGGGCATGAAAGTCAGTCGAGCCTTGATATAGCAACCAATTGTTGCCAAAGCAAAGGCAAGCGTTCCTGACTTGCACGGTCTGGCGGCAAGTGACCCGAAAGTGCTTCCCGGAATCCATCGACAGCTATAAGTCCTGAAAATGTCGCTGCAATATATCTTCTTAACCCAGGCTCAGTGGTTGAAAGTTCATCCAATATCCCGGCGCGCCCATCAACAACCGTCACTATATCCTCCAGGTCATGACTCCCCCAAAAATCATTGTTCCCACGCCCGAAAAACGCTTCCAATTTCGTCGCAATAAAGTGAGCAGGGGTAACGAGTCGAATATTCAGGTTTTCGCCTATCGTAACGGTTTGTGCGCTATGGATTGCCTCAGAATACCAGCGATTGCTGAATCCCAGAATGTTTTCGTCGGTTGGCATGACATCAAGAGTGATACCCCCAAGCTTCCAACGGCACGTCAGCTCTTGATCGATTTCTTGAACACAACCGAGCTCGCGCAAGCGCTCTTCCAATTGCCAATATTCGTATCGCGAGAGCACTTCTACGATCACATCGACGTCATGCGTAACCCTCACATCTGGTGCCGCCTCGTCAGTAACAAACAATGCCGTTGTGCATCCACCCAAAAAAACAAATTGATCAAGCAAAGGCATCAGCCGCTGGGCAACCAGGCAAAGCATCTGCAAATTGATGTCTTTAACTGTTACCATTCTCCCCCCAAGCGCTTCCGCAATTCAGCAGTCGCCATCTCTCTTTCGCGGGCTTTGCCACCACGAATGGCATCAACCAGAACAAGCAATTCGTACAGTCGCTGATCCGCTAGAGCGGCCTGGGGCGCAGAGCGATAAAGCGCAGAAAAAGAATAACCACGAACCTGCCCTTCTGGATATGGCCAGACGGGAGGAGGTTCGTCGCTTGCAACAATATTGCTCTTCAAGGGTTCCGCTGCATAACCGGTCGGCACTCCTCGCGTCAACTCCCCTCGTTCGGGAACAAATGCATATTTCAAACCATGCACCAGAAACTCCTCTATTGCCTTCAACGCCGGTTTTGGATTTTTCCCGCCGATAAAATCAGGCAATAGCAGGTTCGCAGCCAAGCAACGCCTTACCCCTGCATTGATTTCAGATGCGCTCATCGACAACTCATGTGCCAGTTGCACATAGCTCCAGGGGCGATCTCCCAGCGCAATAAGCTTGAGCACAACCAATATGTCTTGTGGTTTTAAATTCATAATCATACTCTATTCGCGAATCGCGAATCGTGCAAGGGGATTGTACAGATAAAACGTCTACGGAAAGTGGAGCAGAACAGTGATGATAGCAACAGAGATAACGGATAGACCTTCTTCTCAGCATCAATCAATTGATACCGCTTCCCGGCTCTTTCGCGAAGAAGGCACCCTGTATCAGCATAGTTGTCGCCTCAAATAAAAACTGAGAGGAGACAATCCGTCATGCCAATGAAATATTCCCTAGCCTTTAGGTACCTGATGATTCAGAAGATGACTGATCCGGATGGGGATTTTCCGGCAATTCACGATCTATAAGATAGTCGATTAGCCTAAAATCTGACTTACTATAAATCCCCTCGCAGCTCTTTACTGGATGACCTAGGGACTTATAGTAAGTTTGGTTAGATTCAAATCTGATACTGTCTGTCAGATAAAGTCATGATTACTAGACCTGAAATAACTTCCCTTGATCGCAAAATAGGTTTTAATGCGGCCCTACAGTCTCCATTTCTCGGCATGACAACGACTCCAATCCCCGATGTTGATGTCAATGCCATCGACATATACCGACCCGCCACCCGCCTTCATCTTGAACCACCGAGGATCTCTCGGTCGGCACCGGCGCGCGTCACGACGCCTTGCGTATGACGCGATGTACGAAACCAAGCTTTTCTATCACCCCTGGTGAAATAACAAACGGATAGGCGTGTTCGTGACCCATGCTGCGGTTGAGGCTGTTGAGCGCAGAGGTGAGCGGCAGCCAGTGCTCGACCAAAGTATCGATACAGGCTGCACGGTATGGATCGAAATCCTGATGCACTGTTGCCGTGGCGTCGTCACCCCCCCTGGGGCGAATGCCGATGCCGAACTGCCAGGCAGTTTCCAGGGTATCGACCATGTGCAGGTAGTGGGCCCAGGTTTCGGACCAGTCTTCCCATGGATGCATGGTCGCGTAGCTGCTGATGAAATGTTCCTGCCAATTGGCCGGCGCCCCGTGCCGGTAATAGTCCTCGAGGGCGGCGCCGTAATCCAGGGTATCGTCTCCGAACAGACTGCGGCATTCTTCGAGCCAGGCGCTGTCCCGAATCAATCGATCCCAGTAGTAGTGCCCCGACTCGTGGCGGAAGTGGCCTAGCAACGTGCGGTACGGTTCGTCGAATTGCCCCCGCATGCGCTCCCGCTCGGCGGAATCGGCTTCCTTGATATTGATGGTGATCAGGCCTGCGAAATGACCGGTGAGAACCTTGCCACGTTCACTGAAGGGAGAACCGGTATCGGCCAAAAAGTTAAAAGCGAGGGCGGCCGCATCCTCGCTGCGCGGCACCACCGGCAGGCCCAGCCGCAGCAGGGAATAGACCAGGCGGCGCTTCTCCGTCTCAAGCGTGCGCCACCGGTCGATATTGCCTTCCACACCAAGGTCCGGAATCGTTTTATTGAGTCGGCAGGCCGTGCACAACGGGTGACCGTCGTCACTGGGCACCATCCAGTTACACACCGCGTGCTGCTCATAATTGGCGCACATAAGATATTCCGGATTTTTTCCATGGGGCCGCCAGCGTCTCTCTCCGGCGGCATCCAGAGAAACCAGCAGAAGCCAGTCGGGCAGAAAGCCGAGCGTCGCAGCGCAGCGCTCACATACGACGTTTTCAAAGTACAACCGCTGACCGCAATGACTGCAGTTAAATAAGCGCATAACGCACCTCATCCCGTTCCGGCTCGAAACCACCGCAGGCGGCATTCCGGGTCACCTTGACGATGTTCTTCCTGCCGATGTCATGCCATTGTTTGCCCCGCCGAAAACCTGTTCACTTGGCCCGCGCCCCCGGCTGGAGGGCCACTTCTTCATTCAGTCGGTCAGGCAGACACGGGTGCCCATCTGCCGCTCCTGCGCCCGGTGAAAGGCGAGGTTGGCAACCACGAGATCCTCGAAGGCGATGCCGACCGACTTGAACAGGGTGATCTGCGCGTCTGACGTGCGCCCGCTCTTTGCGCCAAGCAGGATCTCGCCGAGCTCGGCGTGGATCTCTTCGCGCCGGTAGGCGCCTGCCTTGATGGGAACAACCAGGTCGCCCGCCTCATGCAGACATCCCTGGTAGGTATCGACGACAACCAGCGCATCTGTGAGGAGGTCACTGTTGATCTCCTGCATGGTCGGCTTGAACGCACCAACGGCATTGACATGACAACCCGGCCTGACGTCGGCGCGGCAGATAACAGGAGTGCTCGAGGTGGTGACCGTGGTGAGAATCTCTGCCTGCGCCGCCACCGCCTGCGCACTGCCCAGCACCTCCACCGGCACGCCCAGTTTCTGCGTTGCCGTCCCGGCAAAGGCGCGGGCGGCCTGTTCGTTGCGATCATACACCAGGATCTTGCGAATCGATCGAACGGCGGCGATCGCCTCTGCCTGGTAGAGCGCCTGGCCGCCGGTACCGATAATGCCGTGGATGCACGCGTCCGCACGCGCCAGTTCCCTGGCGGCAACCGCGGACGCCGCGCCGGTCCTGATCCCGGTCAGAAAGTAACCGTCCATCAGCGCCAGGAACGTGCCGTCGTCGGCATTGTTGAGAAGATAGAGGGAGTTGATAGTCGGCTTCTGCTGTTCGGCATTGAGCGGATAGACCGACAGCACCTTGGTGCCGAACAGCGCGCTCTTTTCGAGGTAGGACGGCATCATCAGGTAAACGCCCTTGACCGGTTCCACCTCCACATGCATGCGCAGCGGCGTCAGTGAGCGCCCGAGCTGATGCTCACGAAACCCTTCTGCGACGGCCGCAATGGCGTCCGGCATGGTCAGCACCTGTGCCAGTTCTGAACGGTTCAACAGCAGCATCTGTGTCTCTCCTTATTGTTTCATGGCCGCAACGGTCCCTCCGGGAGCCGTACGGCGCTGGTGTTGGTCCCTCAATGTTTGCGCAGGGCCAGCGAGGCGTTGGCCGAAAAGAGCAGGAAGGCCCCGATCCAGCCCGTGACCGTGAGGGCCGGGTCGGCGACCAGCAGGGGCCCGAGCAGGGCCGCCATGAGGATCCTGCTCGACGAGAGAATCGATCCTTCGATCGCCGTCACATACAAAAAACCGTAGGTCAGCAGGTACTGCCCGAGAACGCCCGCCACCGAGCAGGCCAGCAGAAAGAGGAATTCCGTGCTGTTGGGCAGAAAGACGCTGCTGTGAAAAAACACCAGCATGAAGATCGCGCCCAGGCCGAACATGTACAGCAGGATGGTCTGGGAATCATGAAAGCGGCGACTGAGGTTCAGATAGACAATCGCCGCCGCCGCGGTGATGCCGGAGGCAAGCCCCCAGGCGCCGCCAGCCCCGAGGGACATGTCGCCCGGCGCCAGAACCATCCAGATGCCGATCAGGGCGACGGTGACAATCACAAACGAGGTGATGTCCCGTTGCGTACGCAGGAAAAACCAGGAAAAAAGGGCGACAAACAGCGGGTAGGTCATGTTGAGAATGTTGGCCTGTGCCACGGAACCGACTTCGACGGCCTTGTAAAAGCAGTAAACCGCGGCCGTGTTGGCCACGGCCCGACCGACCAGGAAATGGTAGCTGCGCGCCCTGACCTGCTGTCGCTGCAGCAACATGGTCGTGGCCACCACCAAAAATCCCAGCAGGAACCGGGCAAAAACAAAATAGGCCGAGTCGATGGCGGCGTAGGGAACAGACCAACGGATGATCAGGGTCGCCAGGTAGAAAAAAAACGCCGAGCCGAGCACCGCGCTCCAGCCGAGTGCCTGGCGCGATATTTTCGGATGCAGCCCGGGCAGGGGCACTGCCATAAAGATTGATCCTCCTGGTGGGTCATGCGTAGGGTCCGGCGGCCAGATGTCGCCAACGGCAAGTCATCCGGCCGTTGCCGGGTGACTGTCACAGTATAACATCCTGCGGCCCGGTCTTCTCTCTCATTTTCCGGTTCGCCGGTCCCGGGCCAGGCGTGCAGACCGGCGATTTCCCGCTGGACGAAAACGTCACAAGGATGTTTAATTCCAGCAGCGTCAGGATCCTGTCCAGCCGCCGACAACCGCAACGCAACAAAAGAGAGGCAAACATGACACAGAGTCATAAGGCGCCGGAGCTGGTTCTCGGAACCATGACCTTTGGTGTACAGACAGATGAGATGGCCGCCTGCCGTATTGTTGAGCGCTTTCTTGAGCAGGGCTTCCGGGAAATCGACACGGCCCATTTTTACGGCGACGGAAAAACCGAAGAAATCCTTGGTCGGATGATCACTCCGGCGCTGCGAAAACAGATCTTTCTGGCGACCAAGGCCAATCCCTGGGGTGAGGACGGACTGCAACCGCAGGCCGTGCGCAGACAGCTGGAAACCTCGCTGAAAAGGCTCCAGACCGATTCGGTTGACCTGTTTTACCTGCACGCTCCGGATCGCAACACCCCCATCGAGATCACCCTGGAAGCCTGTCAGGAGCTGTTCAGCGAGGGCAGGTTCCGGGAGCTGGGCCTGAGCAACTATGCCTCCTGGCAGGTCATCGATATCTGGCATATCTGCAAAAAAAACGGCTGGGTACTCCCGACCGCCTACCAGGGGATGTACAACGGCATCACCCGCACCGTTGAGGCGGAGCTGTTCCCGGCACTGCGCTCCGCGGGGATACGCTTCTACGCCTACAACCCGCTGGCTGGCGGACTGCTGACGGGAAAGTATGCCGATCTCCGTAACATTCCACAGACGGGGCGCTTCGCCGTGCTCGCAATGTACCAGGATCGGTATTGGAAACAGGCCTATTTCGATGCGGTTGACAGCATCCGCGAGCTCTGTGCCGGTCAGGGCATCAAGCTGCCGGACAGCGCCCTGCGCTGGGAACTGTTTCACTCCATGCTGTCCCGGCAACAGCGTGACACCCTGATCATCGGCGCCTCCAACCTCCAGCAGCTTAAGGACAACCTGGCCGGTGTGCAACAGGGCCCGCTGCCGGCAGAGATTGTGGACGCCTACGAACATGCCTGGCGGCTGGCACGACCCGACTGTCCTGACTATTTCCGCAACTGACCGGCGGCATCCCTGGCGCGTTCCCGGCCAGATCTGCCGACCAGCAACGATTGTCTAAATCCCCGCCGCCAGCGCGACCGTGCTGCCGGCCCTCAGGGGGAAAGAATCACATTGCCGATGACCTGCCCCTGCTCGACCATCTCATGGGCTTCGGCAATCTGTTCAAGGGACAACCTGGCCGCGATTTGATGCCGCAGACTGCCGCGTTCGAGCAGATCGGTCAGGTGCGCCAGCGCCCGCTCGCGCACGGCCCAGGGCAGCTTGTAGACAATGAAAAAATGCAGGCGCACGTCTTTTAAGATCAGCGGGAAAAAAGGCAGGGACATCTCCGCCGCACCGCTGCCGTACACGATGATATCTCCGCCCGGAGCCAGGATCGCCAGGTCGGTTGCGGCATTGGCGGCCAGGTCCACCTCGATGATACGATCCACCCCGTTGCCCCGTGATGCCTCCTGCAGGGCCTCCTGGAAATTCTCGTCCCGGTAATTGAGTACGACATCGGCGCCGGCCAGGCGCGCCAGGGCGGCCTTTTCCGGAGAGCTGACCGTTGTGAAAATCCTTCTGGCGCCGAGCAACCGGGCAAATTGAATCGCATAGTAGCCGACTGCCCCGGCACCACCGGTCACCAGGACAGTCTTCCCGGCGACACCGCCATCCAGCGCAGCGGCATGATAGGCCGTCAGGGCAGGGATCCCGAGACAGGCACCTATCGCCGGGTCGACGGTGTCGGGCAGGCGTACGGCCTGGATCTCCGGCAGGACGATATATTCTGCGGCTGTTCCGCAAGGCCGCTCCCAGGCGGCGTTCCAGATCCACACCGGCTCACCGAGCCGCGCAGGAGAAACCTCCGGGCCGACCTGATCGATAACTCCTGCGCCATCGCTGTGCGGGATGATCTGCGGGAAAGGAAGCTGCCGGCTTCTTACCCCGGAGCGCGTTTTGACATCCGAGGGATTGACGCCGGACCAGGCGATTTTAACGCGGACCTCGCCGCGACCGGGAACCGGTGTGGCAAGATCACGAATATGCAGAACGTCGCGGGCTGGACCGGTTTTTTCATAGCAGGCGGCACGCATGGCTGTTCCTCCCTGGGAAGATGGACGAGATCCGGCGGCAGGAAACCGCCGCGGCTTCCTTCTAAATATTGCTTCCCTGCGTCGAACGGGACATCCCGGGCAGATCTTCATCCCCCATGATGATGTCCCGGTAGGTCCCGCCAGCCGGAATCATCGGATAAACATTGGCTTCCGCGTCAACAACGACATCCAGCAGATAGGGCACCGCCGGGTCAGCGAGCATGCGCGCCAGGGCGGCCGGCACCTCCGCCCTGGTTGTCACCCTTTCCGCCTGCACCCGGTAGCCTGCGGCGATCGTGACAAAATCGGGATAAATGTCATGCTCCTGCGGTGACTTGACCTGGCAGTGCGGGTCGGACAGATCACTGCCGGCACGGTGGCCGGTATAGATCATGTCCTGCCACTGCCGCACCATGCCCAGCCACTGGTTATTGATGACGAGAACCTTGGCGCCGATGCCATGGCGGTGACAGGCGGCGAGTTCATGAATGGTCATATTCAGTGACCCATCCCCATCAATATCGACAACGGTCCGTTCCGGGTACGCCACCTTGGCCCCCATGGCTGCCGGCAGGCCGAAGCCCATGGTGCCGAACCCGGAGCTGCTGATAAACGAGCGGGGCATCACCGAGCGGTAATACTGCATCGCCCACATCTGGTGCTGACCGACACCCGTTGTGATGATGGCCCGCCCGCGGGTCAGGGTACTGAGCTCCGCAATCACGTACTGCGGCGACAGGGTGTCACCGCTGGGAACCCTGAAGGGAAACTGCCGGCGCAAGTCCCCGACATAGGAGAGCCACTCACTGACATCACCAGCGCGGGTGCCGCGCCGCAACTGCTCCAGGGCGCTGGCGAGATTAGCGCAAATCGCCAGGGTCACCATCTTGTTTTTATTGAGCTCGTTGCGGTCAATATCGATATGGATGATTTTGCCGTCCCTGATAAACTCCTGGACGTTGCCGGTGACCCGGTCATCAAACCGCACCCCCAGGGCGAGCACCAGGTCGGCCTCATTAATCGCAATGTTGGCATACTTGCTGCCGTGCATGCCGAGAATATCGAGGGACAGCGGATGATCCGGGGGAAAGGCCCCCTTTCCCATCAGCGTCATGGTCACCGGCCACGCCAGGTGTTCAGCCAGCGCAACCAGGGCGTCACTGCACTCTGCACTGATAATTCCGCCACCCACGTACAGGACCGGTCGTTGTGCCTCACCGATCAGGCGCCGGCACTGCTCCAGCTGTGTCTCACTGAGACCGCCGATCGGACTTTCCGGCGCTTCGATAACCGCCGGCAGCCGCGGCCGGACATAATGACCTTCCGGATCGCGCGGATAATGCTGCTGAATGTCCTTGGGGATATCGATGAGAACCGGACCGGGCCGGTTTCCGGCGGCCCGCTGGAACGCCTCGCGCACCACCTCGGGGATATCGGTCACCTTTTTGACCTGGTAACTCTTCTTGGTGACCGGGCTGCTGATGGCGACGATGTCAACCTCCTGAAAAGCATTTCGTCCGAGCAGATGCGACGGGACATTGCCGGCAATCACCACGATCGGGGTCGAATCGCTGTTGGCATCGGCGATACCGGTCACCGTATTGGTCACCCCCGGCCCGGAGGTCGTCAGACAGACCCCGACCTTGCCGGTGGCGCGGGCGTATCCCTGGGCCGCATGCACGGCACCCTGCTCATGCTCGGTGCGAATGCAACGAATGTCATATTCACGCAGCACATCAAAAATCTCCAGGTTGGCACCGCCCGGATAACCAAAGAGCGTCTCCACCCCTTCCAATTGCAGCGACAGGGCCAGCAACTGGGCACCACGCAAGGCCTGGTCACGCTGTTCGGGACGAATGTCCTGGAGCAGGCCGCCCGTGACCGTGGCAACATCCTGATAGGTGACATTGTCCTTGTCAGCCGGGGAAAAACTCATAAGCAACCTCCCTTTTCAACCCGCCTTCAGCCACATTATCCGGAGCCATTTCTCCGGACTGCCTGCGCCTGCGACGGCATGACCCATCAACCGCTGTCCGCGGCCGCAGTGGCTTTTTTGCGCAGCCAGGCGACCTGTTCTCACGCTGATATCGCCGGGGTTCTATTTAACCACCACTTTTTTCCTGGTGAATTTCTGTACGACGAGGGAAAAACCGATCAGGTAGAAGGTCGCCGCGGTAAATGCCCACATGGTTCCCAGACCGACACCAAGTTCGACATAGGTGAACCTGACCACGATAACATAAACAATCAGGGCACCAAGGCCGAGGGGAAAGTTCTTGATAATGGTGTGGACCTGTTCTTTACCGTAGGCAGCGTGCACCAGGATGATAAGGGGAAAAAGAGTGACGGGAAACGCTGACAGGATCCCGGCCCAGTTTGGTCCGACCCACTTGGCAACCCCGGTCACAAAGAGGATGATAACCGCCGCGGAAAGAGCCCTGATCGCCAGCACCGCAGGGGTAAAGCTGACCTTTTTGCGAACCAGAACGTTGGGAATTTTTCTGAACAGGTAGTAAAAAAAACCGCTGGAACCAACCGTGATCAGCAGCGCCTGCACCAGCCCGAGATCAAAGAAGCTTAAAATCTTTGCCGCAATCAGAAAAGCGCTGACAGAGACAACCACGGCAGACAGCATCTCCCAGCGTCTGGCCCGCCGCGACACCAGGTAATAAAAAAAGACCAGAACCAGGGAAGCGGACAGCCCGCCCAGGGTGTAGAGAGCCCCCTGTGCCGCAAAGCTCTCACCGTTTTCCACCGCGATGAAGAACAGGGAGATCGCCGCCCCCAGGGGGTAACCGGCCAGAATCCCGGCCACCCGTGGGCTGACATGCTCCACGACCAGCGACAACCCAACGACAAATGCAATTGATACCAGCAACTTCACTACGATCAACCAGCCAACCATCAGAGCTTACCTTTTCCTCGTCCTCCGACGAACCCTGTATTGCAACAAGCTACCGGGGACAGCCAATGCGCAGCATGCTGTTGCGGAATCAACCGCCTTAAAAAACCATTATGCCCAGGTCAGGGATGCAAAATCACCTTGCAGGCTTCGCCGCTTTTCGCCAGGCGCACCCCTTCCTGCCACTCTTCCAGCGGAAAACTGTGGGTCATGACTGCGCCGATGTCAAGTTTACCCGTGGTCATCAGGCGCTCGATCTGACTCCAGGTGCTGAACATCTTGCGGCCGTGAATGCCGATAACCTTGGCCTCCTTGAAGACGATATCCCTGCCGATCTCAAGTTCAACGGGCTGACCGGGCAAGCCCACCAGGGCAACCTTCCCCCCTTTACGCAGCAATGTGAAAGAACCAGCCAGGGCCTTGGCGTTACCGGAGGCCTCGATGATGACATCGACCCCGTAGCCATTGGTCAGGGTCTGAACCGCCGCGACCAGGCCCCCCTGCTGAGGGTTGATCATCTGGTTTGCGCCCAATGTCCGGGCAATCTCCAGGCGCGCCGGGCTGATATCTGATGCGATAATCAGGCTGGCCCCAAGGATGTCGGCAGCGGCAACGGCGAACAGACCAATCGGACCACAGCCCATAACCAGAACGCTGGCTCCGCCAACCTCGCTTTCCAAAACGGCTCTGAAAGCCGTGCCGATCGGCTCCATCATGCTGCCCGGATCATAGTCGATCGCCATCGGGATCTTGCGGGCGCAGATGGCAGGAACCACCGTATATTCGGCGAAACAGCCATTCATGTGGACGCCGAAGATAACCAGGTTGTTGCAGATATGCTGCTCGCCGGTCAGACACTGGTAACAGGTGCCGCAGGGCACATGGGTCTCAACCGCGATCTTGTCGCCCACAGCCAGCCCACGTACGCCCTCACCCAGGGCAACGATGTCACCACAGCATTCATGCCCGACCACAAACGGCAGCTTGATGCCCGCAGTCTGGGCCCAGCGGTTCCACTCCAGGATATGCAGATCCGTGCCACACAGGGCGGCAGATCTGACCCGGACCAGCACCTCCTCGGGGCCACAGGAGGGAATCGGGACCTGCCTGATCTCCGCGTGCTCGGGAGAGACTTTCACGAGAGCTTTCATGTACGCCATTGTCGAACACTCCTCGCCATTGGTATCTTCATGACCCGGTGGTCACTGACCAGACGCTGTCCGGACCCTGCTCCCGACCCGAAACAGCTGCAGCAGCCTAGGACGCCTCATCAGGCAGCCACTCCTCGAGGGTCACCTCAAAGGTGATGCAGATGGGGTTGAGCCCGAGGACGAAAGGCCCGCCGAAAACCTTGCCGTCGGGATCTGCCACGACCCCGGTCAGGGAGGCACAGGGCGTACCGTTCTCGTCGGACCGCACCTCACCGGCCAGGCTGACAATTTCGACAGCGGGACCCTTGATCTCAATGACGCTGCCATCGCTGGCCCGCAACCCGGCATCAACCAGACTGCCCAGGGCGCCGCGGACAAAGGCATTATTAAACCCCTGGGCCAGGCAGAGTTTTTCGATCCCGAGAACAAGGTCCTCGTTGGGTGCTATGCGCGCATAGGCCACCCGCCCCATTCTTCCACTTTCCACCAGCCTGATCTCATTCATGGCGCCGCGCCTCCACGGGTTGAAACAAGGGAATGCCGGTTTCCTCATCCAGAGCCTGGCACAACTCAAGCCCCTCCAAGGATGTCACCAGCACGGAAATTGGTCTGGGGCCGACAATGGCACTTTCGGTAATAATGTGCCCCCCCTTTACCTCGCCGGTCTCTGTGCGCACAACCGCATGGCAGTGAACCAGTGGCTTGCCCTCGATGGACCGGCCAAGGGTGGCGTTCCCAAAGACCATGTAGACACCCCAGCCGGCGAACCGCGGTTTCGAATAGGCAATCACTGTGCGCTTGTCGGGATCCGGAATCGCGACACAGTAGTGCAGCTGTTCAAAGGTTCCTCCTAAAATGGTTGTTGAAGCATCCCTGATGTTCAACGCGTCCAGCGGCTTCACCACTGCGTCGTAAAGCGATTCGCCCGGCTTGAGCAGCAGGCGGATATGGCGGCCGAAAGGGGACGCTACACTCTGTATCCGCACCGGATTGAAACGACCGGGCTGGCGCAGGTAGCGTGGCTGCTTGACCATCAGGTGGCTGTCTGGTGCCATCATCTCCTCTCCTTTGTGCTAGGGTGGACAGGCTTTCGTGACATGAAGAAAAGAGACTGTCAATTGCGCCACAAGCCGGGTTATTTCAAACCCGGTGGCCAGTGGATTGCCATGCCATCCGTTGCGAGGGCCGCTTCCGGGACCGCTTCTGCGATAGTCGGATGAGCGTGAATCGTGCTGATCAGTTCGTCGACAGTGGCCTCGAGACGCAGAGCCAGTGCGGCTTCGGCAATCAGGTCCGTAGCACGTGGCCCCCAGATGTGGACGCCCAGCACCTCGCGATAGCGTCCTCCCGAGATGATCTTGATCAACCCTTTTCCTTCACTCTCGATCAGGGCCTTGGCGTTTCCGGACAGGGAAAAGCGTCCCACCTGGATACTGAGCCCCTGCTGCCGGGCCTGTTCTTCCGTCAGTCCGACGCTGGCGATTTCCGGCTGGATGTAAATGCAGGCCGGCACGGTCTCCCCGTGGTAGTCCGCCTTATGCCCGAGGGCATGCTCCACCGCCGCCACGCCCTGGGCCGACGCAACGTGGGCGAGCATTATTTTGCTGCTGCAATCGCCAATGGCATAAACCTGCGGACAACTGGTGAGGAAATGTTCATCGACCAGAATCCTGTCGCGCTCCATCGCAATGCCCAGGTTTTCGAGCCCTAAACCCGCGGTCCTCGGCCTGCGGCCAACGGCAACCAGGACCTGTTCAGCGGCGATTTCCTGCTCTTGCGAATCCTGGACGATCCGCGTGCGCAAGTTGCTGCCATGCGTGCGAACCTCCTCGAGCCGCGCCCCGGTCATAATCCTGATCCCGTTGCGCTGAAGATCGTCGTGAACCAGGCTGACGATGTCACTGTCAAGGCCCGTCAGAATCTGTGGCAGCAGTTCGACAATGGTGACCTCGGCTCCGAATCCACGGTAGAGGGAGGCCAGTTCCACCCCGATCACGCCTCCACCGACGACAATCAATGACGCCGGGGGTTGCTGCAGGTTCAGTGCGGCGGTGCTGTCAATCACCCCCGCAAGATCCGCTCCGGGAAAAGCAAGCCGCGCCGGCTCTGAACCCACAGCAAGAACGATAGCATCAGCCCCGATCGCTTCTCCTCCAATCTCGACCTCGGAACAACTTTTCAGCCGGGCCTGCCCACGGTGAACATGCACCTTGTTGGCTTTCAGCAGACCTTCAACGCCCTTGACCAGGCGCTGGACAAGATTCTTCTGGTAGCGCAGCACCGTCAGCCAGTCGAGACTGATGTTTTGTGCCCTGATCCCGAGGTTCCCCCCCTTGCCCAACGTCTGATAAAGTTCGGCAACATGCAGCATCGCCTTGGTCGGAACACAGCCAACGTTGAGGCAGGTTCCTCCCATGGCCCCCTGTTCGACCAGATGAACGTCCGCACCAAGCTGTGCCGCGCGAATGGCCGCAACATAGCCGCCGGGACCGGCACCAATGATCACGATCTTCTTGGCCATGACATCATTCCTTCCAGTACATTCGGCCTGTCCGGTTTGCCGCCTGCCTACAACAGCAGCAGTGGTTCTTCCAGCAACAGCCGCAAGCGGGCGAGGAACTGCGCACCGACAGAACCATCGACGAGGCGATGATCAAAGGACAGGCAAAGATTCATCAGCGGCCTGACGGTCACGGCACCGTCCTGCACGACCGGGCGATCGACAATGCGACAGACCCCGAGGATGGCGCTTTGCGGCGGGTTGATAATCGGGGTGAAATGATCCACGCCGAACATTCCCAGGTTGGTCACGGTAAAGGTGCCGCCGCTCAGGTCAGCGGCAGACAGCTCGCCGTTGCGCGCCTTTGCGGATAGATCGGCAATCTCCTCCCGCAGCCTGGCGATGGTCTTGTGATTGGCGTTGCGCACCACCGGGACGGTCAGGCCTTTTTCCAGCGCAACGGCAATACCGATATGCACCTCGCCATGACTGACGATATTGCCGTCGATCAGGCTGGAGTTGAGCATCGGAAAATCCGCAAGAGCCTGGGCCGCACATTTCACAATGATGTCGGTATAAGAGATGTTCCCACCGGTGAGATGGGCCAGTCTCTTCTTCATCGCGGCAGCAGCCGTCATGTCAACTTCCATGGTCATGTTGACATGCGGAGAGTTCTGCCAACTCTGCGACAGGCGCTCAGCGATCACCTTGCGCATCCCGGCAAGAGGGACGCTTACGGCACTGTCCCTCGCGAAAGAGGGTGCCGGGCCCTGGGACAGCTGTGCCTCAACATCCTCTTTCATGATCCGGCTGTCCTTGTGGATCCTGCCCAGGTCCACCTGAAATTCGTCTGCCACTTTTTGTGCCAGGGGGCTGACTTTGGGTTTGCTC
The DNA here is from genome assembly GCA_046484405.1 of Pelovirga sp. Taxonomy (GTDB): domain Bacteria; phylum Desulfobacterota; class Desulfuromonadia; order Desulfuromonadales; family Geopsychrobacteraceae; genus Pelovirga. Next base: position 19,490 of record JAWOIX010000008.1, read on the forward strand.
TCCTTCCGGTGCCGCAGGATGTCACGCTCGACAATACGCCCACCAGGTCCGCTGCCCTCGACCTCCTCCAAGGGGACATTCTGCTCACGGGCGGTGCGCCGGGCCAGCGGGGACGCCTTGATCCGCCCGCCACTCACCGGGACCTGACGAGCCGGAGACGCAGCCGTGGCAGGCACCGCGGCGGTTGTTGTGCCGTGTACCGATATCTTTTTTTTGGTGCCGACTTCACACAACTGTCCCTGAGCAGCAAGGCAAGGAGAGCTTCATTCTATGACCTCTGTTTCGACTCAAAATGACTTACGTCATCCTGCGTCTGTAACATCGTTTGAACTTCTTAGGGGCATGATCGATATTTCCCCTGATGCCATCTCCGTTAAGGACAGTCACCTGGTGTATGTGGCCTGTAATGCTGCTTTTGTACGTGCTGCAGGAAAAAGGGAGGAGGAGATTATTGGTTGCACTGATTCCGAGCTTTATTCACAACATCAGGCTGAGCTGCATCGGCAGGGGGATCGCCAGGTGTTGGAAACAGGGGAGGCGGTGATCAGGGAAGAGCGTGTCACTGGTGGCGACGGTGAGCGATGCTTTCAGGTCACAAAAGCACCGCTACGTGGTGCTAATGGTGCGATTATGGGTGTTGTGGCGTTGTCACAGGATATTACAGAACGAAAGCAGGATGAGGTGACTGGCCAACTTCAGGCCGACCGTTATGCCACATTGCTCAGTATCTCTCACGAAGGGTTCTTGACCATGGGGACCGACGGCACACTCCGGGATGTCAATCAGGCCTTCTGTAGCCTGTCCGGCTATTCGAAAGAAGAGTTACTGGGTATGCACATCAACGAGCTCTATGTTGGGAGAAAGCTCGAGGGAACGGATCGTCATATCAAACAGATTGTCCAGCAAGGCTTCGACCGCTTTGAAACCCGCTATCGCAAAAAAGACAGTATGGTCATCGACGTGGAGATCAGTACCTCGTATTGGCCCACCAGCGGCGAATTCCTGCTGTTTTTCCGCGACATCACGGAACGCACTCGAGCTGAGGCAGAACGGTTGCGGTATGAGGCTGAATTGAGGAAAGCGCAGAAACTGGCAGAGCGTCAAAGTCGGGCCAAGACGCGTTTCCTTGCAACGGCCAGTCACGACCTCCGGCAACCTATGCAAGCCATGCATCTGCTGGCTCATCTGCTGGTTAACCATGAGCTGCCTCCTGAGTCTGCCGAGATAGCCATCCGAATGCAGGAGGCCGTTGATGGACTCGGTGAAATGCTCAATGCCCTGCTTGATATCTCGAAGCTGGATGCCGGACTGGTTCGCCCCGAGTTGTCTGATCTCAGGCTCAGCGAACTCATCCGCCAACTGATAGATGAGCAACTTCCTATAGCCCTCGAGAAAGGTATTCGTCTGAAGTGCGTGGACAGCAGCTTGTATGTTCACAGTGACCTCAAGCTTTTAACACGGATCCTGCGCAACCTGATTTCAAACGCGATAAAATACACGCCATCCGGAAAGGTTCTCCTCGGCGTACGCCGCAAAGGAAAAGCAGCGCATATACAGGTGCTCGATACCGGGATCGGTGTCAAGCGAAATGAACTCAAGAAGGTCTTCGATGAATTCCACCAATCAGGCAATACGGCACGTGACCGGCGCGAGGGTTTGGGTCTTGGGCTGGCCATCGTCAAACGACTCTCCACCTTGCTTGAACACCCTGTAGATGTGGCCTCTCATGTGGGACGAGGGACCTGTTTCAGCGTGACGGTGCCAGTTGCCCTGGACGCCAAAGAGAGGCCGCGATGTTTGGCTAAATCCCAGTTAGTGCTGGAGCTCCCCTACGCGGGAGCCGAGGTTCTCGTGGTCGATGATGAGGCGGATATCCGAGAGGGTTTGGCGATGAGTTTGCGCCAGTGGGGCTACGCGGTAAGCGTGGCTGCTGACTTCGAACAGGCTATTTCCGCAATGAAGAAGAATTCCCCAGCGATGGTGATCGCCGATTATCGGCTGGGGAGCAAAACGGGGATAGACGTAATACGAGAAGTGCGGCGGCA
>JAWOIX010000140.1:0-5295 GCA_046484405.1 Pelovirga sp.
GCAGCGCCGGCTTCCGCCACCTGTTGCGGCTCGAGAGTATGGCATTTGATACAGTCTTCGATCACCAGCGTGCTGGCGCACAGCGGACTGGAAAGAGCCAGAAACAGCAGACTTGAGAAAATCCCCACCAGCAGCAGCCGGCGGGTTGGGTGGTGCATGTTCATAAAACCTCCATGATGAGCAGAATAAAAATTGGTGATTGAGTGGCAGTTCAATCACGCTGATAACAGGGTATTGCAATCGCAAAAAATGGTGCCCTTAAAGCACGACAGATACAAGCAAAAAATACACCATCTCTGCCAAAGAAAAATATCTGTCATATCGCTGTGTTACAGGATGACCCCAGGAGGGCGGTGGTTATTCCACCAGATTCTGGCGGCGTGGGCGGCGAGATCTGGTGAAATCACCGTAAACGGCTGGCGCTTGGCGCTGGATCCGGGGCCCCTTCCGCAAGGCCGCAGGGGATGCTGATCGTCGCGTGCTTGTGCGGCGGGTGGTCAGTCGACCAGTTGCCGCAGCCGTTCGATGATCGGCAGGTGCTGGGTGCAGCGGGCCTCGCAGGCGCCGCAGGCGGTGCAGGTGGCGGCCAGTTTGCGGTCGATGTTCCAGTGCAGGCGGAAGCGATCATTGACCAGGGTCTGATCGCCGCCGCTGAGGATCAGCTGGTTGTAGGCATCGAGAAATTTCGGGATCGGGATGTCGACGGGACAGGGGAGACAGTAGCCGCAGCCGGTACAGAGGCCGTCAAAGGAGTGGTCGATATGGTCCTGCAGGCGCTCCTGCGCGTCGGGGCTTAACGGCGTGAAGTCGGCGACGGCGGCGACCGCCTGGTCGATTTCCGTGCGGCTGGTAAAACCGACCAGGGCCGAGGTGATGGCCGGATGGGAGAGGTTGAAACGCAACGCGGCGGCGACCACCGACTCCTCCGGCGAGCTTTTGAGAAAAGCGAAGCGTTCGGGGTTGCGCGGGATCAGTCCGCCACCGAGGGGATTCATCGTGATGACGCCGAGACCACGGCGGCCGGCATCGTCCACTGCCGCGCGGCGGTAGGGGAAATTCAGCGCGTTGTAGCCGAGCAGCACGCCGGAAAAATAACCGCTTGCCAGCACCCCGGCAAGATCCGCGCCGGCCATGTGCGAAGAGCAGACCAGGTGCCTGATCAGCCCTTCTTCCCGCGCCTGCAGGGCCGCGGCGATGGCGCCCTTGTCGATGCGCTGCTGCCAGTCCGCGGGACTCAGCAGGTACCAGATGTAAAAGAAATCGATCTGTTCAAGCTGCAGGGTTTTCAGGCTCTTTTCCAGGCTCCGGCGCAGTTCGCTGCCCGAGGGCTGGTTGCACTTGGTCGAAACAAAGAAGCTGTCGCGGGGAAGTTGCGCGAGGGCGTGGCCGAAAATCGTTTCACTGCGATTCTTGCAGTACAGGGGGGCGGTGTCGAAATTGTTGATCCCCTGTTCCCAGGCGTAGCGGACCAGGTCGGCACTGGCGTCGAGATCGTCCGGTTGCGGGAAACGCATGCCACCGAAACTGATGAGGGAGATCTCTGCCGCGGTCCGGCCGAAGGGGCGTCGCATCATCGTCTGCTCCTGCGTGTCAGGGTGTCCCGGCGGCGCCGGCATCGCGTCTCTCCCCGTCGTTGGCAGCGGGCTTTGCGGGGATGTCGGAACCGAGCAGGATGGCGAGCCAGAGGGTGGACGGATTCACTTCCAGGGCAATTTTCATGATCATCGTCAGGGGGACCGAGAGCAGCATGCCGACCGGCCCCAGCACCCAGCCCCAGAAGACCAGCGAGAGAAAGACGACCAGGGTCGACAGTCCGAGACTTTTCCCCATCAGGCGCGGCTCGAGCGCGTTGCCCATGATGACATTGGTGGCCAGGTAGAGGATCGCCACCAGCAGGGTCGGCAGCGGACCGAGCTGCACCAGGGCGAGGAGAACCGCCGGGACCGCCGCGATGATGGAGCCGATATTGGGAACATAGTTGAGGAGAAAGGCGATCAATCCCCAGAGCAGCGGGTAGTCCAGGCCGATGAACATCAGGCCGCCGCTGATGATGATCCCGGTGCACAGGCTGATCAGGGTTTTGATAACCAGGTAGGTGCGCACCCCGGTGATGAACTTTTCAAAGGAGGAGAGGGAGGTGTCGGCGTCCTTCAGGGCGGCGCGCAGCTTGTTCGGCATGCCGGCGGCCTCGAAGAGGATGAAAATGACCGTCAGCAGGATCAGAAACGAGTTGGTCAGAACGCCGCCGGCAGCCGCCAGCATGCGGCCGGCCGATTGCATGATCGAGCCCGGATTGAAATAATCAAAGAAAAACTGCCGGGACAGATGGATGCCGAACTGTTCGAGCCAGTCGAACAGAACCAGGGACTGGGTCCGCAGCTGCTGTTCATAGAGGGGCAGTTGACTGGTGAAGTCGTTGACCGAGGTGCCGATGATCAACAGCACCACCAGCCCGCCGAGCATGACCACAACAATGACCAGCAGCAGGGCGATGGCGGCGGGGACCCGGCGCTGGCGCAGCCAGTAGAAGGGTCCGGCACAGATGATGGAAATGAAAAACGCCAGCAGAAAGGGAACCAGCAGCGCCTGGGCGGCCTTGAGGCCGGCGATGATGATCACCAGGGCAGCGAAGGCGACCAGGATTCCGGTGGCTTTGTTGTCGCTCAGGGCCATAAGAGGATGCCGGGGGCCAGGGGTTGCCGATCAGGGGAAACGCCGTTGGGCGGTCTGTCCCACTAAAGCGCAACCGTTTCGTCTTGTCAATGCTGATGCACGTGCAAAAAACATCCTGTAGAAATGGCGGCGCAACAAGCCGCCAGCGGCGGCATTAACGGAACCCTGATGTCAGGAGGAAACGACCGGGTTCAGCCGGCCACGGTGCAGCGCAGCAGCTTGACCCCGTCGGCGAAGGCGACTTCCATCTTGTTGGGCTTGGTGGTGCTGATGACCTTGCCGACCCCGAAGCTGGGATGGGAGATCAGATCGCCGGTCTTCACCGGCGTCTTCATATGGTAGGGGATCACGGGCATGTCATCCGCCTCTGCCACGAGGGTTTCCCACTGTGCCCGGGCCCGGCTTTTGCGCGGCTGGGCCGGGGTTCTGGTGCTGTCACTGCGCACCTTGGGGGCGGTTGTGCCGCGATGATTGTGAACGCTGCCGCAGACGTTGCATTCCACCCGGGCGACCCTGCTCCCGACCATGGCGACGATGGTGTGGTTGGTGGTCTCCTTGCATTTGCTGCAGCGTGAGAGGATATGGCCTCCCGCTGAGGGGATTTTTTCAGACATTGTGCCTCCTTGGAAAAACGCCCTTTGTACCTTGTCCCGAAGAGGCTGTCAATGGCCGGGAAACAGAACCATTGCGCGGGAGATTACAGGCTGTAGATATCCTGCGCCCAGGTGACCGCTTCGCGGTAGGCGGCCGGCAGCTGTTGCTCCTCGATGTTCATCGCCGTGGTCAGGCGCGCGACGGCATCCCAGTCCCCCTTTTCCATGGCGATCACCAGCTGAAGAATGTTGTGCAGCTGTCCCGGGGTCCCGGTCAGAGCCTCGAGGACCTCTTCATCGACGGTGATTTCCTTGAGAATTTCATCGAGGGGACGGGACATGATGACATCGAGCAGGGAAAACAGGCCCATGAGAAACAGGTCGGATTTGCGCGCTGCCAGGTTGGCGGGGCGGGCCAGATGTTCGCAGAGACGGGCCCGGATCAGTGAGCTGATGACCAGCTCGGCCGGTTTGTCGTCCGCCATGGCGGAGATTGCCAAAAGAGACACCCAGGTGCGGATTTCCCGCAGTCCGAGCAATGACAGGGCCTGGAGGATCGAGGTGACGCGATGACGCAGGGCAAAGGCGGCCGAATTGACCAGTTTGAGCAGTTTGTAGGAGAGGGACACCTCGCTCTGGATGGTCTGGGCGAGTTTCTTGAACTCGACATCTTCGGCGTGGACATCCTTGAGAATCCGCAGAAACTGAAATTTGTTGGTGGGGATGTCCTTGCGTGAAATGATCAGCGGCTTGGCAAAGAAGTACCCCTGAAACAGCTGGTAACCCATGCTCTTCGCCTGTTCGTACACCTCGTGGGTTTCGACTTTTTCCGCCAGCATTCTGATGCCGCGCGGGATCAGCAGGCGGGCCAGGCGTTCCTGTTCCTCAACCTCGCTGAGGAGAAAGTCGACCTTGACGATGTCAGCGAGCTTGAGCAGCGGTTCGTAGTTTTTGTGGTAGACAAAATCATCCAGCGCCAGCATGTAGCCCTCGTCCTTGAGATGCTGGCAGGCGGCGATCAGGGGTCCGTCCGGTTCGACATCCTCGAGAATCTCGACCACGGTCTGCTGGCGCGGCAGGGTCATCATCAGGTTTTCGAGCAGGACCCGCCGGGTGCAGTTGATAAAGGCCTTGGTGCTGCCGGTCATTTCCGTGAGGCTGAAGAGCAGGTTGCTGTTGGCGATGACGCTGGCCGCCGCATGATCCGGGTCATCGCTGTCGAAATAATTGTGCAGGCCCGAACGGAACAGCAGCTCGTAGGCGAAAACCCGCCCCCTGGTATCGAAGATCGGTTGGCGTGCAATAAAGTGTTCCACTTGTGTGTCCTTGCCTCGTCGAGCCCGCGGGAAATCCGGCTGGCGGACCGACAGTGTAAAGGTTTTTTCAAGGATAATAAATATTTTAATGACCATCGTCGCAGTTGACCTGACTGCGCCGGTCCGATAGAATCACCCTGTTTTTATGGTGGTTGCCATTTTCAATCAAGGACATCAAGCAAAAGGGGTAAGTCGATGAAAAAACGCATACTGTTACTTTGTATTCTGGCGCTCTGTGCCGCCACGGCAGCGATTGCCGTCCCGGCCAATCGCTCCCTCAACTTTGACAAGAGTTCGATGGGGAATGTCGAATTCTCCGGTAAAATTCACAGCGACGCAGGTTACAAATGCGCCGACTGCCACAACCCCGACCTCTTTCCCAAGATGCAGCACCGATCGGTGGAAATCACCATGGACAAGATTTACGCCGGCGAGCAGTGCGGTTTCTGCCATAACGGCGAGACCGCCTTTGCGGCAAAAACCAGCTGTAACCGCTGTCACGTCAAGTAGCTTCTTTTCCGCCTTAAACGCCAGAAGCCCGGGTCTCTCAAGACACCCGGGCTTCTGGCGTTTAAGGCGGAAAAGAAGCTACTTGACGTGACAGCGGTTACAGCTGGTTTTTGCCTCGAAGGCGGTCTCGCCGTTATGGCAGAAACCGCACTGCTCGCCGGCGTAAATCTTGTCCATGGTGATTTCCACCGATCGGTGCTGCA
>JAWOIX010000066.1:0-4948 GCA_046484405.1 Pelovirga sp.
CGGACTGCGGGCAATCTGCTCTTTGGTCAGGTTGATATCGATCATTTGCTTTTCCGTATTCACAGCCATCATCGCACCGGGGGAGATCATGACCTGCCGACCCGTATGCCAATTCACCGTGTCGGCGACCAGGTAGCGAATCGCCCAGTGCTGTTCATCAAAAAAGAATTCCTTGACCTTGCCGATTTCCCCGTCGCGGCTGTTCAATGTATAGTTTTTTAGGTTATTGGCTTTGTGCAGCATAAGGATTCCTTACGTGGTAGTCGTGAAGCAGCTAAACTTGAATATTTTTATCGCGCTCGGCAGTCACCGCTGCCGACGAACACGACAACACTGTCCCAGGTAATCATCGCAATGACCGTGCCAGCGACAGGGGACCGATGCTGCCGGGGTAACGCTATGAATATACGGAACTAAAATGAGAAGGGTCGGGCATGAGGCAAGGGCGGCCGCAGGCGGCAGCCGTCATATGCAACAGAACTGTCAGATATGATAAGAGCGCTGGAAGATGTCTTCGCCGCCAGCTGAAGATGTTACTTCATCAGCCAGCGTCTCTTCATCAACAGGCTTGAAAGATAAAAAGCAAGCGCTCCCACCAGTAACAAATAGGTCCATTCAAAAGACAGGTTCGTGATCGCGCTCTCTTCCAGCAGAATGGCCTTGAGCGGACCGTAAAACTGGTAGGACGGCAACAATGGCGCAACGGCAGACAGCTGTTGCGAAAAATCGGAGAGGGCGGAAGGCAGCAGGTGCGGTAGATAAAAGACAACCCCCAGGGCTCTGGCACTGGCCTGGTTGCGGCAGAGAAAACCCAGAAAAACCCCGTAAGCGCTGAAGCAAAAACCGCCGACAGCGATGAATGCGATATAGCCAGGCACATGCGCCACACCGAAACCACCCAGCAGATGGAGGAGCAACACCGCCATCAGGGTCAGGAGCATTCCCGTCAGCACCTTGGCTGTCAGCCATTCAACTTCGCGGACGGGTGTCTGGAGGATCCCGAGAAGCAGCTTTTTTTCCTTTTCCTCAGCGACTTGAGCGGGAAGGATAATGAAGCCGATAAGCAGGACTATCATCAAAATCCAGGTTGGCAGCGTCTGCCTTTGGATACCGCCAGTGTGCAGTGCTTCGATGTCGGCGATCCAGGCGTCCCGGTTGCCTTCCGCCACTTTCTGCAAAGCCAGAAAACTTTCGACAATGACGATGGTTTGAAAAGACTCTTTTTTCAGAACAAGCAGCGTCAGGCTGTCGGGCTGGTTTTCGTTGCTGAGCAGGACCCCGTCGATTTTTCTGTCTTTTAAAAGCTGCTTCCCTTCCTGTTCATTTGCAATCCAGGTCACTGTGAAGATCTGTTCAGCCGCTTTGACGCTCTGCAGGATGGTTGGCGCATAGGCTTCGTTTTGAATGAACCCGATGTTGACCATGCTTTCAGCGACGTTGGGGCTGTCGATGAATTTTAAGGTGATGAATACAAAGAACGGGATAAAAATGATGAGATAGATGGTCTTGTTCTTGATGGCGATTGCCAGATCATTGTAGGTCAGAATGAGAATATTTCTGATCATAGTGCATACAGATTTTCATGGATATCGGATTGGAAGTACTCCTGCGGAGATCCGTCGAAGATCAGGCTGCCTTCATGCAGCACCATGATGCGTGTCGCCAGGGTTTTGATTTCTTCGGGGCGATGCGAGGTGAAAAATATTGTTTTTCCGGCGTCATGAATCGATTTCAAGAGGCGGTAGAGCTCTCTGGTCATCTCGAAGTCCAGTCCGGATGTCGGCTCGTCAAACAGCAGGACAGGCGGATTCGCCAGCAAGGCCCGACCTATGTTGACACGTTGTTTCAGCCCTTTTGAGAGCACCTGTATTTTGTTTTTTCGAAAGGGCACCAGATTAAACTCCCGCAACACCTCATCCACCCGCGCAAGGGGCATCCGGAAGAGATGAGCAAAGAGTTTGAGATTGTGTTCAACGGTAAAAAAGTCAAAGAGATTGGGAGTTTCCGGAACGAATCCTACTTTTTCAACAATCGCCCTGCGGTTATTCAGGACAATCCCGTCAATCACCGCATGACCACTGTCCGGAAGAATCCAGTTTGCCAGCATTTTCAACAGGGTTGATTTGCCGGCGCCATTGTGCCCGACCACGGCGATCAATTCGCCCTGGTCGACGGCAAAACTGGTAGGCTGCAGGCCTCTGTTGCGATCGTAGAGTTTTGTCAAGCCCTTGACGTCTACTTGCATAACCCCTTTTTATCCCTTTAGCTGATTTCACGCTGGATGAAACGCGCGATCTCCAGGCCTTGCTGCGACGTGGCCAAGGAACCTCCGGCGAACGATTGATGACGCATGCCGGTCACCTGGAGGCTCCATCTCCCGCCGCTGAAACAGTATCTGGAATTATGTATAGCGCCAGCTTACGAGGCTGTCCGGATGGTGAGGATCGGTCCAGCGCGCTAGGTTATTCTCATAATGACAACAACGAGAATAACCACGACCAGGACGGAAATGACTAATCCCATGACAGCCTCCTTTCTCTTTTTTAAAATAGCCTGCGTACTAGGTCAATCGCATTACGACGACAACCAGAATAACGATAACGAGAACACCAATGACAAAACCCATCGTCAGCTCCTTCTTTGAATGAAGTTAGAAAATCTTTCTTTTGCCTCACCGATTTCCCCTGGACTTTGCCGGTTTTTTGCCGGTTCAGCCAGTGGCCTTCAGCCTGGCAATGCCGCTGTTGCTGGTTTATTCCTTCCGTGTCAAAGGGCAGGCAATCGGCCCACAGGATGATGCCCGCGGTCCAGCACTGTCTTGTGCAGGGTCATCATCCTGTTAAATAGCAAGGGACGTGCCGACGCATCGGTGTCGGTTCTGTGGGTGTATCTATCTGGTTATAAAGGATAAAATAAAGAGAGGCCGGAAGGGTTGCAGGAAATCCGTCAGCGGTATCCGTCACATGCGACAGATGCGTCATATCTGGCGGACAGGGTGACGGCGGCTTTGTTTCTTACGAGCGGCGCAGACCGTATTTGCGCATGCGGGCACGCAGCGTGCTGGGATTGAGATCCAGAATAATCGCCGCCCCCTTGTCTCCCTCAATGCGCCACTTGGTTTTTTGCAGCACTTGCAGAATGTGGTCGCGTTCCAGGTCGGCGAGGGCTTTGACCTGCTCCACCGTCTCCGTCTTGAGGCGCGTATCGAAGTGATCCAATATCTGGAGTGCGGGCCCCGGACTGGTGATGACCGCCCTCTCGATGACATTTTCCAGCTCACGTACGTTGCCGGGCCAGTGGTAGGCTTCCAGGATGTTCAGGGTTTCCTTGGATACGGTATCGATCATTTTGCCGATCTTCTTGTTGTACTTGGCGACAAAGTATTGGACGAGCAGCGGTATGTCGCCTTTGCGCTGCCGCAAGGGGGGGATGTTGATGGGAAAAACGCTGAGCCGGTAGAACAGATCCTCACGAAAGCGGCCGGCGCGAATTTCTTCTTTCAGGTTCCGGTTGCTGGCAGCGATGATCCGCACGTTGACCTTGACGGTGCGCGGGCTGCCCAGGCGTTCGAATTCGCCGTCCTGAATGACCCGCAGCAGCTTGACCTGCAGTTCCAGGGGCATTTCGCCGATTTCGTCAAGAAAGATGGTGCCACCGTCGGCCAGTTCGAAGCGTCCCATCTGTTGGGCATGTGCTCCCGTGAACGCTCCCTTTTCCCGCCCGAAGAGTTCACTTTCGATGAGGTTGCCAGGCAATGCCGCACAGTTGACGGTAATTATCGGTCGATTCTTGCGCGCACTGCGGATGTGAATAGCGTGGGCGATCAGTCCCTTGCCCGTGCCCGTTTCGCCGAGAAGAAGGACCGTAGCATCCTGCGGCGCCACCTGTTGAACGTGCGAAAAAACATGGGAAATGGCATCGCTGTCTCCGATGATCTCACCAAAGTCATAGTTGCGAGACACTTCCTGCTGCAGATGAATGTTTTCGGCCTGCAGGCGCTCGGACAAATGCTGGATCTCGGACAACGCCTGCTTGAGTGATTCGCGCGCGCGCTTGTGTTCAACGACTTCCTGCACCAGGCGTGTGTTGGTCTGGGTCAGCTCGGCGGTGCGCCTGGCGACCGTCCGCTCCAGGTGGGCATGAGATTTCTGCAGCTTGAGACGCAACTCCCGGTTGTCGGTGTTGTCGATAATCGACATCAGGATCTGATCGCACAGGCTGGTGCTGGTTTTTACTGCGATGCTCTGCAACAGACCGTGGAAGTGGGTGCCGTCAGATCTCTTGAGATTCAGTTCACAGCACTGGATCGCCGGTTCGCGCAACACCATTTCGAGATGCTCGTTGAAAAACAGTCTGCCGTCAGCGTCCTCGATATATTGGCTGAACGGTTGCTTGGCGAGCCGGCTGCGATCAACGCCCAGCAGTTGCGCGCCACCCAGGTTGGTCTGCATGATGCGGCCGCGCTGATCGAGGATGAAATAGCCAAGGGGAGCAAAATCGAACAGTTCCGTGTATTTTGCGCGCGTGATTTCGAGTTCTTCGCGGGTAGTGCGCAATTCCGCGTTCTGCATCTCCAGCTCGATCTGGTGAACCTCGATCTCGTGGAAGAACCGCTGCGCCTCGACCAGGTTCATCGACGGTGACGCTGCTGCGTCCTCTGTGCGCTGTTGTTCCTCTGCCTTCTGGCGCAGTTGCTCCTCTGCCATCTGGCGCAGTCGGTCAATCTCAGCTAAGGGGTTGTGATCTTTGTCGCGTGCCACAATCAGGCGCCTCCTCCGAGTTGCTGGTTGAGTTGGGCAATCTGTCCGCGCAGTTCCTTTTCCAGGTTTTTGGACGCGGTGATGTCAATAAAGGTGATGACCACCCCGCCGATGACGTCGTCAAGGGTGCGGTAGGGCATGATGCGCACCATAAACCAGCGCCCGTCGTCGGTGGTGATTTCCTTTTC
>JAWOIX010000001.1:0-5283 GCA_046484405.1 Pelovirga sp.
GCCAGCCACAAAGCCAGCGCCAATACACCGCCAACGAGCATGACCAGAAGCGTGATCACCGGCCACCCGAAGGGCGAGAAGGGACCGGGCAACACGACGGTCACCAGGGAGCCGTCGCTGAGCCTTAATAATGCATCACGCCGGCCCCCGTGCTCCCGGCCAAACAGCACCACGCCCTGCTCGGCGATCCATGAGGGATTCGATACGGTCAGCGACAAGGTCTCTTCCGCCGCCAAATCGGCCTCGCAAAGGACGGAACACTGGCGGAGCCAGGTTTCCGATATTCATTCCCGTGAATACTGGGAACGGGTGGTCAAGGATGTCGAAGAATTGAGAGACGAGCTGGTCAATGGCGTTTCGGATCGATTCAATCAGTTGCGCAAGGCCACGGAAAATGCGCTGACCAAACCCGGGAAGAAAACCGGCAAAAAGAAAGCCGCAAAGAAAAAGACAGCTGGGAAGAAGGTGTCGAAAAAGAAAACGGCGAGGAAAAAAGTTGCCGGGAAGAAAACGGCGAAAAAGAAAGCGGCCAGAAAAAAAACAGCAAAAAAGAAGACGGCTAAAAAGAAAGTCAGCAAGAAAAAACCGGTCAGGAAAAAGGCGCGTGGTTAGGCAATAACCAGGTCTTGATGGCGGTCAGATACGTCGCCACCCAGCAGTCGTGCAGGCCTTTTTGTCGGTAATGTCTGGAAGGGCCCGGATGTCATTTAAGGTCGACAGTGTAAATAGACATAGACTGCCATTCATGCTGCGCCTCTTGTAACAATTATGTCTGGGTATCGATTCTGCTCATAGATTTGTCATGTTGTGGTATCTCCCGCTAGAATTAACCTGTTGGCCATAAATATGACAAACGTAATGCTGGAAACTTTTGCACAGCTTGGTATCGCGATTGCTATTGGTCTGATCATCGGTCTGGAACGGGGCTGGAAAGGACGCGAAAGCGAAGAAGGAAGCCGGGTTGCAGGTTTACGTACCTTTGGCCTGATTGGACTGCTGGGCGGTTTGTGGGGACTCCTGGCCGAAACACAGGGGCAGGGACTGTTCCTGATTGGTCTGGCATTTGTCGCGCTGACAGCCCTGTTGATCGTCGGGCATGTTCTGGCAGTCAAACAAAGTGGTGATTTTGGTATTACAACGATTGTTGCCGCATTGATTGCCTTCGCTCTGGGTGCCCTGTCTGTCAGTGGTGAAATGCATGTTGCCGCAGCCGGTGCGATTGTTACTGCCATTATCCTGAGCCTCAAGTCGCTGTTGCATGGTTGGTTGCGGCTGATCGAGTATGACGAGCTGAGTGCCATCTTAAAACTGGCCCTGATCTGGGTGGTTATTCTGCCGTTACTGCCCAATCAGGGTTATGGTCCCTGGCAGGCGATCAATCCTTATCAGATCTGGTGGATGGTGGTGCTGATAGCCGGCATTTCGTTTGCAGGCTATATGGCTATCAAGATTGTCGGTTCGCACAAGGGGCTATTAATTACCGGTTTTCTGGGTGGCGTAATTTCATCGACGGCGGCAACCATCAACCTGTCCAAACTGGCACAAAAGAAAGTCCGGGTGCCGGTCATTTGTGCCGCCATCCTGTTGGCGGAAACCATCATGTTTCCACGTATGTTGCTGGAAATCGCGGTGGTCAATCGAGCGTTACTGATCCCGGCCCTGCTGCCCGTCCTGTTAATGACCGTGATCATGCTGGTTGGTGTGGTTATCATCTGGCATCACAAGGATGAATCCGGCGATAACGAATTGCCGGTGACCAATCCGTTTCAGATCAAGATGGCGTTGCAGTTTGGTTTGCTGCTGGCTGCAGTAATGTTTTTATCGCAGGCATTCATGGTCTGGCTGGGGGATACAGGAATCTATCTGGTCGCATTGATCTCGGGTATTGCCGATGTGGATGCGATTACCCTGTCGTTGGCATCCATGGCCAAAACAGACCTGGCGGCAGATACCGCAGTGCGAGGTATTGTGATCGCCGCCATTGCCAACACGCTGTTTAAAACCGGGCTGGCACTGTTTATCGCCGGACGCCAGATGTTATGGCGTCTGCTACCCGTAGCGCTGATCAGTTGCACGGCAGGGGGGATAAGTCTGTTCTGGGTGTAATTGAACCACCGTACAGATGAGCAGCTCGACCCTGGAGAAGAACTGCGTTACCAGGTTGATAACAGCGTGGTCACTTACTAAACAACTAGCCAATAAAAAAGGAGGCTCAGCCTCCTTTTTTATTGACTACGGATGTTGCCTTAACTGTCAGGCTTATCCGATGCTCTGGGTGAGTTGTCACTTTGAGGCGATTCGGCCTCCGAGCGTGTCTGCTCCTGCTTGGGCGCATTGCGGGTTTCCACCTGTACCAGCGAACCCGAGGCCGTCGCTGTATCCGACGCTTTGGGTTCGGTCGCTGGCCGGGATGACTGGCGCTCTTGTTTGTCAGCCTGATTAGCCGCGGGTGCCGCCTCGGCCTGTGTTTCCCTGGCCGACTGTGGCACAGCAGCAGGAGTGTCAGCCGGGCGAGGGGTAGCAGGACGCTCTGCTGACTCGCTCGATTTTGCCGTGTCCGGTGTGACGGATGGCGACGAATTCCCGGTGCTATTGTCCGCTGGGGTGGTGGCGTCTGAGCCGGATTGCATCGTGCTGACCGATCCGGCTACCGGTTGCGAGGCGGATGAATCTTTATCTGCCTTGCTGTTGTTATCCGTCGACGGGGTCTGTTCAGCGGACGGTTCCTGATTGTGGGCCGGCTGGTTGGATGCGCGGGTTGTCGTCGCGCTATCTTTACTCCGTAACCTGGGATGAGAACCGCTGTTTTCAACCTTTTTGCCAGTGCGCCGGGTATTACCGTTACCGCCAACGGGTGCTGGTGATTGGGGCTGCGCTTGTGGCTCGGACGGCGCTTGTGGCGGTGTGTTGTTGTCATCCTTGTCCGGGTTTTTGTCCGGGGTTGAGGAGGACTGGCTGGTCTGTTGTTCTTCGCCGCGGTTTTCATCAGTCGATGAACTACCACTGCTGCGCCGACGTCGGCGCCCGCCACGCCGTCCCCGACGGCTACCGGATGAACTGCGTGATTGTTGCTCACCCTGTGCACTGTCAGCACTCTCGGCTGATTTCGACTTGTCGTCCGTGGCACTGCTGTCAGCGGGAGCTTTTTTCTCGGCCTGTTTCGCGGCGGCCGGTTTGCCGGCCCCCTGATTCTGATTCTGGTTCTGGCTTTGGCCCTGGGAACCGTTACCCTGACCACGGCGGCTCTGGGGTTTGCGTCGCTGTCCTTCACCGGCGGTTGTCTTGCGACGGGGGCGGCCGCTATTGTCGCCAGCGGCTTCCTGGCGAGGTTTGCTCGGTTTCGTTTCGCCGGTGCCAAACAGGAGCCGCCACAGCCGGACGAACAGACCGGGCTGGCCCGGTGCCGCGGATGCGACAACCGGACGCGGCGTGGCCGGCGCCACCGATTTAACCGCCGGCTCTTCCGGCGGAATGGCGGTGGAGCTGACCGAGGCGGAGACCGCTTCCTGTCCTTCCTCGTCATGCCGCTCGACCATCTGGAAGCTTTGTTTGTGCTCTTCCAGTGATGGATCATCATCACGGATACGGGTTACTTCAAAATGCGGTGTTTCGAGATCGATATTTGGAATCAGCAGGATTTTGATTTGTTGACGGTTTTCGACTTCCTGCAGCACATCGCGTTTTTCATTCAACAGGAACGTCGCGGCGTCGACCGGCAACTGCGCGACCACGCGCGCGGTTTTTTCCTTCATGGATTCTTCTTCAACCAGTCTCAGGACCGACAGGGCCATCGACTCGATACCCCGGATGGTGCCGTGGCCACTGCAACGCGGACAAATGATCTGGCTGGATTCACCCAATGAAGGCCGCAGACGCTGGCGTGACATCTCCAACAGGCCAAAGCGCGAAATGCGACCGATCTGGACCCTGGCGCGATCCGCTTTGAGCGCTTCGCGTAAACGATTTTCCACTTCACGTTGATTGCGGGCCGGGGTCATGTCGATAAAGTCGATAACCACCAGGCCGCCCATATCACGCAGGCGCAGCTGGCGGGCAATCTCCTCGGCCGCTTCCAGGTTGGTATTGAAGGCGGTTTCCTCGATGTCGGCGCCCTTGGTCGCGCGTGAGGAGTTGATATCGATGGAAATCAGCGCCTCGGTATGATCGATCACGACCGCGCCGCCGGAAGGCAGGCGCACTTCACGCTGGAAGGCCGACTCAATTTGTGACTCGATCTGATAGCGGGTGAACAGCGGCACGGGATCCTGATACAACTTGATCTTGTTCAGGTTGTGCGGCATCACCTGGGACATGAATTCGCGAGCCTGCTCATAGACCTTGGGCTCGTCGATAATGATTTCGTTGATGTCGTTGCGGAAGTAGTCGCGAATCGAGCGGGTGATCAGATTGCTTTCCTGATACACCAGAAACGGCGCGTTTTTCTGCTCGGAGGCTTCCTTGATGACTTTCCAGAGGTTGAGCAGGTAATCCAGATCCCACTGCAGCTCTTCGACATTCTTGCCGACACCGGCAGTGCGGATGATGATGCCCATATCCTGGGGGATTTCCAGCTGGGCGAGGGCGTCACGCGCCTCGTTGCGATCATCACCTTCAATTCGGCGTGAAACCCCACCCGCGCGCGGGTTATTCGGCATCAGTACCAGATAACGACCGGCCAGGCTGATGAAGGTCGTCAGGGCGGCGCCCTTGTTACCCCGTTCTTCCTTGGCAATCTGGATGACCAGTTCCTGGCCTTCCTTGACGGCATCCTTGATGTTCAGCTTACCGCCGGGATCGACACCGTCGCGGAAGTACTCACGGGAGATTTCCTTGAGAGGCAAAAAGCCATGGCGCTCGGCACCGTAATCAATAAAGGCGGCTTCGAGACTGGGCTCGACGCGGGTAATCTTACCTTTATAAATGT
Source organism: Pelovirga sp. (assembly GCA_046484405.1). Classification (GTDB taxonomy): domain Bacteria; phylum Desulfobacterota; class Desulfuromonadia; order Desulfuromonadales; family Geopsychrobacteraceae; genus Pelovirga. The sequence goes on from JAWOIX010000001.1 coordinate 4,925, forward strand.
TGGATTTCTTGGATTCGCGGGCGGTGGTTTCGATATCCAGATCATAAAGTCGCTGGCCATCGACCAATGCGACACGCAACTCTTCTGGTTGAGTTGCGTTAAACAACATTCTTTTCATTGTCTAACCTTATTCGGTAGTGCGCTCTGATCCCGGTCGGTTAGGCCCCGGACCGGTGGGCAATGCCACAACAGACCTTCATATGTACCCGTCCAGCGACTGGTTCTTCGACACGGTGTCCAAGGACTGATCGCGACCTGACGCGGCCGAGGGGGCGGTGCGCACCGCCCCCTCCTCCCGCCAACCGAGATGCTGCCGTACATCCTCCGCCGCCTGGTCGCCGTGGCCGTCCTGGTCGTCG
>JAWOIX010000013.1:0-6347 GCA_046484405.1 Pelovirga sp.
GAGGGATCACGCTGTGCTTTTTCGAACTCACTGATCGCATCATCCAGCAGTCCCATTTCCCCGTAGGCAATGCCCAGGTTGTAATGGGACTCCATGTCATCGGCAGCGATCTGTTCATCGACATCGGTCCTGAAAATTTTCTTTTGTGCCAGCGTCTGCGTCTGCAGTTGCTCGAGCCTGGCATCGAAGTCAAAGTCCTCAAACGCAAATTCCGTCAGGGCTTCGGCAGAGGAGGCTGCCGGTTGCTGCTCCCGATGCTCCTTCTGGGCGAGACGCAGTTCGGCTATTTCCTTGAGCTTGCGATGACATTCCTGTGCATCAGGGGCATAATGCAGGACTTCGCGGCAGAGCCTCTCCGCATCGTCATACAGCCCCTGCTGCAGATAAAACTCGGCTTCTTCGAGATCCGCCTGCAGATTAGTGCCCCCGGACGCTGAGGCCACCGCCGGTTGCTCCTCTTCGGCGAAAATGAAATCACCGTCCAGGTCGTCCAGCGCGTCGGGCTGGGTCCGGGCGGACACTGCCGGTATTTCCTCCAGATCGGAGAAATCGAGTTCGATCTCGGGACCGTACTCGGACTCGTCGGCACTGAGCTGGTCAGCCTGTCCTGCCAGCAGATCCAGACCGTCGTCCTCCAGAACGTCGAAATCGAGACCGGCCTCGGACAGCGGAATATCCAATTCTCCATCAGCGGCGATATCCAGATCAACCGATCCGAGCAGGGAATCGGAGAGCATCTCCCCTCTTCCTGCCGCCGCGTCGGCACTCTCTTTTTCCGACAGGATATCGAGACGCTTGCTCCCCTCGCCGGTCAGTTCATAGATCGAGTCAAGGGTATGAATCACCGCAGCATTGCCCGGCAGCAGTTCGTTCAGCTGCTCATAGAACCCCTTCAAACGCTCAAGGCGGTCGGATTTCAAGAAGGAATCCTTCCATTCTTCGAGTTCGGCGAGAGCCGCGTCCGCCTGCTCGCTGTCGATCTCCGACTGGATCAACCCTGCACGAACGTCGAGATCGCTGGGATCCATGACCAGCAGCTGCCGAAAGATCTCCGCCGCACGCGCGTGGTCACCGGAACCGGCATGACCACGTCCAAGCAGGCGCAGCAGGTCCGGATCCTGCGGCTTTTCCTTGTAGAGCTTGCCGAGCAGGGCCACTCCCTTGGCATAGTCCTTTTTCGCGTAGAAGATCCGCGCCAGACCCATCTGCAGGTGCCGGTTGCCCGGATAATGGGGCAGGAACATGTTGTAGAGCTTGAGGCATTTTTCGAAATCGCCCTTGTCCTCGAGAATCTCAATGACCAGCTCAAGTTCCCTGAGGCCCTCGTCCTTGCGCTGGCTGGTTGCCAGAATTTCCGCCAGCTTGACCCTGACATTGAGGTTGTTGGGGTCCAGATCGCGCATCTTCTCAAGGGTCTTGATCATGTCGGCGATCATCCCGTTGCGCTCATAATGATCGACCAGGCTGCGGTACTTCGACATGGCATTGCCAAGCAGTCCCTGCTTGGCGTTCAGATCCGCCAGACGATTGTAGATCGCCACCTGGGTCGGGTCGAGGCGCTGCATCTGCTTGTAAATAGCAATGGCCTTGAGATTGAACCCGTTGCTGGCGAAATACTTGGCAATCAGCTCATATTGCTCGTACGCCTCGGCAGTCTTGCTGCTGCGGACATAAAGCTCGGCGAGTTTCTGGCGCACCCGCACATCTGCCGGATCAATTTCAACGACGCGGGCATAATCCTTGATCGCCTTGCTGATCTGCTTTTTCTTCAGGTTTTTTTGCGCTGATTCCAGCAGCTTGTCTTTATTGGTAAGCAAAAAAGCCCCCACAAAGGTTAGGTCTGTCGACTCATTCTACAAGACATAGAAAGTGAATACAATGTGACCAGAGCAACCGACCAGCACCCTGCCGCCATCTCCTGGCGCGGGATTATAACCTGTTCGGTTTACAGCGATTTCGGATGATAGCACGAACAATAAAAAAAGCAAATATTAATGAATTGAAATTATTGTCGGCGACTTCGTCGGGTCAATGGCTTATGCTGGGTCAGGGCGCTAACGCGCCCGTCAACGGCTCTGCGCCGTGTCATAGCTGCTGCGCAGCTGTCAGGCCGCTAAAGCGGCCGTCATTTGTCATTTGTTAAAAAACGTCCGTGGTCCGTGGTCCGTTGCGAAAACCTGTCAGCCGCTGACGCGGCGTCAACGGCTTCGCCGGGTCAACGGCTACGCCGTGTCATAGCTGCTGCGCAGCTGTCAGGCCGCTAACGCGCCAGTCATTTCTACCACGCTACTCGCATCTGCAGTTCCGCCTTCAACCTTCAACCTTCAGCCTTCCGCCTTCAACCTTCAGCCTTCCGCCTCCTGGCTCCTGGCTCCTGGCTCCTGGCTTCTGGCTCCTGGCTTCTAACTTCTGCCTTTCCTCTCCGCCTCTACTTCTCCTGCGCCTCTCCGTTAAAGCTTGTAAGGTTTTAATTCTGTCTCCTGAATTCTGCCTTCTGGCTTCTGTCTCCTGGCTTCTAACTTCTGCCTTTCCTCTCCGCCTCTACTTCCCCTGCGCCTCTCCGTTAAAGCTTCTAAGGTTTTAATTCTGTCTCCTGAATTCTGCCTTCTGGATTCTGTCTTCTGCCCCCGCCTTACTTCCCCAGCAGCCGCCGGATCTCGGCGGTGGTCAGCTGGCGGTACTGTCCCGGCTTGACGCCGTCGAGGGTGAGAATGCCGAGGCGGATGCGTTTCAGGCGCACGACGATCAGTCCGCACTGCTCGCACATCCGGCGGATCTGCCGGTTTCTTCCCTCATGCAGGGTCATTTCAAACCAGTAGTTGCCGCCGGAACTGCGCACGTTCTCGACCTGGGCCGGCGCGGTTTTCCCGTCATCGAGCTGCATGCCCTGGCGCATCTGGTCGATGATCGCCGGGGTCAGATGACCGCGCACCTTGACCAGGTAGGTTTTATCGACATGCTTGCCCGGGTGGCTCAGGGCATGAGAGAGATCGCCATCGTTGGTCAGCAACAGCAGTCCTTCACTGTTGTAGTCGAGGCGGCCAACCGGAAACAGCCGCTCCGGAATATCCTTGACCAGGTCGGTCACCAGCGCACGGCCCTCGGGATCCTTGAGACTGCAGACATAGCCGCGTGGCTTGTTAAGCAGAACCGTCACCTTTTTCTGCTCGGCCACCAGGGGAACCCCGTTGACGGTAATCTGATCAACTTTCAGATCGGCACTCTGGCCGAGTTGGGCAGGGCGATTGTTCAGCTTGACCCGGCCCTGCTTGATCAGTTCTTCGGCCTGCCGACGTGACGCCAGTCCGGCGCGGGCAATCAGTTTCTGGATACGTTCCTGCATGGTGACCTCATCTATCCTGCTGTCGGTTCGAGGGGAAGAGCCTCAGCCAGTTCGGGATCCAGGGCGGCAAATTCTTTCAGGGTGGGCAGGTCATTGAGATCCTTCAGACCAAACACCTCGAGAAAATGCCGGCTGGTCCCGTATAACAGCGGACGACCCGGTACATCTTTTTTTCCAAGGATACGCAGAAGGTTACGCTCGAGCAAGGTCTTCATCACCGCGCCGGAATCGACCCCGCGCAGATATTCGATTTCCGCCCGGGTGACCGGCTGGCGATAGGCGATAATGGCCAGTGTCTCGAGCGCGGCCGCGGACATTTTCGTCGCACGGTCCTTGTGCAGCCGCCGCAGCCAGATGGCCAGGCGCGGATGGGTACGAAACTGGAAGCCGCCGGCAACCTCCGCCACGATGATGCCGCCGTTGGCCGTGGCGTAGCGTTCGCACACCAGATTGAGGGCCTGCTTGACCTCACTGCGCTCGGCTTCGGTGAGGGCGCAGAGCCGTTCCAGCGACAGGGGACTGTCAGCAGCAAACAGAAAGGCCTCAATCAGGGCTTGCAGATCAGTCATAATCGAGCACCTCATCACCAACACGCAGGCGCTGCAACTGTTCCGCCGGAGCGACGGCAGACAGCCAGATGTCACTGAAGGTCGCCACCTGCTCGATCCTGACCATGCGCAGCTTGACCAGTTCAAGCAGGGCGAGAAAGGTGACCACCAGCTGGGCACGCCCGGCGGCCGGGTCAAACAGTTCGGCAAAACCCAGTCGCGAACGCTGCAGCAGCTGTCGGCAGATCTCCGCAACCGCGTCGGCGACGGACAGCCGTTCGCTGATCACCTCATGAAAAATCTCCGGCTTGACCGACTGCAGCAGCAGATGAAATGCGTTTGCCAGCTGATAGACACTCACGGTCAATTCGGCCTCATCACTGCCCTGCTCTGCCAGTCTGGCCACCTCACGGCTGCCGGACGGAAAAATATCACGGCCGAGCTGTGGCAACTGGTCGAACAGCTGGCCGGCCTGCTTGTAGCGCTGGTATTCCAGCAGCCGCTTGACCAGCTCGGCGCGCGGGTCTTCTTCCTCCTCGTCGCCGGCCTCGTCGCTGACCGGCAGCAGCATCCGCGACTTGATATGAATCAGCTGTGCCGCCATCAGCAAAAATTCCCCGGCGACATCAAGATCGAGTTGTTTCATCCGGTCGATGATGGCGAGGTACTGTTCGGTAATCTCGAAAATCCGGATGTCACAGATGTCCATCTCCTGGCGCCTGATCAGGTGGAGCAGCAGATCCAGGGGCCCGGCAAAATTCTCGAGACGAATCTGCAGCATCATCCGCCTCAGTGTCCAAAGAGAAAGCGCATGGCCTGTTCCACCAGAAAAGATTGATTGCCGGCCATCATCAGCACGAGAAAATTGATAATCGGCGCCAGGATGACCGACCAGAGGCTGGTAAAGAACACCAGCAGCACGATCAGAATCAGGCCAAAGGGTTCGAGCCGGGCCAGCAGGCCGGCGTAGACCTCGGGAATGACACCCATAAGAATGCGCCCGCCGTCCAGAGGGGGGACCGGCAACAGGTTGAAAACCGCCAGCAGGACATTGATATACAGGCTGAAAGCCGCCATCATGCGCAGGGGCGTGACCATCTGGATAAGCAGGCCGGCCTCAGCGCCTTCCGGCTCGAACAGGCCAAGCAGACGCAGCAGGATGGCGGACGCAACGGCGAGCATCAGGTTGGTCAGGGGCCCGGCCAGGGCAACCCAGATCATATCCTGGCGCGGGCGCCGGAAATTACATGGATTCACCGGCACCGGCCTGGCCCAGCCGAAACCGAAGATGAACACTGCGACCGTGCCGATCGGATCAAGATGTTTGAACGGGTTGAGATTGAGCCGCCCGAGCAGGCGTGCCGTCGGATCGCCGAAGCGTTCCGCCACGTAACCGTGGGAGACCTCATGGAGCATGATCGCCAGCAGCGCGGGGACCAGCATCACGGCAATTTTTGAAACGATTGTTTCCATCTGTCACCTATCAACCGGGATCATACGAAGAAACGCCCAACCAGTCCAGCAGCACACTGTAATGGAGTTGCAGCGTCGCGGTCAACCTGCGACCCGGCCAGTCAAGCGGATAAAAATTTCTCCTGCACAAAGGCCATTTCCTCCTCACGGGTCTGCACCCGGCGATCCAGCCGCGCATCGAGGAGCTCACGCAGAATTCTCTGGAATTCCGGTCCGGGAGACAGCCCGAGCTGAATCAGGTCGTGGCCGTTGAGCAGCGTACGCTGCTGGCGCAGACTGGTCATGTAGAGGGAGATCCACTGGCGCAGACGGTCATCCTCAGTGCGGGCCATCAGATAGAGGATCACCTCGATCTGGAGCGGCTCGAACCAGCGATAAATGTCGCTGTTGGCGGGAGTCGACTCGCGCCGCAGCCGTTGCCGGATGGTGCGCAGAAGCTTGCGCGCCTGGGGCACTTCCTCCAGAACGACCTTGCGCTCCTCCGGCGGCATGGAAAACCAGTTGGTCATGCGCCGGGCAGCACCGGCTGGGAGAGTATCGACCAGGCACAGCAGAAAGAGCAGCCAGCGGCGGCAGGGTCTGCCGGTATAAAGCAGATCGTACCAGCTGGCCGCCCGCTCCGCCGCCATCAGACGCTTTTTGACTTCGGCATGAAACCTGATGCGGGAATCAATGATCTGCAGCAGGCCGAATTGATCAAGACGCTCCAGGGCCGGGATAATCTGCGCTTCCCCGAGGATGAGCTTGAGTTCGTTCAGGACCCGCACGCCACCGACACGGCGCACCAGCTTGAGCTGAACGGCGCTGTGCATGAGCCGTTCGGTCTGCCGGCCGATCCGAAAACCGAGGCGCTGTTCGAAGCGCACCGCACGAAACAGGCGGGTTGGATCTTCAATGAAACTCAGGTTGTGCAATACCCGGATCGCCTTGTCGCGCAGATCACGCTGACCACCGAAAAAATCAAGCACATGGCCGAAGCTGTC
>JAWOIX010000047.1:0-12553 GCA_046484405.1 Pelovirga sp.
GCTTCCTGTTCCTGCAGTGGTGGGGAGAGCAATGAACGGAATTCTGAGGCCTGGATGCGGTCTAATTGCAGGATTACCCTCAAGGTAATCCCAGGTTGTTCCTTTTACGGGTATCATTGCAGAAATTGCCTTGCCTGCATCGAGAACATCTCGACCTGGTTGTTGAACAGGTGCTGGATGCGCGCCAGGAGATCCCCCTGGCACGTCCCTTGCGCGTGCGGCTCAGCGTCGATGCGGGAGCTGCCGCTGTCCTGCCGGGAGACCGGGTCCATTTCACCACCCGCCTGCGCCAGCCGCGGCTGTTCGGAACTCCGGGGGAATTCAACTGGCCGCGCTATCTGGCCGGCGAAAAGATCGACATGACCGGCTGGCTGGCGCACATGGAACAGCTCGCGGTCGTGCCGGGGACCCGGCCGTCACCGGCACGTATCCTGACCCGGTGGCGCAGCGCGGTGGGGCAGGCGCTGTCGGCCGCCCTGCCACAGGAGCGTGCCCCCCTGGTGCGTGCCCTGGTGCTCGGCGAAGGGCGCCAGCTGCCCGATGCCACACGCCGGATTCTTGCCGGCGCCGGCGTCAGCCACCTGTTTGCCATCTCCGGCCTGCATCTCGGCCTGCTTGCCCTGTTCGGCTATCAGCTGCTGCTGCAGTTCTACCGGCGCTCGTCAGCCCTGCTGCACTGGCAGCCGCCGCAGCGGATCCTCCCATTGCTCCTGCTGCCCCTGCTGCTTGCCTACCTGCTGCTCACCGGCGATGCGGTGTCCACCCGCCGCGCTTTTGCCCTGGCCTGCGCCGGGGCTGTGCTGCTGCTCTGGCGTTACCCGGTCAATCCGCTGAACCTGCTGGCTCTCGTTGCCCTGGTTTCGCTGCTGGTCAATCCGCTGCTCCTGTGGCAGGCGGGCTGGCAGCTCTCCTTCAGTGGCGCGGCCGGGATTCTTCTCTGGCGGCCCCTCTGGCAGATCCCCGCCGTTGGTGCGCCGGCACTGCGGCCACTGCGTTATCTGCTGCAGATGTGTCTGGTCACCGGCGCGGCGACCCTGGCAACCCTGCCCTGGGTGCTGTTCAATTTTCACCTGCTCGCACCGGCGGGGTTGCCGGCCAACCTGGTCTGTGTGCCGCTGGTCACCCTGGTTGTGCTCCCCTTGGGTTTTGTCGGGCTGGCGCTGTTCCCCGTTGCGCCGCAACTGGCTCTGCCCCTGTTTCATCTCTGTGGCGGGCTGCTCGAACTGCTGCAGTATTTTGCCGCATGGCTGGCCGGGTTGCCGGGCCTGGCACCGGTTTATCTGTATCTCGGGCGCATGGAACATCTTGCGGTCGCCCTGATGGTTCTGCCGTTGCTCCTGCTGCCGCAGATCGGCGCGCGGCGGATGGCACAGGCGGCGGTGCTGTGCGCTGCGCTGGCGACATTGCTGTGGTGGGCCCCGTGGCAGCGGTCGGCGCCGGTCAGCCTGACCATGTTCAGTGTCGGCCAGGGCGAGGCGATGCTGCTGCAGAACAGCAGCGGCCAGAACCTCCTTGTTGACGGCGGCGGACTCTATGGCTCGCGCTTCGATGTCGGTGAGCGGCTGCTGGCCCCTGCCTTCGGTGAGCTGGGTGTGCGCCGGCTTGACCTGGTCGTGCTGACCCATGATCATGCCGACCACTGGCGGGGGCTGCTCTTTCTTCTTGCCCGGTTTCCCGTTGGCGAACTCTGGCTTGGCCGGCCATTGGCAAATTACCACCCGGATCTGCGGGCGGTTGTCGAACAGCAGCAGGTGGTTACGCGCGTAGTGGAGCAGGGCTGGAGCCAGGTGGCGCCATGGCGCGCCGGACAGCTGTCGATATTCAATGGCAGCGCGGCCGCGGACAGCGAGAATAATGCTTCCCTGGTCCTCCATCTGGACATGGGCGCTGCCGCGGGACTGCTGCTGACCGGCGATCTCGAAGAAAAGGGTGTGGCGCACCTGATGCGGGCGGGACTGCCCGGCCCCGTATCCGTGCTGAAGCTGCCCCACCATGGTGGCCGGACCTCGTACACCGACCGCCTCATTGATCATCTGCGACCACAACTGGGTATCGTCTCGGTCGGTTATCAGAACCGTTATCGTCTGCCGCATTCCCAGGTGCTTGGCCATCTCAGGGCGCGCCGGACACCCCTGCTGCGCACCGATGAGGATGGCACCATCCGCGTTGAATGGACGGCGACAGAATGGCTGCCGCGGCGCTGGCAGAGGGGTCTTTTCCGTTGACAGGGCGGTAGAAAAACTGCTAGTAAGCGTTAAACATTACAGGTGGTTTATGATGACAGACCAATCAAAAATCCTGGTTGTGGACGACGAAGTTTTTTTTCGTCAGCTCTACCATGACCTGCTGGTCGACGCCGGTTACGCGGTGACGGTCTGCTCCTCCGGGGAAGAGGCGATTGCCCTGCTGCAGCAGCAGCCGGTGGACCTGGTGCTGACCGACATGGTCATGCCCGGCAAAAGCGGCCTCGATGTGTTGCGCATTGCCCGGGCCATGCCCGCTGCTCCGGATGTCGTGCTGGTGACCGGACACGCCAGTCTTGATTCTGCTATTGAAGCACTGAAGAACGGCGCCCGCGACTACCTGGTCAAGCCGTTTAATCCCGACGAACTCAAGCACCTGATCCAGACCTGCATCGAACAGCGCCGCCTGCTTGCCGAAAATGTCCATCTGCGGCGCCAGATCTACCTGTTTCAGACCGGTCAGTCCCTGTCGTCCCTGATCGACCTGGAATGCCTGGTGCCCCAGTCCCTCGAGGTGCTGCTGCGCGAGCTGTGTGCCGATTCCGGATTTTCTTTTGCCCTGCCCGATGGCGACGAACCCTGCCTGACCGGTTCCAAAAATATGCCGACGGAGCGTGCCGAAGCGCTGCTGCAGTTGCTCTTCCCCGAGTTCCGCAGTGCCGGCGGCCTCGCCTGTTCGACGGCCGCATCTGCCCTGATCGCGCAGCACGAAGCGGATCGGCACGGGGTCTGGCTGTTGCCGCTGCGTGATGGCGATAGCCTCAAAGGGGGGCTGGTCATCTGCAACGCGCGGTGCGAGACCGACGAGCGTTCGATGGCCGATCTGCGCTATCTCTGTGACCAGATCGCCCTCGGCTTTGCCAACGCCACCCGTTACCGCAGTGCCCAGCAGTTGATGTACGCTGATGATCTGACCGGGCTTTACAATCACCGTTACCTGCAGATTGCCCTCGGCCAGGAAATGACGCGTTCGAAGCGCTACGGCCTGAAATTTTCTTTCCTGTTTCTCGATCTCGACCGCTTCAAGGAGATCAACGACCAGTTCGGCCATCTCGCCGGGAGCGCGGCGCTGCAGGAGGTCGGCCAGCTGATGCGCAGCTGTGTGCGCGATGTTGATACCCTGTTCCGTTTCGGCGGGGACGAGTTCGCCGCCATGCTCGTGGAAACCGACAAGCGTGCCGCGCGGGTCGTTGCCGAGCGGATCCGCAATCTCATTGAAAACCACGTTTTTCTTGAACAGCTGCAAACCCCCTGCAAAGTGACCATGACCATCGGCCTGGCGACCTTCCCCGATGACGCCGATAGCCAGCAGGCGCTGCTCGATCTCGCGGACCAGGCCATGTACGCCGGCAAGGTGCTGCGCAATCGCATCTGCAGCGTCGACGAAATTCCCCCGGCGCGCTAGGCGCCGCAACCCTGCATCCGCGCCGGCCACCGCGGCAACGGTTCGGGATCTATGACGCCGTTCCCGCCCTGCTGTCTTCCTCTGCTCTTCGTATTTAAATTCCTGTCCGCCTCTTCCCTCTTTCCGTCAACCAGAAAATGGAGTATGTTCAGCGGCTGGCATAATTGTGCAGAAAAATCCACTGTGGTCAACAGCGCCGGCTTCAAATGAAAGGATATGGTTTTGAGTATTACCGGAATCAAAGGGATGAACGATATTCTGCCCGATGCGGTCGACCTGTGGCAGTTTCTTGAGCAGAGCGCCCGTGACATCTTTGGCCTGTACGGCTACAGCGAAATCCGCACGCCGGTTGTTGAGAAGACGGAACTCTTCTGTCGCTCCATCGGTGAAACGACGGACATCGTCGAAAAGGAGATGTATACCTTTGCCGACAAGAGTGACAATTCACTGACCCTGCGTCCCGAGGGAACGGCACCGGTCATGCGCTCTTTCATCCAGAACCGCCTGGCCAGCCTCGATCCGGTCACCAAGCTCTGCTACATCGGGCCGATGTTCCGCTATGAGCGGCCGCAGAAAGGGCGCTACCGGCAATTCCACCAGATCGGCGCCGAGGCGATCGGCGTTGAGGATGCCAAGATCGACGCCCAGGTGCTGCGCATGCTGCACCATTACTTTACCCATATCGGGATTACCGCGGTGTCCCTTGAGATCAACTCCCTCGGCTGCCCGGCCTGCCGCCCCGCTTACCGCCAGCAGTTGATCAGCTTTCTGGAACAGCGCCTCGAGCAGCTCTGCAGTGAATGTCAGCGGCGCTATCAGAGCAACCCCCTGCGGGTGCTTGACTGCAAGGTCGAGGGCTGCCGCAGCGCGACGGCCGCCGCCCCGGCGGTGATCGAACACCTCTGTGGCGCATGCGACAGCCACTTCGGCGCGGTGAAGCAGTACCTGGCGCTGCTTGAGGTGCCGTTTTCCGTCAACCCGCGGATGGTCCGCGGCCTCGATTACTACGTGCGCACCACCTTTGAACTGGTGACCGATCAGCTTGGTTCGCAGAACGCGGTTGCCGCCGGCGGACGTTATGACGGCCTCATCGAGAGCCTCGGCGGGCCGGCCCTGCCGGGCATCGGCTTCGCCATCGGTCTCGAGCGGCTGGTGCTGATGCTGGCCGGACGCGAGCGCCCGGCGACAGGGCCGTTGCTGTTCATTGCCGCCCTCGGCGAGGAGGCCGCCACCCGGGCCTTTGTGCTGATGTCACAGCTGCAGGGGGCAGGGCTGCGCGTCGAGATGGATTACCAGGGCAAGAGCCTCAAGGCACAGATGCGGCGCGCGGATAAGCTCGGTGCGCGGCACACCCTGATTCTTGGTGATGAAGAACTGCGCAGCGGCACGGCCCAGCTGAAAACCATGGCAGACAGCAGCCAGACGCTGGTCCGGCTCGACTCCCTGCTGCCGGTCCTGATGGAAAAACCCGACTGAAACGAAGACTTGTGCTTGACCGCCGGCCGGCGGGATTTATATAATTTACGGCTGGTCATAACCCTACTTAAAAGCCTGACGGCGTATTCTGGAGGCATTGTGCAAAACGACAAACTTGGAGCCTGGAAGCGGTCTCATCGGTGTGGCGAACTTACCGCGGCAATGATCGGACGTGAGGTCTGCCTGATGGGGTGGGTGCAGCGACGGCGCGATCATGGCGGCCTGATCTTCATTGATCTGCGGGACCGCGACGGGATCGTCCAGCTGGCCCTTGATCCCGATCGTGACGCCGTCTCCCACGGCAAGGCGGAGCAGGTGCGTAACGAATATGTCGTCGCCGCCAGGGGGACCGTTTCGGCGCGTCCGGAAGGCACTGTCAATCCGCGCATGAAGACCGGTGACGTCGAGATCGAGGTCAGTGAGTTCCTCATCCTCAACCGTTCCGAAACGCCTCCCTTCATGATCGACGAGTTCACCGAGGTCGCGGAAAATATCCGCCTGAAGTATCGCTACCTCGATCTGCGTCGTCCAGCCCTGCAGCGCAACCTGATGATGCGTCACCTGGTCGCCAGAACGGTCAGGACCTATCTCGACGGGCAGGGGTTCATCGAGGTGGAAACCCCGGTGCTGACCAAGAGTACGCCGGAAGGCGCGCGCGACTACCTGGTCCCGAGCCGGGTCAATAACGGCCTCTTTTACGCACTGCCCCAGTCTCCCCAGCTGTTCAAGCAGCTGCTGATGGTCTCCGGCTTTGACCGTTATTTCCAGATTGTCAAATGTTTCCGTGACGAAGACCTGCGCGCCGACCGGCAGCCGGAGTTCACCCAGATCGACTGTGAGATGAGTTTCGTCAATCGCGATGATGTTATTGCGACGATGGAGGGGCTGATTGCCGCCATTTTCAAGGAGGCCCTCGGTATTGAAGTGGCCCTGCCGATGGCCCGCCTGACCTACGACGAGGCGCTGCGCCGGTTCGGTGTCGACAACCCCGACCTGCGCTTCGGCCTCGAACTGGTCGACCTCACCGGGCAGGTCGCCGATTCGCAGTTCAAGGTGTTTGCCGACGTTGCCGCCGCCGGCGGCCTGGTCAAGGCGCTCAACGTCAAGGGGGGTGCCAGCTTCTCGCGCAAGGACCTCGACGGTTTCGGCGAGTTCGCCAAAATCTACGGCGCGAAGGGGCTTGCCTGGGTCAAGGTGACGGCGGACGGCTGGCAGTCCCCCATCGCCAAGTTCTTCTCCGCCGCCGAGCTGGACCAGCTCAACCGGGCGCTCGCCGCCGAAGTTGACGATCTGCTCCTCTTCGTCGCCGATACCAGGACGGTCGCCAATGAAGCCCTCGGCCGCCTGCGCGGTCACCTTGGCCACAAACTCGGTCTGACGGACAAGGACCAGTATCGCTTCGTCTGGGTGACCGACTTCCCCCTGCTCGAATGGGATGGCGAGGAAAAACGCCATGTCGCCGTTCATCACCCCTTCACGTCGCCCCTCGAGGAGGACATCCCCCTGCTCGACACGGATCCGGGCAAGGTGCGCGCCCAGGCTTACGACCTGGTCCTCAACGGTTCCGAGGTCGGCGGCGGCAGCGTCCGGATCCACGATCAGGCGGTACAGTCACGCATGTTCGATCTGCTCGGTATCGGCACAGAGGAAGCCCAGGAGAAATTCGGCTTCCTTCTCGATGCGCTGAACTATGGCGCCCCGCCGCATGGCGGCATCGCCTTCGGTCTGGATCGCCTGATGATGATTCTGACCGGTGCCGACTCCATTCGCGACGTGATCGCCTTTCCCAAGACGCAGAAGGCGACCTGTATGCTATCGGATGCTCCCAACGCCGTGGATGAGAAGCAGCTGCGCGAGCTGGGCATCAAGCTGAGGACAAAGCAATCATAGTGGAAGCACCGGAATATTCTGACAAAAAGAGATCGGCCGGCGCCCTGGCCGGGTTACTGCTGGTGGTGTGTGCGGTTGTGTTCCTTGGCGCCTGCGCCAAGGCGCCGGTCGTTGCGCTCGAGGACGCCAGGCAGCAGGTGAATCACGCTGCGGCGATTGGCGCCCAGACCTGGTCGCCGGGCGAATATGCCCTCGCCAGAAGCGCCCTGACCGCTGCCGAGCAGCAGTACGCCGAGCGCCACTATCGATCGGCGTCCCGTACCCTCGAGCTGGCCCAGCGCTACGCCGACGAGGCAACCCGGATCACCGAGAGGGCGAAACGGGTCCAGGCCGAAGCGGAACGCCGGCGTCTTGAAGAGGAGCGCCTGGCTGCGCAACAGCGCCAGCAGCAGCTCGAAGAGGAGCGCAGCGCCCGGTTGCGCGCCGAAGAGGAGCAGCGCCGCAAGGTCGCCGCCGCCAGGGCCGCCGCCGCGGCGCGCGTGACGCAGGAACCGAAACCCGCTCCTGTGCAACAGCCGGCCGCGGCCGACCCGCAGCCGGTCGAGAGCTATGAAGTCCAGGCAGGGCAGACCCTGGCGTCCATTGCGGAGCGCCCCGAAGTCTATGGCGACAGCCTGCTGTGGCCGCTCATCTACCGGGCCAACCGTGACCAGATCAAGGCGCCGCAGGAGATTTCCGCCGGCCAGGTCCTCGCCATCCCCCGCGATAAAAATCGTGACGAGCTCGAAGCGGCACGCCAGGAAGCGCGCGAACTGGATCTTTTTTAACCCGCCATACAGGGTTTTTTTTCCTGCCCGCCGCGCTGCGGGCGGGTGGAAAATGCCACCATCAACAAATTCAGGGATTTCTTACTCTAAAGCGCGAAGACCCTTGACAGCGTCGGATTGTTTGTATACTGTATACAACACTTTGACGTGCGGGATTCGCAGGATATAACGCGGTTATAGATAATATTTTATTGGCACTAAAAAGACTTCAAGGAGAGAGAAGAATGGCAGCTAAGATTATCTGGTCTGAAATTGATGAAGCACCGGCATTAGCCACCTACGCCTTTCTGCCGGTTGTGCAGGCGTTTACCAAGGGCACGGGAATCGAAGTCGAGACACGCGACATTTCCCTGTCCGGCCGGGTTCTGTCGACCTTTCCGGAGCGCCTGACCGAAGCCCAGCGCGTTCCCGATCATCTCGCCGAACTCGGCAAGCTGGTCAAGACCCCTGAAGCCAACGTCATCAAGTTACCGAACATCAGCGCCTCCATCCCGCAGCTCCAGGCAACCATCAAGGAGCTGCAGCAGCAGGGTTACGATATCCCCAGTTATCCGGAAGAAGCCAAGACCGAAGAAGACCGCGTTCTGCAGGAGCGCTTCTCCAAGGTTCTCGGCTCGGCGGTCAACCCGGTCCTGCGCGAAGGCAACTCCGATCGCCGTGCTGCCGCGTCGGTGAAAAAGTTTGCCCAGAAGAATCCCCACAAGATGATGCAGCCCTGGCCCGAAGTGTCCCAGTGCCGCGTGGCCCACATGGCCGACGGTGATTTCTACGCTTCGGAAAAGTCGCTGACCATGAGTCAGGCCGATACGGTCAAGTTCGAGTTCGTCGGTGCCGACGGCAGCGTCAAGGAGCTGAAAAGCGGCCTCGCCCTGCTGCCCGGTGAAGTGCTTGACTGCTCGGTGATGAACGTTGCCGCCCTGCGCAAGTTCATTGCCGAGACGATCGAGGAAGCCAAGCAGAAGAAGGTCCTGCTGTCGCTGCACCTGAAAGCGACGATGATGAAAATCTCCGACCCGATCATGTTCGGCCATGCCGTCAGCGTCTACTTCAAGGACGCGCTGGACAAGCATGCGGCGACCCTCAAGGAAATCGGCGCCAATCCGAATTACGGCCTCGGCGACGTTCTGTCCAAGCTCGACAAGCTGCCGGCGGACAAAAAGGCCGAGATCGAAGCAGACATCAACGCCTGCTACGCCACCCGTCCCGCGCTGGCCATGGTCGATTCGCGCAAAGGGATCACCAACCTGCATGTTCCCAACGATGTCATCGTCGATGCGTCGATGCCCAACGTCGTCCGCGACGGCGGCAAAATGTGGAACCTCCAGGATGAACTGCAGGACACCATCGCGATGATCCCCGATCGCTGCTATGCCACCATGTACGGTGAAATCATCGAAGACGCCAAGCGTCATGGCCAGTTCAACCCGGCCACCATGGGGAGCGTTTCCAACGTCGGCCTGATGGCGCAGAAGGCGGAAGAGTACGGTTCCCACGACAAAACCTTCGAGGCTCCGGCGGCCGGCACCATCCGCATCGTCAATGCCGCCGGGACGACCCTGCTCGAGCAGAAGGTCGAGAAGGGTGATATCTACCGTGCCTGCCAGACCAAGGATGTGGCGATCAAGGACTGGGTCCGCCTTGCAGTGGAACGCTGCCGCGAGTCGGGCGAGCCGGTCATTTTCTGGCTCGATGCCAAGCGTGGCCACGATGCCGAACTGATCAAGAAGGTCAACGCCTATCTGCCCGAATTTGACCCGGCCGGCCTCGAGATCCACACCATGCCCCCGGTTGAAGCGATGAAGTTCTCCCTTGAGCGGATCCGCAAGGGCCTGAACACCATTTCGGCAACGGGCAACGTGCTGCGTGACTATCTCACCGACCTGTTCCCGATTCTCGAGCTGGGAACCAGCGCGCGGATGCTCTCCATCGTTCCGCTGCTTGCCGGCGGTGGACTGTTTGAAACCGGCGCCGGTGGTTCCGCTCCCAAGCACGTTCAGCAGTTCCTCAAAGAGGGCCATACCCGCTGGGATTCCCTGGGTGAGTACTGCGCCCTGGTTCCTTCCCTCGAGCTGGTCGCGAAAAACTACGACAACGCCAAGGCGAAGGTGCTGGCCGAAACCCTCGACGAAGCCATCGGGACCTACCTGGAAAACCAGAAGCTGCCTTCCCGCAAGGTCAACGAACTGGATAACCGTGGCAGCACCTTCTACCTGACCCTCTACTGGGCGCAGGCGCTGGCGGCCCAGAGCAAGGACCAGGAGCTCAAGGCGCGTTTTACCCCGGTTGCCAAGCAGCTGACCGACAACGCCGAGAAGATCGACGCCGAACTGATTGCGGCCCAGGGTCGTCCGGTGGACATCGGCGGCTATTTCCGCCCTGATCCGGTCAAGGCGGAAAAAGAGATGCGCCCGAGTGCAACGCTGAACGCAATCATCGACGCAATGTGATTGCAGGCGTTAACCCAACTGGCAGAGCCGGGGCGCCGGTCGCCCCGGCTTAATGAAATACTGATATTCACAAATCAAGGAGAGAAGAAAATGGCGAGACCAAAAATTGCTCTGATCGGTGGTGGACAGATTGGTGGCGTACTGGCACAACTTTGCGCCCTGCGCGAACTGGGTGATGTCGTGCTGTTCGATATCGTTGAAAATATGCCCCAGGGAAAAGCGCTTGACATCGCCGAGGCCTCACCGGTTGACGGTTTTGACGTCAGCGTCACCGGGACCAACAACTACAAGGATATCGCCGGTGCCGATATCGTCATCGTCACCGCCGGCCTGCCGCGCAAGCCTGGCATGAGCCGCGACGATCTGATCGGGGTCAACTCGAAAATCATGACCTCGGTTGCCGAAGGTATCCGTGACAACGCGCCGAATGCATTCGTCATCGTCATCTCCAATCCCCTCGACGCGATGGTCACCCTGTGTCAGAAGGTCACCGGCTTCCCGCCGGAGCGTGTCTGTGGCCAGGCCGGTGTGCTTGACTCTGCCCGTTTCGCCGCTTTCATCGCCTGGGAACTCGGCGTGTCGGTCAAGGACGTCACCGCCATCACCCTCGGTGGCCACGGTGATACCATGGTCCCGCTGGTGCGCTATGCCAACGTCGCCGGTATCCCGGTGATGGAGCTGCTGGAGCAGAAGTATGGTGATGCCGCCAAGGCCCAGGAAGTCATGACCGCCATGGTTGAGCGGACCAAGAATGCCGGCGGCGAAGTCGTCAAGCTGCTTGGAAACGGCAGCGCGTTCTACAGCCCGGCCTCTTCGGCGGTTGCCATGGCCGAATCGGTGCTCAAGGATCAGAAGCGCGTTCTGCCCACCTGTGCCCTGCTGCAGGGTGAGTACGGGGTCGACAACTTCTACGTTGGCGTTCACTGTGTGCTGGGTGCCGGCGGCGTCGAGAAGATCATCGAACTCAAACTGGATGCCGGAGAGCAGGCCCTGATGGACAATTCCGTCGCCGCGGTCAAGGAACTTGTCGGCAGTATGAATCTCTGATTCTGTCTCTTTGCTCGGACTATGGAAGGGCAGTCATTCCGGCTGCCCTTCTGTTTTAGGTTCTTTGGTTGAATCGAAATGTTGTTGCTGGCTGTCAGCTGTCGTGCGTGCCCTGCGCCGGAGCGGTCCGGAGATGCGTCATCGCTCCCTCCCGGCTAAAATCCCTCAAGGCATGTTGGAATGGCTTTTTTCGTCCATCCGCAAAAACGTGTCAATTCTCTGATAAAGATCCTAACCTATTGTTTGTGCGTAAATTTAAAGCGTTCGGATGGGCAGATATTTTGCTGGCGTCTATTCGCCGCTTGTGTTAGCATTCCGCCGTTTTGAATAGCTGTTCGTCGACAGTCACCATAGTGTAAAGGAGAAAATCGCTCATGAGCGCGAAAGCGGAGATTGAAATCATCGAAGCATACTGTAAAGGCTGCAGCATCTGCGTAGAGTTCTGTCCTACAAAGGTTCTGGAGATGGATGCATTTGTTGTCAGGGTTGCCAACGCCGATGCCTGTATTGCATGTAATCAGTGCGAGTTGCGTTGTCCTGACTTCGCCATTAAAGTTCACAAGCTGTCATAGCTAGAGGAGGTCGGTTCGTGGCAAAAAAAGTAGCTCTTTTACAGGGGAACGAGGCTTGCGCCCATGGCGCACTTTACGCCGGATGTAATTTCTTCGGCGGCTATCCAATTACTCCCTCTACCGAGGTTGCGGAAGTGATGGCAGGCGAACTTCCGAAAATCGGCGGTAAGTTTATCCAGATGGAAGACGAAATCGGCGCGATGGCGTCGGTCATCGGTGCTTCCCTGGCCGGCTCCAAGGCGCTGACCGCGACCTCGGGACCGGGTGTGTCCCTGAAGCAGGAACTGATCGGTTATGCCTGCATCGCGGAAGTGCCCTGTGTCATCGTCAATGTTATGCGCGGCGGCCCCTCCACCGGTATGCCGACCGGCCCTGGTCAGTCCGATGTCATGCAAGCACGCTGGGGAACCCACGGTGACCATGCTGCCATCGCGGTCTGCCCGTCGTCCTGTCAGGAGATTTTCTCCGAAACCGTGCGCGCTTTCAACCTGGCCGAAAAATATCGCATGCCGGTTCAGGTGCTCTTCGATGAAATCGTCGGACATATGCGTGAGCGCATTGTCTTCCCCGAGCCGGGCGAACTTGACGTGATCGATCGCACCGGTCCGAGTGTTGCGCCCGAGCAATACAAGCCCTACGACACCTCCTATGGCGATGTTCCCCCGCTGGCCGCATTCGGCAGCGACTACCGTTTCCATGTCACCGG
>JAWOIX010000037.1:0-18821 GCA_046484405.1 Pelovirga sp.
GGCGCAAGGTTGACGGGCGGGGCGAAGGTCAGAATCTGCGGATTGTCCGCCTGCAACAGATGGGGCAGACAGAGCTGGCTGGCCAGCCACGCCCCGCGGACATTGACCTGCTGCATCAGGTCAAAGCGTTTCAGCGGCGTGGCCAGGGTGCCGGCAAGAAAAATGGCACTGGCATTGTTGACCAGGATATCGATCCCGCCAAAGGTCCGCACCGTCTCCGCTATGGCCGCCTGCAGCTGCGCCTCATCGCGGATATCCACGGCCAGGGGCAGGGCCTGCCCTCCCGCCGCGCGGATCTGCTCCGCCGCGCTGTAGATCGTCCCCGGCAGCTGCGGCTGTTCCACCGTGGTTTTGGCCGCAACGACAATGTTCGCACCGTCGGCCGCTGCCCGCAACGCGACGGCCAGACCGATTCCGCGGCTGGCTCCGGTAATGAACAGGGTTTTTCCTGACAGGTTTGCCATCAGCCATCTCCATAGAGGAAAAGCATCGCAACGGGAGCTGCAAAGGGTGCTGCGTGTGCCGAACGACCGGTGGGCCGCTAATAAACCGGCTGGTAGCCGAAGCCGGCACAAAAGTGCGCGACAAACTGCTGCTTGACCAGGTCAAGATCGACCGGCTCCCCCAGCTCGCCGGCCAGGGAGGTGAGTCTTTCCGTTGGAACACCGCAGGGGATGATCAGATCAAAGGTCTGCAGGCTGTTATTCAGATTGAGAGCGATGCCATGGGAGCTGACCCATTTTTTCAGGGCGATGCCGAAGCTGCAGATTTTGGCCCCGTTCACCCAGACCCCGGGGGCGCCGCTCTTGAGCTCGCCGGTGACCCCGTAGTCCGCCAGCAGGGCAACGACGCAGTCAAGAAACTGTCGGGAAAACTGGCGGAGATCGTGAACCGGCAGCGCCAGGACCGGGTAAACGACCAGCTGACCCGGTTCGTGCGCCGTCGCCAGGCCGCCACGATTGACCTGTTGCAGCACGACCCCCTGGTTGTCCAGCGCTGCCGCCCCCCGGCGCAGATCGGCGGCACTGCCGCGGCGGCCCAGGGTGACGGTGGCGGGATGCTCGGCAAGCACCAGGGTATCACGCCGCTCGCCGCGCAGATGCGCAGCAACCATCTCGGCCTGACGGTTAAACGCCTGGTGATAATCGATCAGGCCCCAGTCCTCGATCTGCAACTGGGGCGCAAAGCGGGGGGAAGATGTCATCCTGTTGCCTGTAACGACGATTCTTTCTGGTAATCCATGCCGCGCCCGGCGGCGACACGGCGGATCAGCGTTTAAGCGGCCAGTTCTGGCCGGAATAACGGCCACGCAGGGTACTGCGGACCGGGTCCTGACCCAGCACGACCCAGCCGGAGAGATCCTCGAAGGGATCTATCTCGCTCATGGCGATCATTTCATCAAGGGTTTCAGATGGCGCCAGGTCAATGCGGCCATCCTTATAGCGAACGCGAATCAGCATCAGTTCCCCCGTTAATCATCGAGCAGATTGTCGATTTCATCAAAGTTCAGTCTCTTTTCGGCCAGTTCGGTAATCAGTTTCAATTTATGGCTGTCTTCAACAGTGAGCTTCGAAACATCGTCGCTGATGATTTCGAAAACCCGCGAAGAGGTGCTGCCGGCGCGCATGTAGGGAATCCCGCTGCTGGCAACAATCTTCTTCGTAATGTGGCTGATCTCCCCCACACCGGGGATGATGATGCCGGCGATCTTGGAGCGGTATTCATCAAGCTGATAGAGGTTGGAGAGGGTCACGAGCAGCTCATCGCGGCTGCTGTTGACGATCACCAGGGTTGAGTCCTTGAGCAGTTCCACCACCCGTTGCGCCGACGCCGCACCGATCTGGACATTATGAATGATGCGCTGGGCCTGATCCGGATTGGCGTGCAGCTCGATATCGAGCACGCCGGCGATGCGCCGCAGGGTCGGATTGGCGAGAATCGGCTGGTAGTTGAAGCCGCCCAGCACGCTGAGGTTCTCGCCGGCAAAGGCCATCTCGAGATATTTCAGGGTCTGCTCCCGCTTTTTCGGAATGATCTTGTTGACCAGGATCGCCCTGACCCGCGCGCGCTCCTTCTGGAACAGGGCAAGATTGACCTGGGCCGTGTCAACCACGTTGCCCAGTCCGCCGCCGGTCACCAGCAGCACCGTCGCCCCGACGGTGCGGGCGATCTGTGCATTGTTGCAGCCCCACAGGGTCCCGACACCGGTGTGGCCGGCCCCCTCGATGATGAGAAAGTCGTTCTTGGCGTCAAGCGCCTCGATGGCGCCGAACATTTTCGCGCTGATCTCCTCGCGCGACAGGGTCCCATCCATCACCCGCCGGGTGTCCCCCGGCTTCAGGACAAAGGGGGACATCAGCGGCAGATCCGCCTCGAGACCGAAATAACGCGCCATCAGCACGGCGTCCTTGTCCGCCATCTGACCGGCAAAGGCGACCGGCTTGGGGCCAATCGGCTTGATAAAACCGACGCGCTTGTATTTGCGCAGGGCCATATGCATCAGCGACAGACTGGTCGTGGTTTTGCCGCTGTTCATTCCGGTTGCAGCAATAAATATCTTTCGCGCCATGGGCAGCTCTCCTTGATTGAAACCTGTCGCTACCGTATAAAATAAATTGACTCAAAAGTCACGCAATGTTCACTTTTTCACTGACGATTTGTAGCGGCAGATTGCGCGCGTCGGAACCGCAGTAAAAGAGATCAGCCGGAGGCGCAGATGGACAGCAGGCGCATCACCTTTGTTAACCCGAACAGCGGTCATCAGCTGGCCGGAATCATCGATCAACCGGCGCAGGATCGTCCCCTGGCATGGGTCCTCTTTGCCCACTGTTTTACCTGCGGCAAGAGCCTCAAGTCGATGCGCCATATGAGCAAGGGCCTGACCGGCAAGGGGATGGGGGTGCTGCGCTTCGATTTTACCGGGCTGGGGGAGAGTCAGGGAAATTTCGCTGATTCGAGTTTGAGTTCCAACGTCGATGATCTGCTCGCCGCTGCCCGCTGGCTGACGCAGGAACATCAGCCGCCGGCAATCCTCATCGGGCATTCATTCGGCGGGGCGGCAGTGCTGCAGGCGGCGGCGCAGCTTGCTGAGGTGCGGGCGGTGGTCACGATCGCCGCGCCTTTTGATCCGCAGCATGTCCGTCACCTGTTCAAGGATGCCCTGACGGATATCGAAACAACCGGTGCGGCGCAGGTAGAGATTGCCGGCCGCACCTTCACCATCGGCGCACAATTCATTCACGATCTGGCCAGCCACCGCTCCGCAGAGCGGATCAGAAACCTGGGACGGCCGCTGCTGGTGCTGCATGCGCCGGAGGATCCCGTTGTCGCCATTGATAACGCCCGGCTCATCTACCAGGCCGCGCGCCACCCCAAATCCTTCGTCAGCCTCGACCATACCGACCACCTGCTGAGCAGAACCGCGGACGCCCTCTACGTCGGGGAACTGGTTGCCACCTGGGCGGCACGCTACCTCGAGCGCAGCTGACGGCAGCAGCTGTCGCGAACTGGTCAGCCGACGGACAGCTTCCCTTCCTTCCTGTCGAGCGCCTGGCGGATCCGTGCGGCCAGGGCACGGGCATTGAGCCCGATACTCTCCTGCAGCTGTGCCTGTGAGCCCTGTTCAACAAACTGATCGGGGATGCCAAGACGAATCACCGGGACGAGCACGCCGGCGTCGCCAAGGAGTTCGAGAACGGCGGCCCCGAATCCCCCCTGCAGGACATTCTCCTCCATCGTCACAACCAGCCTCGCCGTTTCGGCCAGCGACAGGATCAGGTGACGGTCGAGGGGCTTGATGAAGCGCGCGTCAAGAACGGCGACATCGATCCCTTCAGCGGCCAGTTCCGTGGCGGCATCTAATGCCTCGCCAACCATCGAGCCGACAGCAATGACCAGGGCATCCCTCCCCTCACGCAGCAACTCCCCCTCGCCGATGGGCAGAGGCTCAAGCGTCGCCGGCAGCTCCAGCCCCGCTCCCTGGCCGCGCGGATAGCGATAGGCGAAGGGCCCGTCAAAGAGGCTGGCGGTTTTCATCAGGCGCTGCAATTCCACCTCATCGCGCGGCGCGGCGAGGGTCATGTTGGGAATCGAACGCAGGAAGGAGAGATCAAAGGCACCATGGTGGGTGGGACCGTCGGCACCGACCAGCCCGCCACGGTCAAGGGCAAAGGTCACCGGCAGATTCTGCAGGCAGACATCATGGAGGACCTGGTCATAGGCGCGCTGCATGAAGGTGGAATAGATCGCCACGACGGGACGCAGGCCCCGGGTTGCCAGGCCGGCGGCGAAGGTCACCGCATGCTGTTCGGCGATGCCGACGTCGAAGAAGCGCTGCGGATAGGCGGCAGCGAAGGGTTTCAGTCCGGTGCCCTCGGCCATGGCGGCGGTGATCGCGACAATCCGCTCATCCGCGCCGGCCAGATCGACCAGGGTCCGGCCAAACACCGCAGTGTAGGACGGCGGGCTGCCGGGGGGTGCGGCAGGAACCTCACCGGTTTCGCGATTGAAGGGACCGACCCCGTGGAAACGCGGGGGGTCCTTTTCCGCCGGTTCGTAGCCGCGCCCTTTTTTGGTCAGGATATGCAGCAGCACCGGGCCCTTGATCTGCGCGACATTCTGCAGGGTCTCGGTCAGATCATCCATATTGTGCCCGTCGAGCGGACCGAAATAATCAAAACCAAACCCCTCGAAGAGCATGCCCGGCGTCATGAAGCCCTTGAGGGATTCTTCCGCGCGCTTGGCCAGGCCGACCAGATCGCGGCCGATTCCGGGAATGTGCTTGAGCAGGTTTTCCGTTTCCTTTTTGAAACGGATAAAGGTGTCGGATGTCATTTTGCGGCTCATGAAGGAGGACAGGGCTCCGACATTGCGCGAAATCGACATTTCGTTGTCATTGAGGATGACGATCATCTTCTGCTTCAGATGGCCGGCATGATTGAGAGCCTCAAAGGCCATGCCGGCGGTCAGCGAGCCGTCACCGATAACCGCAACGATGCAATCATCCGCACCGAGGATATCGCCCGCCGCGGCCATGCCAAGGGCGGCCGACACGGACGTGCTCGAGTGCCCGACATCGAAGGCGTCATGAACGCTCTCCTTGCGCTTGGGAAAGCCGCTCAGCCCCTGCCATTGGCGCAGGGAGGCAAACTGCTCCTGGCGGCCGGTCAGCAGCTTGTGAGCATAGGCCTGGTGACCCACATCCCAGATAATCCGGTCGGCGGGGGAATGGAACACCCGGTGCAGGGCAATGGTCAGCTCGACCACCCCGAGGGAGCTGCCCAGGTGACCGCCATTCGCAGCAACCGTGGTGACGATCTGTTCACGCAGTTCGCGGGCCAACTGCGGCAGATGCTTCCTGTCGAGCTGTCTGAGCTGTTCCGGCGACTGTATCTGGGGCAGCAGCTTCTCCATCTGTACTCCTTTACACCGATGCATTCCGTATGCCGGCCCAGCTGGAACCGGTGGCTGACGTCAGTGGGATCGATCGACAATGTAGCTGGCGATCTCACGCAGAAAACGCGCCTCGTCACCAAAAATATCCAGCGCCCGCAGAGCCACCTCGTGCAGATCGGCCGCCCGGCGGCGTGCCTCGGTCAGGCCAAGCAAAGCGGGATAGGTCGCTTTGCCGCGCTTCACGTCGCTGCCGGTCGCCTTGCCGAGACGATCCTGTTCGGCAACAATGTCCAGTATATCGTCAGCAATCTGAAAAGCCAGCCCGGCAGCAGCAGCATAACGCTGCAAGGCCTCTCGCTGCTGGGCATCCGCGCCGCCAAGGATGGCTCCGGCCTCGACCGCGGCATGAATCAGGGCGCCGGTTTTGCGGGTGTGGATGTATTCGAGCAGGGGCAGATCGATGGTTGTCCCCTCGACGTCCATGTCAACCATCTGACCGCCGACCATGCCGCGGGTGCCGGCACTTTTCGCCAGCAGGTGGATCACTTCAACGCGTTGCTCTGCCGTCACGCCGCTCCAGACGTCAGGCCGGCTCAGCAGAATGAAGGCCTCTGTCAACAGGGCATCTCCGGCAAGAATCGCCGTTGCCTCACCATAAACGCGATGGTTGGTTGGCCGGCCGCGGCGCAGATCATCATCATCCATGGCCGGCAGGTCGTCGTGAATCAGCGAGTAACTGTGGATCATCTCGATGGCACAGGCGGCCGGCAGGGCGTTCTCCAGATCACCGCCAACGGCATCACAGGCGGCCAGCAACAGGACCGGACGAATCCGCTTGCCGCCCGCCATGGCCGAATAACGCATCGCTTCATGCAGCCGCGCCGGACGGATCTGCGTCGCGGGCAGGTACTGGTCAAGACGTGCATCGATCAGCGCGATGCGTTCCTGCAGGTACTGCTGCAGCTGCCGCGCGTCACTGCCCATCAAAAGGTTCCCGCTGCAGGCTGCTGTCCCCCTGCCTGACCAGCTGTTCCACCTTGAGTTCAACCGCGCGCAACGACGCGCGACAACGCTCGGCCTCCTTGACGCCGGCGCTGAACACCTCGAGAGCCTTTTCCAGCGGCAGTTCCCCCGACTCGAGTTGTTCGACCGCTTCTTCCAGTTTGCCCAGAGACGCTTCAAATCCGTTTTTTTTCGCCATGGTCGTTTCCTGTTCCATCCAATGAAATACTGATTATCAACAGCCCGTCGGGCTGCCGTCAAGAGCCGGCAGCAGAATCTTCACCGTTGCCGCCGTGGCGGTCCGTGACCCTGGCCCGCAGACCACCCTGTGCCAGGGTGATTTTCAGTTCATCGCCGCAGGCAACCTGGTCCCCCGCCATGATCACCTGCTGCCCGCACTGGACAATGGCATAACCGCGTGCCAGGACGGCGGTGGGAGAAAGGGCCTGCAGCCGCTCGCGCAACAGGCGGTAACGGTGCTGCTGCTGCTCCTGGTGACGCAACATGGCACGGACGAGACGCTGCTGTAACTGGCGCAGCTGTTGATCCTGCTGGCGCAACCTGTCAACCGGTGATTTCAACCGCTTTTCCAGCCCGTCGAGACGACTGCGCAGCAGGTTCACCTGCCACTGCATCTGCCGGCCAAGGCGCAGGACCAGCTGGTCAAGGTGCCGTTCCAGGTCCAGGCGATTGCGCACGACCAGTTCCGCGGCGGCACTGGGGGTTGGCGCACGCAGATCGGCAACCAGGTCGGCAATCGTCACATCGGTCTCATGGCCCACCGCAGAGATCACCGGCAGTCGCGAAGCGGCAATCGCACGCGCGACAATCTCTTCGTTGAAGGCCCAGAGATCCTCTTTTGAACCGCCTCCGCGACCGACGATCAGCACATCGACGTCTGCTTCACTATTGAGCTCGGCGATGGCCGCGGCAATCTCTGCCGCCGCGCCCTCCCCCTGCACCCGCACCGGCCGCAACAGCACCGAGACACCGATCGCCCGCCGCTCAAGAATCTGCAGGATATCCCTGATCGCCGCACCGCTCGCCGAGGTGACCACCCCGATGGTGCTCGGAAACGCGGGCAATGCCTGCTTGCGCCCGGCATCGAAAAGTCCTTCCTGCTCGAGCCGCGCGCGGACTTCCTCGAACGCCTGCTGCAGGCTGCCGATACCGGCCGGTTCAAGCCCTTCGACGATCAGCTGCAGGTCACCGCGCTGCGGATACACGGACACCCGGCCGCGGCAGACCACCTCGGTTCCCTCCACCGGCGCTGTGTCCAACAGCCTGGCGTGGCTGCGGAACATGGCGCAGCGTATCTGCGCCGTCTTGTCCTTGAGGGTAAAGTAGAGATGGCCGGAAAGCGGCCGCGACAGGTTGCTCAACTCCCCCTGGACCAGCACCTGAAGAAAATTGTCCTCAATGAGATCCTGCAGGGCGCTGACAAGTTCGGTGACCCCGACCAGTTCCGTTGCGGCGCGACTAGCTGACACGTGCATCCTTTTTGTAAACGGCAAAAAACCACATCATCTTATCCACTTCACTGCCGTTGACCGAGGCAGGACTCCGGGGTCCCGGCTTGACGGGAGGCCGCGGGAGAGCCAGAGAAGCCTAAAGCTCGGCATAGCGTCGCACCATCTGTGACGCCGGCACAAAATCCACCCCCTGGGCGAGCAACCAGTCCTTCTCCAGACGGATCGCCTCAAGGGTCTCCGGGTAGGGGTGACAGATGGCGATCACCTGGCGCCGCGACTGGGCCAGGCGGACCATCTTGCGCAACTGTTCACGAATGTAAGGGACCTCCTCGCGGTTATCAAGAAAGATGTCCCGGGCGGCCGTCGGCAGTCCCAGCTTGCGGGCCTCGGCAAAGGCGACGGAGCTGTTGATCGTCAGGCTGTCGATAAAAAACAGTTCGTGACGTTTCAGTTCATCGAGAACGACACGCATCGGTGCGGAGTGTTCCGTGTAGCTAGAGCCCATATGGTTGTTGGCGCCGACGGCTCCGGGTACCAGCGTCAAAAATTCGTTCATGGAGCGGCGGATCTCCTGCTCCGTGTGGTGCAGCAGCAGGGCATCCGCTCCCGGGTTGATCGCAGGATAGCTGCGCGGCTCCATTGGGATATGGATCATGAATTCACGTCCCGACTTGCGCAGCAACGCCGCCGAAGCGCTGGCCCGTTCGGTCCCGGGCAGAATCGCCGGGGTGATGGCCAGTCCCAGGTCGATAACCTGCTGCAGGGTAGCGAGGGAAACCCCGAGGTCATCCATGATAATGGCGACCTTGCTGCGCTGTTCGGCTGGAGGTTCCAGGGGCGGATGATAAACCAGCTTCAGGCGCAGCTGATCCTCCCAGTAGAGCTGAATCACCCCGTCCCGCTCGAGAACCTGCAAACGTGCCGGGCTGCGGCTGGACTGGATATACCGGGCCAGCTCGGTCAGGCGCATGGCCGCAGGAAAATTGCCGAAGATCTCGCGCACGTCGACATCCCCCTGCGACGACAGGCGGCGCCATCCCAATGACTCGGGGCCGCTGATCAGCTGCAGGTCAATCAGCCGGTAGACATCTTCATAGGTGGCGCTCACCGGCGGCGGAACGTGTTCCTCCGGCTCTTCATAAACCAGCGGCGGCGCAGGAGCCTGGAGCCGGTCACGCAACTGCACCAGGGTTAACAGGCTCACAACGACAAACAGAACCAGAAAAGCGCTGGCCAGAAGAACCCGTGCCGGCTGGCTGAGCGGCTTTTTCCTGGGCACCCGGGGCTTTTTTTTCACCGGCGGTTTTTTTCGCGGAGGAGACATGGTAACTCGATAACTTTCCGTGTGGACGTAAAGAACATTCTGTCATGTTCATGGCGGCAAGACAGGGAAACGGCGACTCAAACGGCCACCCCCCTGCCCCGCGCCGGCAGTATGATTATGGTGCCGCCTTATGGCTGAAGCGGCTGAAGCCCTTGAGCAGATCGAGGGCTCGTTGCAGCTGGTAGTCACCGGCCTGGGTTTCATCCTCCCCTGTGTCCGGGGACATCTCACCAGGCTCTGTCGGCGCGGCTGACGCTGCTGGAAAATGTTTGGCCAGATCTTGTTCCCGCATTGAAGATACACCAGACACCTGCGCCAGGGAAACCTGGGGGGCAAAGATATCCGGGGTGATCCCCAGGGCCTGGATGGAACGACCGGAGGGGGTGTAATAACGGGCCGTCGTCAGGCGCAACCCGGAGTCATCGGCCAGCGGAATGATCGTCTGCACCGACCCCTTGCCGAAACTCTGTTCCCCCAGAATGACCGCGCGCCCATGGTCCTGCAGGGCGCCGGCGACAATCTCCGCAGCACTGGCACTGCCGCCGTTGATCAGCACCACCAGCGGATAGTCCGGTTCGGTCCCCGGTGTCCGGGCCTGAAAAGAGAGTTCACTCTGCGCATGGCGCCCGGCGGTCGAGACAATCAGTCCGTCGGCAAGAAAGATATCCGCCACCGCCACCGCCTGTTCGAGCAGGCCGCCCGGATTGTTGCGCAGATCGAGAACCAGGCCGCGCAGCGGCTGGTCACCGTCCGCGTGCAGACGGGCCAGATGCTCGGCAACGTCAGTGCCGGTGCGTTCCTGGAACTGGACGAGGCGGACATAACCGTACCCCTGATCTAGCAGCCGGCTGCGCACCGACTCGACCATAATCACGGTACGTACCAGGGTCACCTCGATCGGCTCGGCCCGGTCACCGCGCTGCAGCAACAGGGTGACCTCCTCACCGACCGGGCCACGCAGGAGCCGCACCGCTTCCATCATATCGATGTCATGGGCCGGTCGGCCGTCGATGGCGACAATCCGATCACCCGGCTGGATGCCGGCACGGCAGGCCGGCGTATTTTCGATGGGCGCAACAACAACCAGCGCCCGGTCCCTGACCGCGACCTCGATCCCGACACCACCGAATTCCCCGTGGGTTTCGATCTTGAGGTCCTCATACATCTCCGCATTGAGATAACTGCTGTGCGGATCAAGGGTCTCCAGCATCCCGCGAACGGCACCCCGGATCAGCTGTTCCACGGAGACCTCTTCGACGTAGTTGTTGCGTACCAGCGCCAGCACGTCAGTCAGCAGTTCCAGACTCTGATAATCATCTTCGCTGTTGAGTGGCGCTGTCTCGGCCGCCGCGAAGGAGACCGACAGCAACAGAACCAGAACCAGACAGCTCACCCAGTGGCGGCTTGACATAAAACCTCTCCTGTTTATCAGTGTTTGAGCCAGGTCAGCGGATTGACCGGCGCACCGTTGTGGCGAATTTCAAAATAGATGCTCTCCCGTCCGGCGAGGCCACTGCGGCCGACCACCACGCCGGTGGCCACCCGGTCACCGGTTTTCTTGTCGATCCGGTCGAGCTGGGCGTAAAGGGTATGGTACCCGCCGTCATGACTGATGATCAGCAGGTTGCCGTAGCCGCGAAAAAAATCGGCATAAACAACCTGACCGTTGGCAACGGAACGAACCTCGCTGCCGGGACGGGCGGCGATTTCGATGCCGTTACTCTCGAAAAAGGTGCCCAGCTTGTTGTCCCGCTGGGTGCCGAAACTGATCAGCACTGCCCCTTCGAGGGGCCAGGCGAGGCTGCCGCGCTGCCGGGAAAAATCCACCACCTCTCCCGGACGAGCGGCTGGCGCAGGCGGAGGTGGAGGTGGAGCGCGCTTGAGCTTATCAACCAGGGCACCAAGCTGTTTGGCGTTCTCCTGCAGCTCGGCCAGTTCCGCCTTGAGTTTCTTGCTCTCCGACCTCGCCTGTGACAGCAGTCGATCCTGCAATGTGCGGGTGGAGGCCGCCGTCTGCCGTTCTGCTTCCTCCTGCTGCAGCAGGTTGCTCTGGCGTTGCTGCAGCTGCGTCAGGCGGGCCAGCTTTTCCTGCTGGCTGGTGATCAGTTCGCGATATTCGTCGAGCAGTACCGTATCATTTTCCATCACCCGGGTGAGGTAATAATACTGCTGAATCAGTTGCGACGGCGTTTCCGCAGAAAAAAGGATCTTCAGCAGGCCGCTGTCTCCCTCCTTGTAGAGAGCCACCAGGCGCTGTTCAAGGCGTCTGCCGACCTCCCGGGCCTCCGTCTCGCTCCGGCGGAGCTGCTGCTGCTGCCCGTCGATCTCTCTTTTAAGGGCTTGCTGCTCCTTGCGCAGTTCGGCGATGCGCTGATCGAGACGCTGCAACTGGCCGCTGAGCAGCGCCAGATCGCGGCTGATATCATTTTCCGACTGGCGTTGCGCCTGCAGATTGGCCTGCGCCTGGTCGATCCGTTGACGGATCTGTTCCAGCTGCTGCTGCCGCTGCCGCAGGTCTTCGGCCGCGGCGGGAGTGCTCAGGATCAGGAAGCTGGCGACCAGCCACAGGAGGATTGCGCTGCGCATCAGAGTCGAACGAAACGCCGCAGCGACGAAAGACTGCCGAGCACGCCGAGGAGGACCCCGGAGAAAACGAGAAGAACCTGCTGTGGGGCCGTCAGAAAGAGCAGATCAAAATCCGTCGGGGTCAGCCAGAAGGCGTTGAGCCCGCGGGAAATGATCAGGGAAAAGGAGAGCGCCAGAAAAACCAGGGACAAAAGTCCGCCGAGCAGCCCCTGAATCGCGCCCTCAAGCATGAAAGGAATCTTGATAAAACGCATCGTCGCGCCGACCAGGGCCATGATTTCAAGTTCGTCGCGCCGCGCATAGAGAGTCAGCCGGATCGTGTTGGCAACAATGAACAGGGTGGCAAAGAGCAGAAACCCGCCGAGAAACATCCCGACAAAACGCAGCATGGAAATAAAATTGTTGAACCGCTCGAGCCAGGTCTGCCCATAACGCAGATCATCCACCGGCAGGATGTCGTTGAGCCGGGCGATAACACTGTCGATCCCCTGCCGGGTGCGGAAGTCCGGCAGCAGGGTCACTTCGAAGGACGCCGGCAGCAGGTCTTCACGAATGCCCTGAAGCAGGCTGGCATCCTCGCCGAGACTTTCCCTGAAGCGTTTCATCGCCTCGGCCGGAGCAATGTAGGTGACCCGCTCCACTTCGTCGAGGGCTTCGAGGCGGGCGCGCAGGTCGGGCACCGCAGCGGCGGCCGGCGCGGATTTCAGATAGGCGATCACCTGGATCTCTTCGGTCCAGCGCGTTGCCAGCTGTTCGATATTGACAACGACGAGAAAAAACGTCGCCACCGTGGCCAGGGACACCGCCATGGTGAGAATCGCTGCCATGCAGAGAAACGGCCACTGGCGCATGTTGCGCAGGGCGCGCAGGAAAAAGTAGCGAATTGTTTCCAGCACTGCTGGAACCTCCGTAACAGTGGGGGTTTTATCCGTGCCGCCGGCTTTCCGGCACCGGTCAATGCTCCGGCGGCGACTGATCGCCGACCAGCCGACCCTCGGCAAGGGTGAGCACCCGCCGCGGATGACGCTGGCCCAGGCTGTAGTCGTGGGTCGCAAGAAGGACCGTCGTGCCGCGGGCGTTGGCGCGCTTGAACAGCTCCATGATCTCGCCGGTCACCTCCTGGTCAAGGTTGCCGCTCGGCTCATCGGCGAGGAGGATCAGGGGGTCCACCACCAGGGCCCGGGCAATGGCGATACGCTGCTGTTCCCCGCCGGACAATTCCTGGGGCTTGCGCTGCAGACGATGTTCAAGGCCGACTTCCTTGAGGGCCTGGTAGACCTTTTTGCTCACTTCGAAGCGCTTTTTCCCCTGGGCTTCCAGGGCGAAAGCGACATTTTCGAACACCGACCTGCTCTGCAACAGCTTGAAGTCCTGAAAGACGACGCCGATCTTGCGACGCAGATAGGGAATCTGATGACTGCTGATCCGCGTGACATTCTGTCGATCGATGAGAATCTGTCCGCGCGACGGACGCTCGGCGGCGTAGAGCAGACGCAGGAAGGTCGTCTTACCGGCGCCGGAGGCGCCGGTGACGTAGACAAACTCCCCTTTTTCAATGCGCAGGGTCAGATCGTCAACCGCTATCGAATCACGGCTGTATCTCTTGGTCACGTTGTAAAGCTGGATCATGGCCGCTTGCCTGTGAGGCCTGGATCAACCTTCAACCCTGGGCCTGTACTGCGGTAATCGCCGCGACGCTGACGATATCGTCGACCGAACATCCGCGGGACAGATCGTTGACCGGCTTGGCCAGCCCCTGGATGATCGGGCCAACGGCTTCAGCCCCGGCAATGCGCTCAACCAGTTTGTAACCGATATTGCCGGCATCGAGGTCGGGGAAAATCAGGGTGTTTGCCCGTCCGGCAACGCTGGAGCCCGGGGCTTTCTTTTCACCGACCTTGGGAAGCAGGGCGGCATCTGCCTGCAGTTCTCCATCAATGGCCAGCTCCGGCGCCAGTTTTCTGGCAATCTCCAGGGCGCTCAGCACCTTGTCGCAGTCGCCGTGCGCGGCACTGCCCTTGGTCGAAAAGCTGAGCATGGCAACCCGCGCAGCGACCCCCAGGAAGCTCTTGCAGCTGGCTGCGGTGCTGACGGCAATTTCCGCCAGGGCCTGGGCATCGGGGTTGGGATTGACCGCACAATCGGCAAAACACAGCACTCCGTTCTCGCCGAAATCCGGGTTTTTTGTCACCATCAGAAACACCGAGGAAACGGTTTTCATACCGGCCGCGGTACCGACCACCTGGAACGCGGCGCGCAGCACGTCACCGGTGGTGTTGGAGGCGCCGGCAACGGCACCACCGGCGTCACCACGCCGGACCATCATTGCGGCAAAATAGAGGTTGTCTTCCGCGGTGAGCAGGGACATGGCATCGTCACGGGACAGCCCCTTTTTCTTGCGCAGCTCGACCAGTTCGTCGGTGTAGGCGGCCAGTTTCGCGGCCTGCTTCGGCTCGATCAGCGTCACCCCGGCGAGAGACACGCCCAGTTCGGCAGCCCGTGCTTCGAGAGTGGCAGGATTGCCCAGCACGACAACGTTGGCCAGCCGGTCCGCGACGATCTGTGCCGCGGCTTCGAGCATGCGGTCGTCATACCCTTCCGGCAGAACAACGGTCTGTGTGTTGGCCCGGGCTTTCGCTTTTATCTGATCCACCAGGTGCATGTTAAACCTCCTCGTAGTGACTGGCTGAAAGTTGTCGACAGGACAGGTGACGGGATTTTTTTGTTATCCGATGGTTATACTCAGCCCCAAAACAGGGGTCAAGGCTATTCCTGTGCGTGGGTCGGTGGCGATCGCGCCAGGGACAGGTCAGCCGCGCTGATGCCCGGCAGCAGCCGGTTTGTTGCCTGTGATCCATGACCGGCCATGTGCGGCCTGCCCTGTTGACCGCAAATCCACTGGCAGAACCAGCCGCTGCGGGAGTATAATGGGCCGCCATGGACCATTCCCCTTCACACAGATCCAAGCCTGCGCTGCTGCGCTCCTACCTGCTGCTGGCCTGCCTGCTCCTCTCCCTGCTGGGACACCTGCTGATCATCGCCGTTCTGCGCGATCAGAGTCCCCTTGATGAGCCGACACCACAGCCGACACTGATCGAACTGGTCGATTACCCGCTGGCGGAGGAGAGACACGCAGAGGAAGACCCCACCCGGCAACCGACCTATGAAATCGATCAGCCGCCCGCTCCCCCCGATCCCGATCTGCAGGTGGAGTCGGAGCGCCGGGCCGAACGGGACCAGCTGGTGGAACGGGAACAGGCCCCCGAGGGGGATGATGTGCGCGACCAGCGGCGGGCGGCGGATCCGGCACCCGCCCCTCCGGTACCTCCGCCCTCGCCACCGGCAGAGCCCATGCCGCAGCCGGCCCCGCCGACAGCGGCGCCAGCACCCCCGCGACCCTCTGCACCGCCCCTGGCTGAAGGGGATTCAGGGCCGCTCCCGACACCTGAAACCGATGCCGCCCAAGATGCGCCGGAGCCGCCCGCGGAGAGCCCGCCGGCAGCAGATCCGCCGCAACTGACGCGTGAACAGTTGTTTCCCGACGCGAGGGTGCTACAGGACATTGCCCGGGGAGATTCCGCCGAACGCGACAGGATCCGGGAACGGGATGACGTGGAGATCGGCGATGAGGTCTGGCTGAACCTCCAGCACGATCGGCTGGTCTCCTTCTTCCGGCGTTTTCACGATCGCGTCGACCGGGTCTGGAATTATCCGAGCGAAGCTATCGCCAACGGGGTTGAAGGCACCCTCGAGCTGCTCATCATCGTAACCCGCGAAGGGGAACTGGTCGATGTTGACCTGCGCCGCAGCAGCGGCTCGGATCTGCTGGATTTTGAAGCGATTCAGGCAGTTTACCGGGCGGCGCCGTTCGGCCCGCTGGGACGCCATTATCCCCACGAGGAGCTGCGCATCAGGGCCAATTTCCGCTACCGCATTGCCGGCCGTTATATCTTTGGCCGCTAATCCTGCGGCCGTCGGTGCAGCGCCTTGCCGGCAACGCGACGATGTCTATGCGACGCGCCGCCGGGCACTTTCCAGGGTGTTGTGCAGCAGCATGGCGATAGTCATCGGGCCGACGCCGCCAGGCACCGGTGTAATCGCCGCGGCGCGCTGGGAGGCGGCGGCATAATCAACATCACCGACCAGTTTTTTCTCGCCGACGCGGTTGACCCCGACATCGATGACCACTGCCCCCGGTTTGATCCAGTCTCCCTGGATCATTTCCGGGCGACCGACCGCGGCGATGACGACATCTGCGGCGGCGACCTTGGCCGCCAGATCGCGGGTACGGGAATGACAGATGGTCACCGTTGCATGTTCCGCCAGGCACATCAGGGCAACCGGCTTGCCGACGATATTGGAACGCCCCACCACCACCACGTCTTTGCCCTTGAGGTCGACGCCGATGCGCTGCAGCAGGACCATCACCCCATAGGGCGTGCAGGGTTTGAACAGCGGGTTGCCGGTGACCAGGCGGCCGACATTGAAGGGATGAAAGCCGTCAACATCCTTCAGCGGTGAAATGGCCTCGAGGATGCGTGCCTCGTCGATCTGCTCCGGCAGAGGCAGCTGGACGAGGATCCCGTCGATGCGTTCGTCCTGGTTGAGTTGCGCCACCAGGGCAAGCAGTTCGGCTTCACTGGTGGTTGCCGGCAGCTTGTATTCGACGGAAAAGATGCCCGCGGCAGCACAGGCCTTCTCTTTCATAGTGACGTAGACACGGCTGGCCGGATCCTCCCCCACCAGCACGACCGCCAGGCCCGGCGTCACCCCGGCATCAATCAGCGCACGCGTTTGTCCGGCTATCTCTTCACGTATCTGTGCCGCAATCGCCTTACCGTCGATAATCTCTGCCACCGTCGCATCTCCTTTTCTTCGTTGTTGTCGTTAAGCTCATAACGCGGGTTGTCCGTCGGCCTACGGCAGACTACACCCTGGCTGTTTTGTTTGTAAAGTAACGATGCTGGCGTCGCAAAAAACTCGCCCGCTGCCGCGCTGCTGCACCTGTCGCGCCGCTGCGATGTACCTAAGTCGTCTTCATTGTTCGACAATTGCACGCCGTGCCGGTGGCGCCTGGTTGCGGGTGCCGCAACGCTGGATGGGACAAAGCAAAAAAAATCCCCGCCAGAGAGTTTCGACGGGGACTGGTGCGTACCATAAAAGCGGCTTAACCGTTGGCGGCCTTGGGACAGCCGGCGCAGGCCTCGCTGCCGGCAGCGGCAGGGGCGGAACAGCCACCCGGCGCGGCGCCATAGCCCTGCTGATACCAGCCGCCGCCCTTGAGGGCAAAACCGGCGCGGGAAATCAGCTTCCTGGCATGCCCGCCACATTGCGTGCAATCCGATACCGGTGAGTCTGAAAATTTCCGCCGCAGCTCAAACCTGAAACCACAGTCTTCACATTGATATTCGTACATCGGCATAGCAGCCACCTCCATTGGATATATTTGCTGAACAACTCCCGAATATACCAATGGAGCACCCCCCTGTCAATATCTGATCCAGTGCGTCTGATCCGGTGCGGTGCACGCACGGCAGCTTAAAAAGTCATGCGCAACCCGGCATAAAAACCCCGTCCGTAAGTCGCCGTGCCCGCTTCGGCAACGCCGATGTCCATTTTGCCGTTGAACAGGTTGACCACCTCGGCAATCAGGGTGAGGCTGTTATCTTGCTTGCGCCAGGCGTCCAGTTCCACGGTCAGGTCGCTGACCACTCCCCCGGAGATCCGGTCCTGCTTATAGGCATCGGAATAGCTGCCTTCAGGGTTGATCCAGCGGGAACTCGCTACCGTCGCGCTGCCGCTGGTGGTGCCGTAGGGAGTCGCGTCGCTGGTACGCAGGTCCTCGACCAGTCCGTCAGCGCTGTCGCGCCAGCGCGTCACCGTGTAGAAACGCAAGCGGTCATGGTGAAAACTGCTGCTGACGGTCAGGGCGACGATCAGCGGCGCATTGAAATTCTCCGCCGGCAGATCGGCACGGTCGACGAGCGCGCCATTGTAAAAAACCTGCTCAAAATCGTAAGCGTACCCGCTGATGATCTGCTCCAGGTTGACATCGGAAAAATAGCTGCCATTGAGGGTGCGGGTCTTTGATTTTGTTGCACTTAAGGCGAACCGGTGCCGGCCAAAGCCCGCGGTCTGGACCAGCCGCGCCAGGGTCAGGGTGATTCCCTCAAAGCGTCCCTCGCCGCGATTGGTGAGGAAATAATCATCGCCATCCTTCTGGCTGACGAGCTGTTTCTTGTGCCAGCGCTGCACCATCTCGACAGCATAGTCAAAACCGCCGGCGCTACCGGCAACGCCGGCGGTCACTTCATCGGAATAGGGCGTCTGAAGGTCGTCGCTGCTGTAGTTGCGCCTGGTTCCGGGAACGTAAACTTCGGTTTCCGTCCCATCGTTCAGCCGGGTTGTGCGCAACTGTTCGATCGGTCGATAGCGGCTGAAGGCGTAGGCGCGCAACTGTTGACCGTAGTAACGATTGGCCCCGCCGATCAGGCGGAAGGTGCCATCCGCGAAGGTGTCATAAACCGCCTTGAAGCGTGGCGCGAGATCGGCGTTGCTGGAGAAATTGTCATAATCGAGCCGCACCCCGGGGCGCACCATCAGCCGGTGCCAGTGCAGCTCGCTCTGCAGATGAGCGCCGTAGGTCGCCATGTGATGCGACTGGGCGACCTCCTCGTACTGATAGAGAAAGCTGGTGCTCTCGCGGTTCAGCCGGTCGTCCGCGGCGTAACGGATCACCGTGCTCAAAATCGCCGCTTCATTCCAGGCGTCGCTATGCTTGTAGCCG
This sequence comes from Pelovirga sp., assembly GCA_046484405.1. GTDB lineage: Bacteria > Desulfobacterota > Desulfuromonadia > Desulfuromonadales > Geopsychrobacteraceae > Pelovirga. The sequence continues at coordinate 18,566 of JAWOIX010000037.1, forward strand.
TATTCGAGGCCGGTCGTGACATTCCAGCGCAGCGCACCGTTGTGGTGATCTTCCGACATGAAACTGACAGCGGCACCGACTTCACGGTTTTCCACCTCGGCGTCGCCGATGGCGCCGCGGCGGTCATTCTGCGACGGGTCACGCAGGTCGGTGATGACGCTGGTCAGGTTGCTGACACTGTCGCGACGGAAACGATTCTGGGCATAAGCGAGCTTGGCAGTCAGTACGCCGGCACTGGTGCTGTAATCGGTCTGGT
>JAWOIX010000046.1:0-3227 GCA_046484405.1 Pelovirga sp.
ACCTGGAAACGATCGAGGGAGTGGGCGAAACGGGCTTCGGCGGTCTGCCCGTGCTCAAACTCCTCCCACACCGCCCGGAGCCCGGCTGCCTGGTCTGCGGGGAGCAGGCCGAAGATCTGGTCAGCGGCCAGGAGTTCCCGTTCTTCCTTGTCCTGGTTGCCTTCGATATCGAAGCAGAAGGTATCCCCGGCAACGATTTCGACCACATCGTGCAGCAGCAGCATCTGCTGGACGCGCAGCTGATCAAGCGTGGCCGGCGCATACTCCGCCAGCACCAGCGCCATCGTCGCGATGTGCCAGGAGTGTTCGGCACTGTTTTCCCGGCGCGATTCATCCATCACCAGGTTCTGCCGGAGCACCTGCTTGAGCTGATCCAGTCGTTCAATAAAGGCAATCTGCTGTGTGAGCCGGTCTGACGCAACGCTCATACTGTCCAGCCTCCTCTTTTCACACCTGATGACAAACAGCCGTTCGAACGTCGGGCAACTTACAGCAGAGCCGGGCGAAAGTCAAAAAGCCGGTCGCCATTGATGGTTTTTTTAAGACGCAGGAATCGGTCCTGGGGCAGCAGGAAGGTTGACACGGTCACGCAGGGGACGTGGTTGTTACAGGCCAAATCGGATATTATCAAACGTGCCTGAATATGTTAGATTGGCCGCCACGCAGGTGAGGGGAGCCGGGTGTGAGCCCGGTGCCTTCCTGCACTTGCCCGGTATGATCCGCCCCGATTCCGGGAATCCGGGGCTTTTTTCCGGTGGGTGGTTTGTTTTTTACGCGACCTGCCATGATTGAGAAGAGATGACAAAGCGACTGAGCATCCGTTGCCCGCAGTGCAGCAGAAATACCTTCTGGCATAACAACCCCTCGCGGCCGTTCTGTTCGGAGCGCTGCCGGCTGATTGACCTGGGACGTTGGGACAACGAAGAATATGCGGTGGCGGGAAAAGCGGTGACCCAGGACGACGACAGCAGCGAGGAATCGGCCTGATTGCCTGGTTTTTGTGTTTCGGGCCCGGCCCGTTGAACTTTTTTACCAGCACTGCGGGGACTGGCCGGATGTCAGTCCCCGCAGCGCTTTACAATCGCCTTCAACGCGCCCGGTGTCCAGCCGCATGGGGTAATCCGTGGCCTTTTTCATCCGTGTTGCTGTGATGACCTGTCAGCGACCGGAACATAGTGATCAGCACGTCACCGATAGCGGCGGAGTGCAATTGCCGCCCGCGCTCAACCAACACATCCGGATCCATGGTGTTATGGTCACTGCTTATCCTGTCGTGGTTGATTGTATTTTTCATGACGTGTCTCCTTTACTGCGTTAAAAATCTGGACGATGACTCTGTTGTAATGATACTAATTGAAGATATATCATCAGTAAATACACAAAAACCGCCACATGGTGTGCATAAATAATCAGCCATGTGTGTTGGGTATGGATGACAAACGCGTGTTCCACCGGAGCAATCGTCACCGCTGATCGCAGGCACAGAGGGAAAACTCTCGATGAAACTCAACTGGGACGACATGCGCTTCTTTCTGGTTCTCTGCCGTACGCAGTCCTTTGTTGCCGCCGGAGCTGAGCTGAAAGTCACCCACAGCACCGTGTCCAGGCGGCTGTCGGCACTGGAAAGCGCGCTGCAGACACAGCTGTTTCTGCGCACGGAAAAGGGGTGCCGGTTAACCCCGGAGGGAGAGAAACTTCTGCCCTATGCGGAACAGCTGGAGAGCACGATCATTCATCTGGAAGAAGATGTTTCGGGTAAAAACAACCAGCTGTCGGGAACCATCCGGGTCGGGGCGCCGGATGGTTTCGGCAACTGCTTTCTGGCGCCGCGGCTGGGACGCTTCCAGGGGATGCATCCCGCCCTGGAAGTCGAGCTCATTGCGGTTCCCATGTATTACAGCCTGGCGAAGCGGGAAATAGATATTTCGATCACCGTGCGCAAGCCGATAGAAGGTCATGTCGTCGTCAGGCGGCTGACCGACTACCGCTTTGGTCTGTTTGCGACCAGGGCCTACCTGGACCGCTCGGCACAGATTCACAGCCGCGATGACCTGCGTGGGCACCGGATCATCAGTTACATCGATGATCTGCTCTATGATCAGAATCTGAACTTTATCAACGAATTTTACCCGGGCTGCCAGGCCCTGTTCCGCAGTTCGACCCTGATGGGGCAGTTGCACGCCATTCTTGGCGATAACGGTATCGGTGTGCTGCCCTACTTTATTGCCCACTTGCAGCCCGGACTGGTTCCGGTCCTGCCGGAGGTGAGCACCGAGCGGGTATTCTACCTGCTGCTGAACCCCGACTCCCGGCAATTGGCGCGGGTGCGGGCAACGATTGATTTCATTGTTGCGGAAATCGCGTCGAACTGGTCGATGTTTCACAAGATCCCCGAACCCGGCGCGCAACATCCATAAAACGGACAGACGAGCCATGACATTATCATCGAAGGCCGATGCAAGGAGATAAGCATGCAGACCAAGATCATCCTTCCGGAAGACCGCATTCCGCGGCAGTGGTACAACATTATTCCCGACATGCCCGGTCCGCTGGCGCCGGTGATTCATCCTGGCACCATGCAGCCGGTGTCCCCCGACGATCTGCTGCCACTGTTCCCGCTACCCCTGATTGAACAGGAAGTGTCAACCCAGCGCTGGATCGACATCCCGCAGGAGGTTCTCGATATCTACCAGCTCTGGCGCCCCGCACCCATGTTCCGCGCCCACCGCCTGGAGAAGGCCCTTGGCACCCCGGCGAAGATTTACTACAAGTACGAAGGCGGGTCTCCGGCCGGCTCCCACAAGCCCAACAGCGCGATCCCGCAGGCCTACTACAACAAGATTTTCGGCACCAGACGCATCGCCACCGAGACCGGTGCCGGCCAGTGGGGGTCCTCGATTGCCCTGGCGTGCCAGATGTTCGGTCTTGAGTGCACCGTCTACATGGTCAAGGTCTCCTACAACCAGAAACCCTATCGCAAGAGCATGATGCAGCTGTGGGGGGCCAACGTCATCCCCTCGCCATCCAATCAGACCAACGCCGGTCGGGCGATTCTGGCGGCGGATGCCGATAGCAACGGTTCGCTGGGCATCGCCATCAGCGAAGCGGTGGAAGATGCCGCAACCCGCGCCGATACCTGCTATGCTCTAGGCAGCGTGCTCAATCACGTCTGCCTGCATCAGACCATTATCGGCCTGGAAGCCAAGGAGCAAATGGCGCTGGTCGGC
>JAWOIX010000048.1:0-17114 GCA_046484405.1 Pelovirga sp.
CGCAGAAGGCTTGTTCTGAACATCAACGATGCGCACGTTGGGCGAGCCCATATTCTGTTTCAACCAGTTGGCATCGACAAGCTCGATTGCCGAAGCCGTTGCACTTAGAACCAACAGGACTAAGACCGCCATGACAGAACGAACACAGTGCTTTTTCATAAATAGATTCTCTCCTTTCAGGGGAAGCGCGCTGCCATCGGAATAACACGCGCAGGGACTGAAACAATCTGCTCTGCTATGAGCAAGCATCGTGCCGACAAACATGAACCGTGCTATCGGTGTTTGCCGACGCGTGGTCACTTCACCTTGAAGGATTCCTTCATAATGAAATAAGGGAGGGAGTGGCGGTTCAGGATGCTGCGGGAGGGCATTTCAGAAAAAGGCCTGAGTAGATCTGCAGGCTGTCTTTTCAGTGGATCTGGTACTTTTTCATTTTTCGCCACAGGGTAACCGGACTTATTTTGAGCACTTCTGCGGTATTCTGCCTGCTCCCGCCGGTTCGCGAGAGAGCCAGGGAGATCAGGTGTCTTTCCATTTCCTCAAAAGACATGAGCGCACTCTTTTCACGGGATTCGGCTGAGGGAGAGGATGGTCGGTGAGGCAACAGGATATTTTCGAGCCTCGTCCCTTCCATGACAATCACGGCCCGCTCAATAACATTTTCCAGCTCCCGCACATTGCCCGGCCAGGGGTAACCGCGCAGCTGCTTGATCACGGCAGGGGAAATTTCGCTGACCGGACGCTCGTAGCGCAGGGAAAATTTTTCCACAAAATAATGGGCCAGCAGGTCAATGTCCTCGATCCGTTCCCGCAGCGGCGGGATGACGACGGGGAACACGTTGAGACGGTAGAAGAGGTCACTGCGGAAGCGACCCGCTTCGACCTCCTTGTCCAGGGGAACGTTGCCGGCGACAATCACGCGTGCGGCCATTTTTCGTGGTTCGCGGCCACCAACCCGCAGGTAACTTCCCTCCTGCAGCACCCGCAGCAGTTTGACCTGGAACGCAGCAGAAATGGAATTGATTTCATCGAGAAAGATTGTCCCTTTTCCTACCGTTTCAAAAAGCCCCTTTTTATCCTGGGTCGCCCCGGTGAAAGAGCCTCTTTTGTGACCGAAGAGTTCTGCTTCGAGCAGTTGTTCCGGCAAGGCGCCGCAGTTCACCGGCAGAAACGCCTCGGCCTTGCGCGGACTCCACTGGTGGATCAACTTGGCAACCAGTTCCTTGCCGGTCCCGGTTTCTCCCTGGACCAGGACCGTGGTGTCAAAGGGGGCTATCTTGGCAATAAAACTTTTCAGCTCCGTCATGGCGTGGCTGTTGCCAATCAGCTCGTCGCTGCGCAATCGTCCGACCTGCTGCCGCAACAGGCGGTTTTCCTTGACCAGGCGGACGTGCTCCCGGGCGCGACAGACGGTCAGCACCAGGGCGTCCGGTTCAAAGGGCTTCTGGATATAGTCATAGGCACCCTTTCTGATGGCCTCAATCGCGGATTCAATGGTGCCATAGCCGGTTATAACAATCACGACGCAGTCAGGGTTCACTTCCCTGGCAATCTCGAGCAGCTCAATTCCGTCAAGGTGCGGCATCATCAGGTCGGTGATCAGGATGTCGACATTGCGCTCCTGCAGCTGCCTGGCAGCTTCGCGCCCGTCTGCGCAGATAGCACTGGCAATCCCCTCGGCTGCCAGGGCGTCGCGCACCAGTTGCCGCATGCGCAGATCATCGTCGACGACCAGTACCGAGATATCAGGCATCTTTGATAACTCCGCTGCGCTGACTCCCGGAAGCAGCGGTTGCCTGGCAGGCAGGAGGCACAACCGTGCGGGATCTGTCAGGTGTGAGAAAGGTAACAGTAAAGGCAGATCCCTTACCCTCGACACTGTCAACCTCGATACTTCCACCCAGGTCACTGACAATGCCTGAGCAGATCGACAATCCGAGGCCGGTCCCCTCCCCGACCGGTTTGGTCGTGTAAAAGGGATCAAAAATCCGTGAACGGATCGCCTCCGGCACGCCGGGGCCGTCGTCACTTATGGTCAACAGCACCCGCTCCGCCACCTGATGGGTCTTGATCAGAACCTTTCCCCGCGAGGCGATCGCCTGGATCGCGTTCATCGTCAGGTTGAGCACAATCTGCTCAATTTCGCGCGGATCGGCGGTGATGGTCGCCACCGGCCGAAGATCGGTCGTCAGTTCAATATTGCGTTTGCTGATTTCCGTTACCAGCAGAGGCAGGGTCTGGCGGACGATATCGTTCACCTGGCAGGCTTCCATGCGGCGCTGTGGCTGGCTCGACTGGCGGGCAAAACGCAGCAATCCCTGGATAATCAGACTGCTCTTTTTTGCCTGCTCGACGATGATTTCCGCCTGGTGTCTCTGGCCGAGCGTCAGACCCCGGTCCTTGAGAAGCAGCCGTGCATAGCCCAGCACACTCCCTAACGGGGTGTTGAGTTCGTGAGCAACGCCGGCGGACAGCTGGCCGATGGCCGCGAGCTTTTCTGCACGGTGGTAGAGGTCCGTGGTCTTCCTTGCTTCCGTGTTGTCGCGAAAGGTCAGGATCTTCCCGATGGGGCTGCCTTCGCTGTCCTCCAACAGGCCAATGTTGGCCGAGAGTAGGCGATCATCCCCCTTGCCGTTGCGATAGACAAAGTCAATCCCATGCAGGCTGCCCGACGCCATTTTGTCCAGGATAGCCAGCTCCGGGAAAACTTCGGAAATGGGCTGGTCGTGCATATCCGTCGTCAACCAGCGGGTCACCTCATCGGCGGCGCGGTTCCACGACACCACCCGGTTGCTCTTGTCGAGCACCAGCAACCCCTCGGACAGGTTTTCGATGATCGTCGCCAGCTTCATCTTTTCGTTGATACAGAACTCGCGCAGGTCCTTCTCCGCAGCTTCCGCAACCTTTTTTTCGGTGATCTCCATGGAGACTTCGATCACACTGTTCACCTGCCCGGTGGCACTACGGGAAAAGGGGGTGGTCACCACCTGGAAGCAACGCCCTTTCTTCCACACCTCACGCACGACGGCGGTTTTTCCCGTCGCGAAGGAATCTCGCGCGGGGCATTCACTGGTTGGCGAACAGCGGTTCGAGTAGACCTCGTAGCAGTGTTTACCGACAACATCCTCCGCTTGCGGGTCAACCAAGAGTTCAGACTGCTTCTTGTTGTAGCGCTGAATCACGAAATCGTTATCAATGATCGAGATACCGACCCCCGTCGCATCAAATATCGCCTGCAGTTCATTCTTGGCCTCGCGCAGTTCATCAATCGTGCGGTTCAGGTTGCCGATGATCTGCCGGAAGGAGTTGGCGACGATGCCGATGGGATCGAGTCCGATCAGCGCCTGATCATCGAGCTCCTCCGGCTGCAGCGCCCGGGTGCCCATGACCTCGAGGAGTTGATCCGTTTTCTCCCTGATATAACGGATATAATCCTGCTGATTGCTGAGGGGCGCAGAGTTCTTATCTTGTGCTGTGCGCACGGCACTCTCAGGGCTGTTCATGCGCCCTCCCGATGGAGATCTCATAACAGTGGTCAACCTTGCTGACTTCGACCTGGTAGCCCATTTTCCTGGCCGACTCCGGAACCGTGCGCGTACTGTCCCGATGATCCGTGCGCACCAGCAGGCGGGTTCTGCCTGAACGCAGGCTGTCTTCGTGATCGTTGAGGGCCTTGAGCACAACAAGCAAACAGGCCGGGCAGACCTGACCGAGGATATTGAGATCGACAATGTCAACGACATCTCTTGTTTCCATAAATTACCTCAGCAACAGACGGGGCAGCACCAGCGTCCCCAGTTTAATGCCAACCAGCATGAAGACGACGAACAGAATCGATTGACTGGACAACAGAGGAACACCACCGAGCAGGTGCTTGATATTGCATCCCTGTGCCAGCCGTGCTCCGAGGGCAAGAAGCACCCCCCCGCCAAAGGCCAACAGCCCCTGACGCGGCGGCGGCCAGCCGTGCACGCGAAATTCCCGAAGCAGCAAAGCGTTGACAAAGGCACCCAGCAGAATTCCGCCAAACAGCGCCCCCTCCGTATTGGCATAGAGGTCCCACTGAGGCCCGGCACGCCCGCTCATGACCAGATCCCCGCTGGTCATTTCCAGTGAAACCTGCTGAAAAAAGACCACGCCGGCGGCATGGGCCGGCACCAGCAGGACTTCAAAAAAAGCCCCCAGCTTGGCATAGGCCGTGGAAATTCCCAGTGGCCAGCCACTCAGCAGATAGGCCGCGCCGTTCGCACCGGCCAGCACCAGCGCGACATAAAGGGGCTGCAGATAACCAGACGCCTCGTTATCAACACACCAGAATTTCCGCCTTCTACCGTAAACAACCAAGACCGTCAGCGCGCCAAGCAGAATCAGTCCGAACGGCCGGTGGCCCCAAGGCCAGAGCTGGCGCAGCGAACCCGGCAGCAGCGGAACGTCACGCACACGCAGCCAGGGAAAAAGTTCCGCGTAGAGCAGGCTGCCACAAACAATCCCGCCAAAGACCAGCAGGTAGGTCAGATTGCCGCCACCCATTTTGTACAGGGAGCTGAACACGCACCCGCCGGCGAGAACCATGCCGAAGCCGAAGATCAGCCCGCCGCTGCTGCCCAGGACGGTTGCTGTCCGGAAGCCAGTGAGAGCGTCAAACGGTCGCAGTCCTGCCTCCGCAGCCAGGACAAACAACAGCGCGGTAACAATTACGGCAAGCAAAAGGTGCGTCAGGCGGATGTGATCCCGGAACAGAAAAAAATCACGCAGGATTCCCGCCAGGCAGAAATCACTGCGGTAGAGTGCAGTCCCTAACAACAGACCGAGAAAAAAATAAAATAAAAACCAGTGGAGAGGTTCGGTCATCTGCGCCTCTTTTCGTCTGCCTGGAGACATCCTGGAATCAGCAGCCGCAACAGGATAACGACTTTTCATATCAGACCAGCAGTGCTAATAATAGAAAAAACGTAATCTTTGAAATTCCGGCCCGGATGGATGTGCGCACATGAGATTACCGTTATTGCTGATGCTCTGCCTTCTGATTCCCCTGCCGCACACACTCTCGGCTGCGGACAAGCCGGTCATTTATTTTGGTGTGATCCCGCGCTACAACCCGATCATCATGTATCGCTCTTACCAGCCGATGATGGACTACCTGAGCGCCAACACCCCCTACCAGTTTGAGCTGAAGCTCTCACGGGATTACCGCCAGGCCGTGGCCTTCATGCTCGACGGAACCACCCCGGTCGCATCCCTGGGGGATGTCACCTTTGCCGAGGCCCACAACAAGATCGGCGCCATTCCCATCCTCAAACCCCTCAATGCCAGGGGCGATCCTTTTTATCAGAGCATCATCATTGTCCGCGAAAACAGCCCCCTCGAAAAGGTCGAAGACCTCAAGGGGAAGAGCTTTGCCTTCGGCGATTACCATTCCACCTCCGGCAAACTGATTCCCCACCATTACCTTGAGCAGCATGGCGTCCGTCTCGCCGACCTGGGCAGCTACCAGCACATGGAGTCCCACGACGCCGTTGCCAAGGCGGTTCTAAAAGGGCACGTCGACGCCGGAGCGGTCAAGGATGTGGTCGGCATGCGCTACCGGCAGCATGGTTTGCGCTTTTTGGCCCTCTCCGACGTGATCCCCTCGGTGCCGATCGTCGTGCGCAAGGACGTACCGGAGGAGGTGGTGGCCGCGCTGAAAACGGCGCTGCTGGCCATCGACCCCACCGACCCGCGCATGCAGCAGGACCTGATCCGCTGGGATCCGGAATTTGCCCATGGCTTCACATCTGCGCAAAACAGCGACTACCAGATGATCTTCGACCTCACACGTAACAATATTTCCGGGTGCGGGCTGGGATGCCACTGACATTGCCCCTCATCAGCCTGCGGGTGCGCTTCATGGCGGTCGCTGTGATCCTTACCCTGGGATCCTCCGTCATCTGGGGCGGATGGACCTGGCAACGCGAACGCACCTCGCTGTTCGAACGCATCTCCCGCGAGGGGGAGATGCTGGTCTCGACGATGGCGATCCCGATCATCAACGCCCTGCTCTACGAGGAACTTGGTATCATCCTCGAGGGGGGCCTGCTCGACAATTTCGTCGGCGAAATCATGGCGACACCCCGCCTGGAGATCCACTATGCCGTCGTTCTCAATGAAGAGGGCAGGGTTCTGGCGCATAACCGCTTTGCCGAATACGGTGAAACCTACGATGATCCCTTAAGCATACGGGCTTTGCAGGCAGACGGTTTTGTGCAAACGGACATTGTCCTTAACGGCGCAAGAATGGCCGACCTGGCCATGCCCCTCGCCATTGCCGGCAAGAGCTGGGGCAGCCTGCGGGTCGGGATTTCCATGGAACCGGCCTACGCCGAACTGGTCCGCCTGGAACGTCAGCTCATCCTGTTCGTTGCGCTTTTTTCCATCGGCGCGCTGGTCATTTACTGGTTCATCGGCACCTGGCTGGCGTATCCCATCACTGCCCTGACGCGCAACATGGAACATGTCGGCAAGGATCTGACGATTCTCCCGGTCCGCCGGTTTCGCCGCGACGAAATCGGCCTGCTGCAGAAAAGTTTTGCCGATATGCTCGAACGGCTCCAGCAAAGTGAGCGTGAACGCGAAGCCTCCCTGACACGCATGCTCGAGAACGAGCGGATTCTTGCTATCGGTCGGCTGGTGTCCGGCGTTGCCCACGAGGTCAACAATCCCCTCGCCGGCATCGAGGGGGCCCTCTACCAGATCGAGCAGAAAGGAGGGGACAAGGTCCAGCGCTACGCCGGACTGGTGCGGCAGAGCATCGAACGCATCGGGCGGATCGTCGGCCAGCTCTCCGATCTCTCCCGGGTCGGCGCCATCTCCCGGCGACGGGTCGACAGCAGCGAGTTTTTCGAGGATCTGGTCACCTTTTCACGCATGGCGCTGAAGGATCACGACTGCGGCTTGACGCCGGACAATCGCTGCCCGCAGATCGACCTGTTCATCGACCGCGACAAGATCCACCAGGTGGTGCTCAACCTGGTTCTCAACGCCGCCGATGCGACCGGCGGCAACAGCCGGATCGGCCTGGTGGCTGAGCAAGCCGATGGTCACTACCTGCTGCACGTGGAAAACAGCGGACCCGAAATCCCGCCGGAGATCGCCGATCAGATGTTCGACCCGTTTTTTACCACCAAGGAGGCGGGACTCGGCTCCGGCATGGGGCTGGCCATCTCCCGGGGAATCGCCGAAAAGCATGGCGGCAGCCTGGAATACGGGCGCGTTGACGAGCGCACGGTATTTACCCTGAGCATTCCGGTCCGCGCGGCCAAGGACAACATTGATGAAGAAAAAAATTCTGCTGGTTGAAGACGACAACGTCCATCTCGAGATGCTGACCGAAGTTCTCACCGACAACGGCTACCAGGTCACCCCCGCCCGGGACGGTCAGCAGGCAGCGGATGCGCTGGTGGCAGACTCCTATCCTGTCGCCCTGATCGACATCCGTCTGCCTGATATCAGCGGCATGTCACTGCTGCAACTGATCCTGGGCCAGCAGGCCGACTGTACGATCATGATGATGACCGGCCAGGCCACCGTCGAGGCCGCCGTCGATGCTCTCAAACAGGGCGCCCATGACTACCTGGCCAAACCTTTTCGCACCGAGCTGCTGCTGCTCAAACTCAAGCGCCTGTTTCACCTGAAACAGCTGGAGGAGGAAAACCGCAACCTGCGGCAGCAGGACCAGCACAGCGGCATTATCGGCGACAGCCTCACCTTGCGCCAGTTCCTCGCAGCAGCCCAGAGCGCAGCCGGAACCGACGCGACCATCCTGCTCCAGGGGGAGAGTGGCACGGGCAAGGAACTGGCAGCGGACTTCATACACCAGGCAAGCTCCCGCAAAGACGGGCCGCTGGTCAAGGTTAACTGCGGAGCCATTCCAGAGACCCTTCTCGAATCAGAGTTGTTCGGCACGGAAAAAGGGGCCTATACCGGTGCCGAGCAAGGGCGCCGCGGCTACCTGGAGCAGGCGCATGGCGGGACCCTCTTTCTCGATGAGGTCGGTGAGATCCCCCAGTCCATGCAGGTCAAGCTGTTGCGCGTGCTGCAGGATGGGGTGATCCGGCGACTGGGGACCGAAACACCGGTCCGGGTCGATTTCCGCCTGATCGCTGCAACCAACCGTAATTTAGAGGATCTGCGCGAGGAGGGACTTATTCGGGAGGACTTCTTCTATCGCCTCAACGTGGTCCCACTCCATCTGCCCCCGCTGCGTCAGCGACGGGATGACATTCCCCTGCTGGTTAACCACTTTATCGACAAATATTCCATCCGCTACGCCAAGGAACCGATTCGCCTGAGCCTGGAAACCTACGAGCGCCTGCAGAATTGTCCCCTGCCGGGCAACGTACGCGAGCTGGAAAATCTCATCGAACGGCTTCAGGTTCTCGCTCCCGGCCAGGAGATTACTCCGGCCATGCTGCCGGAACCTTTGCGCCAATCCGGCGAAACAAGAGGTGAAATTATTCAGTGTTTCCGCACTGACCTGCCTCTGCGCGAGGCATTGCGCGACTTCGAGCTGCGTTTTATTTCCCGGGTGCTGCACGAAGAGGGAGGGAACCGAACGGCAGCAGCGCGTCGATTGGGAATTTCGCGCAAAACGGTCTGGGAAAAACTCGCCCTCTAATGATCACCGACCGCTACCGGCTGGTAACAGTGTATACAATCTTTCCTATCTGTTCGTAATCAAATCATTTTTTCGAATATCAATTCACTAGCGTAACACTCGGGTTACACCTTGCCACGCCCCTTCCTGGGCCGAGCCCGCTTCCCGCCTGGCCTGACAGCTCTGGCATGCCCCTTGCTAAATGCTTTTCGGGCGGCACATCGCGAAAATCGCAGAACCGACCGTCTCAAACGTCACAACAACTGCCAAGGAGGATGCGAATGAGATTGACACGGAGAAGCTTTATCAAGACTTCCGCTGCCACCGGGGGTGCTCTGCTGGCCGGCTGTGCCGCCGGAAAACCTGTCACCAACGCCATGGACAAAGCGACAGCCAAGCCCAAGGGGGAAAACCCCGGCAAGTGGGTCGCCAACACCTGCCAGGGATGTACCACCTGGTGCCCGATTGAAATTTTCGTTCAGGATGGGCGCGCCGTCAAGGTGCGTGGCAACCAGCATTCCAAAGCCAACAGCGGCTATGTCTGCCCGCGCGGTCACCTGATCCTGCAGCAGATTTATGATCCTGATCGCATCAAAACTCCGATGAAGCGCACCAACCCGCAAAAAGGGCGCGACATTGATCCCAAGTTTGTTCCCATATCATGGGATGAGGCAATGGATACCTTTGCCGACAAGATTATGGAACTGCGCAAGAACAACGAAACCAACAAGTTCATGCTCATGCGTGGTCGCTATTCTGATCTCAACGGCCTCTTTTACGGCGACATGACCAAGATGATCGGTTCCCCTAACAACATCTCTCACAGTGCTATCTGTGCGGAAGTTGAAAAAATGGGGCGGATGCTGGAAGGCTACTGGGGTTATGCTGATTACGATCTGGACAATATGAAATATCTGATTGTCTGGGCCTGTGACCCGATGTCATCCAACCGCCAGATCCCCAACGCCATCCGTAAGATGAACAAGGTGCTGGAAAACGGCAAGGTTGCTGTTATCGACCCGCGCATGAATAACACCGCCGCCAAGGCACATGAATGGATGCCGGTCAAGCCTTCCACCGATGGCGCTGTGGCTTCCGCCATGGCTCACCACATTCTGGTCAACGGGATGTGGAGCAAGGAATTCGTCGGCGATTTCAAGGATGGCAAAAACCGTTTCGTCAAGGGACAACATGTCAACGAAGCTGACTTCGATGAAAAGCTGACCTACGGTCTGGTCAAATGGTGGAACATCGCCCTCAAGGATGCTGATCCGGCATGGGCCGCCAAAGAAGCCGGCGTTGAACAGACACAGATTGAGCGTATCGCCAAAGAATTTGCTCAAGCAGCCCCCCAGTGTGCCGTCTGGTTCGGTCCCAACATGCAACCCCGTGGCACCTATGCCGCCATGGCGATGCACGCGCTTAACGGCCTGGTCGGCGCCACTGACAGTGAAGGCGGACTCTGTACCGGGATGGGTGCACCCTACAGCAGTTTGCCCAAGCTCGATGATTTCCAGGATGACGTGGCCAAAGCGGGAAGCAAGAACAAGAAAATCGATCAGCGTGGTTATCTGAACTTCCCGGCCATGGGCAGCTTCAAACCCGGCACGGGTGTGGTCACCAACAATGTAGCCAACGCGTTGCTGGCCAAAGACCCGTATGACATCAAGGTTGCTCTGGGATATTTCTGTAACTTCAATTTCTCTGGCACTGAAGGCGCGCGCTGGGATAAAGCTCTGGCACAACTCCCCTTCTTTGTTCACTGCGTACCCATGTTCTCGGAGATGACTTATTTTGCCGATATCGTTCTGCCCTCAGCCTTGCACCATTCGGAAGACTGGACCGTGGTTCGCAGCAAGGCCAACCTCTACGGTCACATCTCCATTCAGCAGCCGGTTATCGACCGTATGTTTGATGTCAAAGGCGTCGAAACCGAAATCACCTGGCTCCTCGCCGAAAAACTCAACGCCAGGGGTTTCCCCAACATGCTCCAATGGGTGAAGTCCTACAAGGATCCGGAAACCGGCAAAGAACCGACCAACAGTATGGAATTTGCCATCTATGCCACCAAACTCCGCAGCCAGAAAGCCTGGGACCCGGCAGAAAACAAGGATTACAAGGGTGATCGCCCCACCGGTTGGGAGGATTTCCGCGCCAAGGGCGTGGTCAACTCGCCCAAGTTCGTCTTCCGCAAGAAGTGGGCTGATGGTTTTAAAACCGAGACCAAGAAGTTTGAGTTTTACAGTGAAACCCTGAAGAAGGGATTGATGGCTCATGCCGAAAAGCACAATGTATCTGTCGACAAGGTCATGGAAGTCACCAATTATGAAGCTCGCGGCGAATTGGCCTTTGTACCGCACTACGAGTCGCCCAAGCGTAACGGCAGCAGGAGTGAATATCCATTTGACCTGATCGACATGAAGTCACGCTTCAACCGTGAAGGGCGCAGTGCCAACAACACCTGGTACCATAGCTTCAAGCAATGTGACCCGGGCGACATCAATGAGCAGGATGTTGTTCAGATCAATCCGGCCGACGCCGCCAAACTCGGCATCAAGGAAGGGGATATGGTCAAGGTCTCCACCGTTGTCGGCAGCTTGACAGTCAAGGCTCGTTTGTGGGAAGGCGTCCGCCCCGGGGTTGTTGCCAAGTGCTTCGGTCAAGGTCACCATGCCATGGGTCGTGTCGCTGCCAAGGATTTTGCCAAGGGCATTGCCCGCGGCGCCAACTTCAACGAGATCATGCCCGATGACTACGATCGTTTGAGCGGTTCGACCGCCCGTAACGGCGGCCATACCGGCGTTAAGATCGAAAAAGCCTGATCCGACGATACCCTTACACAAATAGGAGACATATAGATGGCAAGATACGGGATGGTTATTGACCTGCACAAGTGCACCGGCTGCGGCGCCTGTGGCCTCGGGTGCAAAACCGAAAACAATACGGACGACCGTGCAGACGGTCAGACCTACAACTGGGCGGACTACAGGTCCGTCGTTTCCGGGACGTTCCCCAACGTCAAGTTCGAGATGCTGCCGGTGCTCTGCAACCACTGTACCGACGCACCCTGTGTGAAGGCATGTCCGGTTACTCCCAAAGCAATGCACAAGAACGCCAAAGGGATGACGATTCACAACCAGGAGCGCTGCATCGGATGTCGCGCCTGTCAGCATGCCTGTCCCTACAGTCAGGATGAAGTGGCTGAAGGATCCAATGACTACAGCGTTATCAGCTTCAATGATTTCGGCAAAACCATTCACGCTGCCTATCAGGACAGCACTGAACTGGTAAAGGGCTGCACCACTTCCGGTACGGACATCGCAAAAAAAGCAGGGTTCACACCACCGCATGCCACGAGTTACGACCATCCTGACTATAAAAATATCAGAACTGATGGTGTGGTGGAAAAATGTATCCTCTGCGACCATCGCATCGAAAACGGGATGAAGCCCTACTGTACTGATGTCTGTCCATCCAGTGCGCGTGTTGCCGGGGATCTGGACGACCCCAACAGTGACGCAGCTAAACTGGTCAAACAGTATGGTGGGCGTCGACTGAAAAACAACAAGGGCGAATTCCTGGCCGCCAATGAGAAAGGTGTCGGGCCTAATGTTTACTACATCCGTGCCTATTCAGCCCGGAAGTAATGAGTTTATCGATTTAATATGCCGCAGGCGAAGAAGGTTTCGTCTGCGGCTTTTTTTACCTTGTCTATATACCACCTCTTTTTCGGGAGACACTTGTGACCGTCACTGCCCTGATGGACAGAACTGCTGCTGCAGCGGATGTATTTCGTCTGCTTTCCGCCTGTTACTATGAACCAGAAAAAAAAATGCTCCTCGAAGAAGATCTTTTCGGTCAGTTGCGTACCGCTCTAGAGCGGTGCCTGCCCGATCAAACGGACCTGGCCGATGCTATGGCTGCCAGCCTGGAAACAGCTCCGGAGCAGGATTTGCTGGTTGATTACGCCAAGCTTTTTGTCGGCCCGGATGAACTTCTGGCTCACCCTTACGGCTCAGTTTATCTTGACGGACCAAAAATCCTCATGGGAGACTCGACCATGGATGTCCTCCGCCGTTACCGTGAAGCCGAGTTTGCTATGACTGCTGAGTTCAAGGACGTTCCTGACCATATAGCCGTTGAACTCGAATTCCTGTACCTGCTCTGTTACCATGCATCCCTGGCTCTTGCTGAAGGACGTATGGAAGATCACGCCCTCTGGCAACAGCGGCGACAGTCCTTTATTGATGAGCATATCGGTCGGTGGATTGATGCTTTTTGCAACAAATTGCGCGCCAAAACACAATTCGACTACTATCGCAACCTCGCCGACCTGAGCCGTAACTTCTTGAACGCACAAAAGTCGGTCGCATAGGTCGTCATCATGGTGCTGCAGGGTACGGCGATCAAACTTCTCCTCCCGCAGAACAGGCTCCATATTGAGCGGGGTCGCTGTTTGCGTCATCGGCTGTCTTCCTCCAGTTGTCGCAAATGTTTTGAGATCTGCGCCTCCGGCGCCTTGAGCTGGACCGAGACCGGCCTGCACTGGGATCAGGAGAAATGCAGTGCCTGCCTGCTCTGCGCCGCCAGCTGTCCAACCGATGCCCTGACCAGTACCGAACTGGCCCTTGGAGATCTGCTCCAGCGTCTCGACGAAGTTGACACACCGTTGTTGGCCTGCTCCTTCAATCCGCAAACCCAGGGACATGCACGGGTCCCCTGCCTCGGGCTCGTCGCTGATCCCGAGCTGCTGCTGGTGTTGCAGCTGGCCCTGGGCAAGGAGTTGCGTCTGAACGCCTCTGCCTGCGCAGACTGCAAAAATCGGCGGATTTTGCCAGGATTGAAACATGTGGTCCAACAGACACAAGAACACACAAGCGGGTTACCCGGCTCAGTGCAACTGGTTGAAGCGCGAGACCTTCTTGATTACCGTGAAAAAACCTGTTCACGGCGCGAGTTTTTCAGTTTTCTCAATCGTCGCTCGCGGCAAACCGGGCGCTCCATGGTGAACCGGTTGCACGTAGATAACGGATCACAAAACTACGGTAAAAAAACTTTGCCCCTATCACGACATCTGCTGTTGCAAGTCAGCAAAGCATTACCCGAGGTCAGGGTAAGGATCGAAACCCGGATCCTTCCGCAATTGACCTTTCAGGAGGAATGTAACGGCTGTCGGGCCTGTATCGGCATCTGTCCGACCGGCGCCTTGAGGTCTCCGGCTGAGCGTGGCAAATCACCCGGCGTAATAAATGATCGTTGTACCAGCTGTGCTCTTTGTGTAGAGTTTTGTCGTCAGTCTGCCGTCACGTTAACCGCGCCATAATTCGCGGTATTTTTAGGACCAGCGTTATGCACAATTCGCACAACCAGCAGCAGGTCGACACGGCCGAGGTTACCGGTGTCATTCTCGCCGGCGGCCGCAGCACCCGCATGGGGCGGGACAAGGCAACCCTGCGCATCGCCGGGCAGACGCTGTTCGAGCGCGCCCGGGACATGCTGGACAGTATTTTCCCCCATCTGCTCATCGCCGGCGACCGCCCTGACCTCGCCACGGATCGCTGCCCCTGCTTCGCCGACATCTACCCGGGCAGTGCCCTCGGGGGCATTCACGCGGGGCTGGTGGCCGCGCCGACCCCGTGGATCTTCGTCGTTCCCTGCGACCTGGCCTACCCCGACGCCGACCTCGTGCGCT
Source organism: Pelovirga sp. (assembly GCA_046484405.1). GTDB lineage: Bacteria > Desulfobacterota > Desulfuromonadia > Desulfuromonadales > Geopsychrobacteraceae > Pelovirga. The sequence continues at coordinate 14,325 of JAWOIX010000048.1, forward strand.
ACCTGCTGCGCCAGCGCAACGCCTGTGATGCCGTGGTCCCGCGCACCCCCGGCGGCTTCGAACCGGTCTTTGCGCTGTATCACAAGACCTGCCTGGCACCGATGGAACGGCTGCTCAACAGCGGCAACTACCGGATCTACGATTTCTACAACCAGGTACGGGTGCGCTATGTCGAGGCGCAGCAGTTTCCCAGCGACTGGCAGCGTGCCCTGTTCAATCTCAACTCTCCGGACGATCTCAACAACCTGGCCAAGGAGGATGCATGACCCCGCCTGTCGTCTCCATCGTCGCCAAGAGCGGCACCGGCAAAACCACCCTGCTGGAAAAACTGATCCGCGAGCTGAAGTCCCGCGGCTACCGCGTCGGGGCGATCAAGCACGACGCCCACAGCTTCAGCATCGACCATGAAGGCAAGGACTCCTGGCGCCTGACCGCCGCCGGTGCCGACACCATGCTGATCACCTCGCCGGAAAAGATCGCCATGGTCAAACAGAACCGGGCAGACGAACCGCAGCTCAGCGACACCATCGCCACCTACTGTGCTGATCTCGACATCGTTCTGACCGAAGGGTTCAAACGCAGCAGCATGCCCAAGATCGAAGTGCACCGGCGGCAGCGCAGTGCCACCCTGCTCTGCCGCGGCGAGGAACATGATCCGACCCTGGTTGCCGTCGCTTCCGATGAACCCCTCAGTCTCGATGTACCGGTCTACGACATCAACGACGCCGCCGGTCTGTGTGACCTGATCGCGACACGGTTTCTTTCATGACCCGCCTGAACATCCGCAGCAAGGTGTGGCTGGAGATCGACGGAAAGCCGTTTCTCGGTGGCGGCCGCCTGCGCCTGCTGCGGGCGATTGCGGCAACCGGCTCGATCAATGCCGCGGCCCAGCAGCTTGGTATTTCCTACCGCAAAGCCTGGTCGCAGCTGCAGGAAATGGAAAAGCACGGTATTTTGCTGGTCGAACGCGAAAAGGGGGGCTGTGGCGGCGGGCAGTCGACGGTCACCGCGCAGGCCCACGAACTGCTGCGCAAATTTGACGCCCTGCAGAACGGGCTGAACCAGATCGTCGATGACAGGTTCGCGGCGATTTTTGCGCCGGAGGAAAGGTGATCTGATGTCCGCGATCCGATCGCTGCTACAGACTCTCTGCCTCACCCTCCTGCTGCTGGTGCCCCTTGGCAATAGCGGTCGGGCGGCGACGGTGCCTGTCATAGCGGCCGCCGCCGATCTGCAGTTCGCCCTGGCAGAGATCGCTGACCGTTTCGCAGCAGCAACGGGACAAAAGGTCAGGCTGGCGCTCGGTTCATCCGGAAACTTCACCCATCAGATTGCCCAGGGAGCGCCTTTCGAACTGTTTTTGTCTGCCGACGAAAACTATATTTTTCATCTCCACGATCTCGGCCTGACCCGCGACCGGGGCATCCTTTACGCGACCGGGCGGGTTGGCCTCTTTGTTCCCCACGGTTCTGCCCTGCGGGGAGATCCGGGACTCGAGGATCTGCATGCCGCGCTGCAGGATGGCCGCCTGAAACGCTTTGCTATTGCCAATCCCGATCACGCCCCCTACGGGCGTGCGGCACGGGAGATCCTCAACACTGCCGGTCTCTGGGAGGGCATCACGAGTCGCCTGGTCTACGGGGAAAATGCCGCGCAGGCAACCCAGTTTGCCGCGTCCGGAGCCAGCCAGGGGGGAGTCATCCCTCTCTCGCTGGCCCTCGCACCACAGATTGCCGGGCTCGGCGAGTTTTTCCTGCTGCCGCAAAACTGGCACAGCAACGAGCCGCTGCGTCAGCGCATGGTGCTGCTGACCTCCGCCGGAGCGACGGCCGGGCTGTTTTACGATTACCTGCAGCAGCCCGAGGCACGCCAGATATTCGTCCGTTATGGATTTGTCATGCCGGAAGGTACGGGGGACTGATGGACTGGACCGCGATATCCCTGTCAATCAAGCTGGCGCTGGTGACCCTGCTGGTGCTGATGCCACCGGCGATTTGCATCGCCCGCTGGCTGGCGCTGACAGATTTTCGCGGCAAGCACTGGATCGAGGGGATCCTGGCCCTGCCACTGGTGCTGCCGCCGACGGTGATCGGTTACTACCTGCTGGTTTCCATGGGCGGGAATTCGATTCTGGGCGGCTGGTTCGAGCGTCTGACCGGTCACACCCTGGCTTTCAGCTTTACCGGACTGGTGGTCGCTTCGGTCCTGTTCAATATCCCGTTTGCCGTACAACCGGCGCAACGGGCCTTCGAATCGATTTCCACGGAGATCCACGAAGCGGCAAAATGCTGCGGGCTGACCTTCTGGCAGGCATTTTTCCGCATTGAGCTGCCGCTTGCCTGGCCCGGGGTGCTGTCGGCCATGGTGATGACTTTTGCGCACACCCTCGGGGAATTCGGTGTCGTGCTGATGGTCGGGGGGAGCATTCCCGGTGAGACAAAAACCGTCGCCATCACCATTTACGACAGCGTCCAGTCCTTCGACCTGGCGTCTGCCGGCCTGATGTCACTGTTGCTGCTGGGCATATCCCTGGTGACTATCGCCATCAGTTATGGCATGGTGGAACGCCTGATGCGGCAACGGAGGTCCGCTTGAGCCTGCACCTGGAACTGCGTCACAACGGACCGCCCCTCGATTTTTCCGCGACCATCCCGGAGGGGGTGATCACCGCCCTGGTCGGACCCTCGGGAAGTGGCAAAACCTCGATTCTGCGGGCCATTGCCGGACTGCTGAAACTGCAGCATGCGCGCATCACTCTGGGGGACGAGGTCTGGAATGACGAGGGGATCC
>JAWOIX010000099.1:0-7064 GCA_046484405.1 Pelovirga sp.
GCCCGGTTGCTCGAGATCAGCCTGCGCGTCCTGATGTACAAAATCAAGGAATACGACATCGAGTAAGTGCTCCTTCGCCTGCCTGCCCGCTGCGACATGCCGCGTAACGCTACAGTTCCCCCGGGTCGGCCAGGCTGACGTAGGCACCATTGTCGATGATGATATGATCAAGGACACGGATACCAAGGAGGTCGCCGGCGCTCTTCAAGCGGCTGGTGATCTCCAGATCCTCGCGGCTCGGGGTCGGGTCGCCGGAGGGGTGGTTGTGGACGAACAGAACGGCGGCGGCAGACTCCTTGAGCGCCGGCGCGAACACTTCGCGGGGATGGACAATGCTTGCGTTAAGACTGCCTTCGGAGATGCGAACCTCGCGGATCAGGCGGTTTTTGCTGTCGAGCAGCAGGGCGAGAAAAACCTCTCTGCGGTAATCACACAGGCGTTCGTGAAAGTGGTAGAAGGCGTCGGAGGAACTGCGATAGATGTGCCCCGGCTGCAGGCGCTGGTCGGCAAAGCGCCGGGCGATCTGGAACAGAGCCTGGATTTCCGCCGCTTTCGCCGGACCGATGCCGGGTTGCTGGCAGAGTTCGGTGATTGTTGCGGCGGCGAGCCGGCGCAACGAGCCGAAATGCCCGAGCAGTTCCCGGGCGAGATCCACCGCGCTCATTCTGCCCGCCGCGGCGCCGCTGCGGATGATCAGTGCCAGCAGTTCGGCGTCGGTCAGATGTTCGGCGCCGCGGGCGATCAGCTTCTCGCGCGGGCGCTCGTCGGCCGGCCAATCCTTGATACGTTGCATGAGGTCCCCCCTCCATGGTGTCTGGTGTCGCCGGCGTTCGTCCCCCGTCAGCCATGATTTTTCGCACATTGCCGGTTCTTTGGCGCGTCAGCAATGGTCCGATAGCCACTGCCCAGCGACGCCCAGCCAGCAGACACCGCTATAGCCGACACGTCAAAATCCGCCGCAATCCGTCGAAATCCTGTGGCTGACAGGGGTCTAGATCGCCCCGAGCTGTTTGAGAAAATCTGCGATATTCCGGGCCAGCACGTCGTAGCCGGCAGCATTGAGATGGACGGCATCACTTTTGTAGCCGTTGTTCTTCAGCAGTTGCGTCAGCGCGTCTTCGAGCAGCGGAATGTTCAGCTCCGTCGCCAGCTCCTTGTACAGCGGCGCGTCCCCCGGCAGCAGTCCCGGTCGCGGCACCGCGATCATCACAACGTCGATGCCGCGCTGGTGGGCCGCCTCGTGCATGCGCCGCAGGTTGTCCTTGAGTTCCGCTTCACCGCGCTTCTGCAGCAGGTCGTTGCCGCCGTGCAGCAGCAGCAGCAGGCGCGGCTTGTGGGTATCGAGCAGCCCCGGCAGGCGGCGGGCGCCCTCGGCGCTGACCTCCCCGGGAACCCCGGCATTGACCACCCGGCGGCCGATCAGCTTGCCCAGTTGCTCGGGATAGCTCGTCGTCGGATCGGCGCCGGTGCCGCTGGTGAGACTGTCACCGAAAGCGAGAATGATGTCGTTGGGACGCAGTTGCGTCATGCCGGCAGGTTTTTCGCAGGCCAGCAGGGGTAGCAGCAGTAGCAGCAACAGCAGCGTGCAGCCGAATTTCAACAATGGTTTCATCGTCAGGACTCCGGGTTGTTGGAATGAAAAAAAGCCTCCACGGCGCTGAAAACCTGGTCGCTGGAACCGCGGACCTGCGGTGCGGGAGGAAGAGATTTGAGAAACATGCGGCCATAGCCGCGCCTGATGACGCGACTGTCGAGGATCAGCACGACGCCGCGGTCATTGCGGTGACGGATCAGCCGGCCGAAGCCCTGCTTGAAGCGGATCACCGCCTGGGGCACAGTATACTCCATAAAGGCATCGCCGCCAGCGGCGGTAATCGCCTGGGCGCGCGCTTCAAGCACCGGCTCGGTCGGGACCTTGAAGGGGAGCCGGGTGATGATCACCTGTTCCAGGGAACTGCCCGGCACATCGACCCCTTCCCAGAAGGAGTCGGTACCGAACAGGGTGCTGGAAATCTCCTCGGAAAAACGCTTGAGCAGGTGATGACGGTTTTCCTCGCCCTGCCGCAGACAGCGCAGGCGCTGGGCGGCGAGGATCGGTGCCAGTTGTTCGTGGACATCGCGCAGCAGGGCGTAGGAGGTGAAGAGCACGAAACTGCGGCCGTGACTGCAGCGGATCGCCCGTTCGACAGCATCACGGACCCCGTCGGCAAAACCGGGTCGCCCCGGTTCCGGGATATCGTCGGGGATGGCGACCAGTGCCTGCTGCCGGTAGTCAAAGGGCGAGTTCAGTGCCAGCTGCCGCACACGGCCGGATTCGCCCTGGCCCAGGCCGATGCGGGAACAGAAATAGGCGAAGGAGTCGGCAACGGTGAGGGTGGCGCTGGTCATGACCAGGGTTCTGAAGCGCTGGTAAAAGGCCTGCTTGAGGTTTTTCCCCACATCCAGGGGCGCCTGGCAGAGGCTGGTGAGCAACCCTTTGCCCCGACCGATCCGCCCTTCGCGGATTTCGATCCACAGACAGTTGTCCGCTGTCGCCGCCTGAAAGGACGCCAGGTCGGCGGCAATCAGTTCCAGCCGGCCGCTCATGCCGCGCAGGTCGACAAGGGTCGGGTTGACCTTCTCCGCGACCGGGTCGGGGAGACTGGTGGCCAGCCGCAGCAGGGCGATGAGTCCCTGTTCCACGGCCGTCGTCGCCCGCCGCAGGCGTTCGAGACGCTCACAGATCGCCGCCCAGGCGGGGGTGTCGAGAAAGTCGGGGAGAATGCGGAACTTCACTTCATGGGTGGCACTGACTTTTCTGCCGAGCAGGTCGGACAGCTCCCGGCCGATGTCCTGCAGTTCGTCGATGGCCAGCTCATGGAGTTCCTGGCGCTTGCCGGTCAGATGCTCAACGGCCTCATGGAGAGAACGATAGAGCTGATCCTCGCTGTCGGGCAATTCCCGCGCGAGCTGGTCCAGCAGGCGCGGCAACAGTCCCTGGTCCGGTTTGCGCGGGTGGCGCAGCCGGCCCAGCACCCGTGAGAAGGTGAAGCGGGTGGTCAGGGCGGAAAAATAGCTCGTCGCCACATCCTCAAGGTGATGTGCCTCGTCGAGGATGACCCGGTCAAAAGGGGGCAGAACGGCAGTGGCCGAATAGTTATCGGTCTGCTGACGCAGGGCGAGGTCGGAGAGCAGCAGCGCATGGTTGACGACGAGGATATTGGCCCGCGCCGCCCGGCGCCGGGCGCGATGAAAAAAACAGCGGCTGTAGTGGGCGCAGCGGATCCTGGCGCATTGATCGGCCTCGCAGCAGACTTCATCCCAGGTCTGGTAGGCGGGGACAAAGGAGAGATCCTCCCGTGAGCCGTCCGCAGTTGACGCCGCCCACAGCAGGATCTGCTGCAGTTCGGTGGCCTGGTCCTGATCGAACAGGCCCAGCTCCGCCCCGGCGGTCGCGCCGCGGCGCAGGCAGTAGTAGTTGCTGCGCCCCTTGACCAGCACGGCGAGAAAGTCGAGGCCGGTGGCACGTTGCAAGAACGGCAGATCCTTGCGGATCAACTGCTCCTGCAGGTTGATGGTGCGGGTGGAGACGACCACCCGTTCATGGTTGGCGTTGGCCCAGAGCAGGGCCGGGACCAGGTATGCCAGGCTTTTGCCGGTGCCGGTGCCCGCCTCGATGACGGCCAGCTGGCCGTGGTTGAAGGCGTCGCCGATGGCGAAGGCCATGCGCAGCTGCTCCGGGCGCTCTTCGTAATCAGCGAGCTTGCCGGCGATGACGCCGGTCGGGCCGAGAAGGCGGTCGATGTCTTCATGCGCCAGTTCGGTGACATCCTTCTCGGCAAAGGGCTCGACCACCCGGTAGAGTTTGTCCACAGCGTTGTTCACAATGAAGAAACCGACCCCAAGGTTGCCTAACTGGCTGGCAATACTGATGTCTGCGGTGGATGGCTGAAGATTGCCCGAAGGATGGTTGTGGATAACCACGTCGCCATAGTTGCAGGTCTGCAGAATCGCCGGGACAGCCGTATCGGAGCCACGGGCGAGAACCTCCAGCTGCACGACGCGGCGCTCGGCGTCGGTCTGGCCCAGAAAAAAAACCTCGCGGCCATGCGCCTCGGTGATGGCGTAGCGCATAAGGTCCAGGGATGTGTCGGTGAAGTGCTCGAGCATAACGCCGGATTATAGTGGAAGAGGCGACGAAAAGGAGAAAAAAAGACGCCGTGCCGGCGGCAGTCGGAATCCGCTGCGACGGCAGCCAGGCCAGCGGCCGCTCCGCAGCGGCCGTGATGCTGGATTCTCCCGGCGATCTTCTGTATCTTCGATGTTTATTGCCATGGAGACACTGATGACCGAGATCCTGTCCATCTATCATCGCCTGCAGGAGCACTACCGGATCGCCGGCTGGTGGCCGGCGCAGGATCCCTTTGAAGTTGCCGTCGGCGCCTTTCTGACCCAGAACACCAACTGGCACAATGTCGAAAAGGCGCTTGCCAACCTGCGCGCCGCCCGGGCTCTCGACAGTGCCGTGCTCGCCACCATGCCGCGCCGTGAACTCGAGCCGCTGATCCGTCCCTCCGGATTCTTCCGCCAGAAGAGTGAACGCCTGCAGCTCTTCTGCCAGCATCTGCTGCAGCATCATGGCGGCTGTATCGAGCAGCTGTTGCGGCAGGATCTGGCCGTTGCCCGGGCGGAACTGCTGAACCTGCGCGGCATCGGTCAGGAAACGGCCGATTCCATTCTGCTCTATGGCGGTGAGCACCTCTCCTTTGTTGTCGACAGCTACACCAGGCGCCTGTTCGGCCGTCTCGGGCTGCTGTCCGGTAACGAGAGCTACGACCGGATCAGGGCGATGTTCATGGCCGCCGTTCCGCCGGAACTCGACCTCTATCGGGGATATCACGGGCTGATTGTCAGCCATTGCAAGGCGCGGTGCCGCAAAACGCCGCAGTGCCGGGGATGCCCCTGTGTGGAAATCTGCCGTTACGCTGCTTAAGTTGGCTTGATCAATTGTTTTATCTGCGTTAATCTCTTCCGTTACTGTTCATTCACCCTGATCGGACGTCATCCTGATGGATCACAGCCTGTTTCTGTTGAAAAGTTTTTTTGGTGACCTGCTCTCGCCGCTGCCGCTGAGCCTGCTGCTGCTGGTCTTCGCCCTGCCGGCCCTGCTGCGCCGGAAAAATCGCTGGTTCGGTATTCTCTGCACCCTCGGTGCCACGGTTCTGCTGTTTGTCAGCAGCTACCCGCCCCTCAGCAGCCCCCTGATGGCGGAACTCGAGTCGCGCTTCCCCGCTTACCAGCGCCAGGCCGCGTCGCACGATATCATCGTGGTCCTTGGCAGCTGGCACCAGACGGTCGCGGAGCAGCCCCTGACCAGCCAGGTTTCGTCGACCGGTATTGTCCGCCTGGTCGAAGGTCTGCGCATCTATCGCCTCAACCCGGGCAGTCGCCTGGTCTTTACCGGTTTTCACGGGCGTGCCAACGATCCTTCGTCCTACCCGGAAAAACTCAAGGAACTGGCCGTCGCTCTCGGCGTGCCGGAGCCGGATATTCTCGCCCTGAACGGCCCGCGCGACACGGCGGAAGAGGCCCGGCTGATAGCCGAGCTGTTCCCGGATGCCGACCTGGTGCTGGTGACGTCAGCGGCCCATATGGCCCGCGCGATGGCTCTGTTCCGCGGTGCCGGCCTCGATCCGACGGCGGCTCCGACCGGCCACATGAGCAAACCGACGCAGCGCCGCTGGGTCCTGCCCGATGGTCAGACGCTGGCCAATACGGAAGCCTGGACGCATGAACAGCTGGGTCAGCAGTGGGCCCGACTGATGGGCCTGAGTGCGGACGCGGCGCCGAAGGAGTAAGCTGTCGTGACGGATGCGCCGCTGCCACCATTTTTTATTGAACCGATCTTCGTCGATTTGCTAGTTTTGCGGGATTAACTTTTGCGACCGGCGCCCTTTCCAGGGCCCCGCGGAGAAACATTTCATGGACTATAAAACCACTCTGAATCTGCCTGTCACCGACTTCCCCATGCGCGCCAACCTGCCGGTGCGGGAGCCGGAAATCCTGCAACAGTGGCAGCAGGCCGATCTGAATCAGCAGCTTGAGCAGCACAACCTGGGGAAAAAACGCTTTGTTCTGCATGACGGCCCCCCTTATGCCAACGGTCACATCCACATGGGTCATGCACTGAACAAGATTCTCAAGGACATTATCGTCAAGAGCAAGCGGATGCAGGGTTACCACGCTCCCTACGTGCCCGGCTGGGACTGCCACGGTCTGCCGATCGAGTTGATGGTTGACAAGAAACTGGGCAAAAAGAAGCGCGAGATGTCCAAGGCCGAATTCCGTCGTGAATGCCGCGACTATGCCAGGGCCTGGATCGCCACCCAGTCGGAGGAATTTCAACGCCTGGGAATTTTCGGCAATTGGGCTGACCCTTACCTGACGATGACCGAACATTATGAGGCGACCACCGCCCGTGAGCTGGCGCGCCTCGCCGAGCGCGGGTCTCTGTTCAAGGGGAAAAAACCGATCCACTGGTGTTCCTCCTGTGTGACCGCCCTGGCCGAGGCGGAGGTTGAGTATGACGATCACACCTCGCCTTCGATTTATGTCAAGTTCCCCTATGTTGACGCATTGCCGGAAAGCCTGTCCCACCTGGCGGACAAGCCGCTGAGTTTCGTCATCTGGACGACGACTCCCTGGACAATTCCGGCCAACCTGGGCATCAGCCTGAATCCCGAACTCCCCTATGCCGTCGTTGATACGGGCGCGGAGTATCTCGTTGTCGCCGCCGGGCTGCAGGAGCAGGTCTTTGCGACCGTCGCTGTTGACCAGGCGCATGTCGTTGCCACCTTCGACGCCTCCCTGTTTGACCGGCACCATTGCCGCCACCCCTTCTATGCGCGTGACTCCCTGATCATGCTGGGTGACCACGTGACCCTGGAGGCGGGGACCGGTTGCGTCCATACCGCTCCCGGGCATGGTCACGACGATTATCTGATCGGCCTGAAATACGGGCTGGAGATCTACAACCCGGTGGATGATTACGGGCGCTACCGTGACGAGATGGAGCTGTTCGGCGG
>JAWOIX010000044.1:0-21571 GCA_046484405.1 Pelovirga sp.
TCCTTGAAGCGGTAACCGACGCCGCGGACCGTTTCGATCAGCTGTCCGGCGCTGCCGAGTTTTTTGCGCAGACCGACAATCTGGACATCGACGGCCCGATCGGTGACGCTGTAGTCGTCTCCGCGCACCGCGTTGACGATCTGATAACGGGTGAAGACCCAGCCGGGGCGCCGCGCCAGCAGCACCAGAACGCGAAATTCGGTAAAGGTCAGTTCCACGATCCGGCCGTCGACCTGCACCTCGTTGCGGCCGGGGTGAATAGTGATATTGCCGATCTCGATGGCAGCATTTTCATCAGGGAGGGTGTCGCGGGAGCGCCGCCGCAGAACCGCCTTCAGGCGTGAGATCAGGACGCGGGGGCTGAAGGGCTTGGTGACGTAATCGTCGGCGCCGAGTTCCAGTCCGGTGACAATGTCCAGTTCCTCCCCCTTGGCGGTCAGCATGACAACGGGGATATCGCGCGTTGCCGCGTCACGCTTGAGCGCCCGGCAGACATCGAGCCCGTCGATGCCGGGGAGCATCAGGTCGAGAACCAGCAGATCGGGGACGAGAGCGCGGGCCAGGGTCAGCCCCTCCTCACCGGTCTGGGCACAATCGACCCTGAACCCCTCCTTGACCAGATTGTAATGGAGCAGGGCGAGGATATCCTCTTCGTCTTCGATCACCAGGATATGTTCTGTGGCCATGCCGCCTCCCTGTGCCGGTGATTTTCTCCCAAACAGGATATTTTTACCACTGCTCTGTTAGGGTTTTATGAGATAAGACAACTTTATCGTCGGGCCTGCAGAGGTTTTCAGGTGGCTTTTGTCGGTTCCCTCCCGTATTGTCCCTGCCTGCTGGATCCCCCAGGTGCGGATGACGTTGCGTCGCAGCACATGCACCGCCGTGACCTTTGCCTTTGATATGCATTTCCCGTTCTCCTCAGATGCGGCAGTTGCCCCATGCTTGCGGGTGCGGCACCAGAAAGACTGTAATGTTGCGCGGAGTCGCCTGTTCAGTAACGGCATCCATCCTGTTTGCCGTCCTCTATTATTACAGCACCCTGCTGGCCCCGCTGGCGGGTGAGGATATCTTTGCCTGGCGGATGCTTCTGACCGTTCCGTTCATGATCACCTTTACCGCTCTGATTGGCGAGTTTCACCTGGTCCGGGCGATCTGGTCGCGGCTGTGCCGTCAACCCGGTCTGATCCTGGTCCTGATCGCTTCCGCACACCTGATCGGTTTGCAGCTGTGGCTGTTCATGTGGGCGCCGCTGAACGGTCGTGCGCTGGAGGTTTCACTGGGATATTTCATGCTGCCGCTGGCGCTGGTGCTGGCCGACCGGCTGATCTACCGCGGCGCGCTGTCGGGCTGGCAGAAGCTGGCGACGGCCTTGGCGTGCGTCGGGGTGGCTCACGAGGTGATGCGGGTCGGCGGGTTCTCCTGGCCGGCCCTGGCTGTTGCCATCGGCTATCCGGGTTATTTTGTCCTGCGGCGCAGGTTCGGACTGGACAACCTGGGCGGCCTCTGGTTCGACCTCGTCCTGCTGTTGCCGGCGGCCGCCTGGTTCGCCCTGCAGGGACGTCTCGATGGCGCTCTGCTTGAGCAGTTCCCGGGTTTCTACTGGCTGATTCCGCTGCTGGGTCTGCTCAGTGCCAGCGCCCTGATGAGCTACATCGTGGCCAGCCGGTTGCTAAGGTTCGCGGTTTTCGGTCTGCTCGGTTATGTCGAACCGGTTCTGCTGGTGGTTGTCGCCCTGGTGGTTGGTGAAACGATCACCGCCGGCGAGTGGTTCACTTACGGCCCGATCTGGCTGGCGGTCGGGTGCCTGGCCGCCGAAGGGGGGCTCTATCTGCGCAAGACCGCACACAGCAGAAGAGCGCAGAGGATCAACGGGCCCGGTCAGAAAAGCCGCAGCGCACCGCCGTGCGCCGGGGATCCCGATGTTGTTGACCCTGACAAGGCAAGCGGGTAAAATAAACGATTGTCTGTTAATGGGCGCAGTCGGCCTGATGGAGAAAAAATTATGGCATTACGTGACATCCTGCATTATCCCGACCCGCTGCTGAAGAAAAAATCAGCGGTGGTCACGGAGTTCGACGCGCAGCTCGAGCAGCTGGCGCAGGACATGGTGGAGACGATGTATGACGCTCCGGGGGTGGGCCTTGCGGCGCCGCAGGTGGGGGCGTTGCTCCGCCTGATCGTGCTTGACTGTTCGCCGTCCGACGAACCTGCCGACCTGGTTGTCGCCGTCAACCCTGAAATCATCGCCGCGCAGGGGGAGTCCTATGAAGAAGAGGGCTGTCTGTCGATCCCCGGCTTCTGTACCCAGGTCAAGCGGTATCAGGAGGTGACGCTGCGCTACCAGGATACCGCCGGCCAGGTGCACGAGCGCCGCGCCGAAGGCTTGCTGGCCGTCGCCATGCAGCATGAAATCGATCATCTTGAGGGGATTCTCTTTGTCGACCGACTCTCCCCCCTGAAGCGTTCCCTGTTCAAGAAAAGATACCTGAAGATGCTCAAGGAGCGGGAAGCAGAATATGAGGCCTGATCAGATCCGCACTGTTTTCATGGGTACCCCGGAGTTCGCCCTGCCGACCCTGGCCGGATTGCTTGCTGCGGGGGTTGATCTGATCGGCGTCTATACCCAGCCCGACCGCCCCAAGGGGCGTGGCAAAAAGCTGGCCGCATCGCCGGTCAAGGAACTTGCCCTCGCCCATGGTCTGCCGGTGTTTCAGCCGGAGCGCCTGCGGCGGCCGGAGGCCGTGGCGACCGTGCGTGACCTGGCGCCCGATCTTATCGTCGTGGTCGCCTACGGGCAGATTCTCCCGGCGGCGGTGCTGGAGATCCCGAGTTATGGCTGTATCAACGTGCATGCATCGCTGCTGCCCAAGTACCGCGGCGCCGCGCCGATTAATCAGGCGCTTGTCAATGGCGAGCGGGAAACCGGTGTAACCACGATGCTGATGGATGTCGGTCTGGACACCGGTGACATGCTGGTCAAGCGGCGCCTGGCTATCGGTCCGGATGAGACGGCGGGAGAGGTTCATGACCGCCTCGCCCTGCTCGGGCGGGAGGCCATGGAAGAGACGTTGCGGCTGCTCTGTGCCGGAGAGCTGGTGGCGGTGGCGCAGGACGATGCGCTTAGCAGCTATGCCCCGATGATGAAGAAAGAGGATGGCCTGATCGACTGGCAGCGCCCGGCCCGCCAGATTCACAACCAGGTGCGCGGACTTGACCCCTGGCCCGGCGCCTATACCTTTCTGGCTGACCAGGTCCTCAAGATTGCCCACACAGGTGTCGACGAGCAGGCCAGCGGTACGCCCGGCGAAATTCTCGCGGCGACGGCTGAGGGGGTACGGGTCGCCTGCGGGAGCGGGGCACTGATCATCGGTATGCTGCAACTGCCCGGGAAAAGACGTCTTGCGGCACGCGATTTTCTCAGTGGCTGCCCCCTGTCTCCCGGCCTGACGCTCAATCGGCAACCGGTCGCCGCAACCCCTTCACCCGCGGGATAACCAGTCTTTTGCTACCTTCATCTCCCCATGATGCACGGCGCGTCGCCTACGATATTCTTCTCCGGGTCGCTGACGGTGCCTACTCCGATCTCGCCCTGGACAGTGAGCTGACCCGTTCGTCTCTCGATCAGCGCGATCGACGCTTCGTTACCGAACTGGTATATGGCCTGCTGCGTCTGCGCGGGCGGATGGATTTTGCCCTCGCCCATTTCTGCGATCAGCCGCTGTTGCGCCTGCAACCGGAAGCCCTCTGGTTGCTGCGTATCGGGGCTTATCAGCTGCTCGAAATGGACCGGGTTCCCTCCCACGCGGCGGTCGACGCGACCGTCGAACTGGCGCGCCGGCTCGGCCAGGGGAATCTCACCGGTCTGCTTAACGGGGTGTTGCGCGCCCTCGACCGGGGTCGCGACGCGCTTCCCTGGCCGGCCCCGGAGCAGGTACGCCCCTATCTGCAGCATGTCTGCAGCCTGCCGGCGTGGCTGGCCAAGGAGATCATGCGCCTGCTGCCCAATGTCGAGGCGCGGGCCCTGGCGGAGGCCTTTGCCGCCGCACCGCGGCAGACGGTGCGGGTCAATACCCTGAAAACCGATCGCCCGGCCTTTATCGCCGCCCTTGAGAGCGCCGGCCATCACGGCCAGCCCTGTCGCTTTGCCCCGGAAGGGGTGGTGATCGAGCGGCGCGGGGAACAGCGGCTGCCGGGCGATGCCCAGGGCTGGTACCAGGTGCAGGACGAGGCGAGTATGCTGATCGCCCACCTGGTCGATCCCCAACCGGGCCAGCGGATCCTTGACGCCTGCGCCGCCCCGGGGGGGAAAACCACGCACCTCGCGGCGCTGACCGGTAACCGGGCCGAGATTGTCGCCCTCGACAAGTCGCCCCAGCGGGTCGCGTTGCTCAGGCAGGGGAGCGCCCGGCTCGACTGCCCGGCGATCACCGCGCGGGCCTGGGACCTGCTGGTTGCACCGGACTTCCTTGCCGCGCAGAGCTTTGATCGTATCCTCCTCGACGCCCCCTGCAGCGGGCTCGGAGTCCTGCGGCGCAATCCGGAAGGGCGCTGGAACAAGACGGCCGCCGATCTGCGTCAGCTGGCGGATCTGCAGTTACGCCTGTTGCGCCAGGTTGCTCCGCTGCTGCGTCCCGGCGGCCTGCTGGTCTACTCGGTGTGCAGTTTTACCCAGATCGAGACCAGCGGCGTCATCGACGCTTTTCTGGCCGAGCATGGCGACAGCTTTGAACGCAGCCCGTTGCGTGCTAGCCTCCCGGACGACTGGGACGTGCTGCTGGGGGATCAGGAGACCCTGCGCACCTATCCCCACCGGCACGACGGCATGGACGCGTTTTTTGCCGTGCGCCTGCGGAAAAAAGGTACTTAGGCCGCGCCTGTCAACCCGCTTTTCAGGAGATTGTCATGATCAAGATCGCTCCCTCGATCCTGTCCGCCGATTTTTCCCGTCTCGGTGATGAGATCCGCGCCATCGAACAGGGCGGTGCCGACTATGTTCACGTCGATGTCATGGATGGCCATTTCGTCCCCAATATTACCATCGGCCCGCTGGTGGTGGAGGCCGCCCGGCGGGTGACCGCCCTCCCTCTTGATGTCCACCTGATGATTGAGAATCCCGATCAGTATATTCCCGAGTTTGCCAGGGCCGGTGCCGATCTGATTGTCGTTCATGTCGAGGCGGTTGCGCATCTGCACCGCACCATCGAACTGATCCACTCGTTGGGAAAAAAGGCCGGCGTGTCACTGAACCCGGCGACCTCCCTGGCCACCCTCGACATGATTCTGCCCGACCTCGACCTGGTTTTGCTGATGACGGTCAATCCCGGATTCGGTGGTCAATCCTTCATCGCCAACTGCCTGCCGAAAATTGCGCACCTGCGCCAGCGGATCGATGACCTGGGACTGCCGATCGAGCTGGAGGTCGACGGCGGCGTAAAGACCGACAATATTGCCAGGATTGCCGCCGCGGGGGCGGATGTTTTTGTTGCCGGCAGCGCCGTTTTCGGTACTGCGGACTACGCTGCGACGATCCGCACCCTCAAGCACAACGCGGCCATCGGCGCCGGCTCCGCTGCGTAAGCCCTTTGGTGAGGAGGTTTCCATGCGTTTGGTTGTACTGATCCTCTGCTGCAGCCTTCTTCTTGGCGGTTGTGCCGTGCTTGCGGGAAAGGATTCCGCCTCTTTGCCGGTCATCGCAGAGCGCTTCAGTGAGGCGATGCGCTGGCAGGATTACCCGTCTGCGGTGCAGTTTGTCGAGCCGCAGTTCCGCGCCTCTTTCCTTGAGCAGTTCAGCGAAGACCGCGACCTCCATGTGGTTGACAGCCGGGTTGAACCGGCCCAGGTGGATCAGGAGGGCGGTCGTGCCGAGGTCGTTTACCTGCTCGAATATTATCGCCTGCCGTCGAACCGCGTGGCGCGCTGGAGCTGGACCCAGGACTGGGTGCGGCAATCCCCCGGCGCTGCCGGGGAGACTCTCTGGCTGATCGGCAATGCCCCTCCGCCCTTGCCGTGGCGGGAGTGAAGACAGTCTGAAGTGAAGAGTCCAACAAGTTGTTTTCCTTTGTCTTTGTCCTTGTTTTCCTGTGCTTTTCCAGGAAAATTGCCTTGATTTGCCCCCCCGCTTTGTGTTATCTACCTGCATACTGTATACGATCCTGGATGTTAAAAATTGCCAGAACATCTGGCATTTCTCCCCATTTTTGGGGATTCTCGACCTTCCTTTCAGGGAAGGTCGAAGCAGGTCAAAGGAGGCCGGTTTGTCGAAAGTTGCATTTTCCAGCTGGGGAAGACAGATTGTTGATAATCGGCAGGGTGGTGATGCTGAGGTTCCCGTCGCAAAAAAGAAGCTTCCGGTCACTTTTGACGGCACCCGGCAGATTGCGGCCTTCATGGGGTGGGACGGGCTGATCCTCAACAACCCCGAGGTCGATGTTGTGGCGATGGCAGCAGAATATGCCCGGCGCGTGCAGGAGGATTTCTGCTGCGCCAAGTGCTCGCCCGGCAAAAAAGGCACCCGTGTCATGCAGGACACCCTGGCCCGCATCGTTGCCGGGCAGGGACAGGAGGAAGACCTCGAGACCATCGAAAAAATAGCCGAACTGCTGCAGAACTGCAAATGCACCCTGTGCCAGACCTCGGCCGTTCCGATTGTTGATACGGTCAAGCACTTCCGCGATGACTACCTGGCCTATATCCAGGGAGTGCCGCGCCCGGCAAAGGCGGTCGACTACAAGGTCAAGATGACCGCTCCCTGTCAGGACAAGTGTCCGGCGCACATCGACATCCCCTCCTACATTGAAGCCATCAAGGACCGCAAGTTCGGCGAGTCCCTCGATATTATCCGTGCGAGCATGCCGCTGCCGGCGGTCTGCGGGCGCGTCTGTCCCCATCCCTGCGAGACCGCGTGCCGGCGTGCCAACGTCGACAACGCCGTCAATATCATGGTGCTCAAGCGCACTGCGTCCGACTACGAGTGGCAGCACAACCTGCAGCCACCGATGCAGCCGAAACCGCGCAAGGACAAGACCGTTGCCATTGTCGGCGCCGGCCCGGCCGGTCTTGCGGCCGCCTACTATCTCGCCCTCGAAGGGTATCCCTGTACCATCTACGAGTCCCTGCCGGAAGGTTTCGGCGGCGGGATGATTGCCGTCGGCATTCCTGCCTACCGGATGCCGCGCCACATTCTCCAGCGGGATATCGATATCATCTGCTCCATGGGCGTCGAGATTATTTATGACACCCATGTCGGCAGGGACATCAGTCTGCTCGAGCTCAAAGACAAGTACGACGCCGTTCTCCTCGCTCCGGGGGCGCACAAGTCGAAGCCGATGGGGGTCGAGGGAGAGAAGGAAGGCTACCAGGGGTTCCTTGCCGGCGGAATCGAATTCCTGCGCGATGCCTATATGGGCCGACCGACGGGAATGGGTAAGAAGGTCTGTGTTGTCGGCGGCGGCAACACGGCCATCGACTGTGTCCGCGTTGCCCTGCGCGAGGGGGCGGAGGAGTCGATTCTGCTCTATCGCCGGACCCGCAAGGAGATGCCGGCCGATCCCTGGGAAATTGACGGTGCAGACGAAGAGGGCGTCGAGTTTCAGTTTCTCGTTCTGCCGAAGAAAATTGTTGTTGATGATCAGCGTCGCGTCATCGGTGTCGAGTGCGTGCGGATGGAACTGGGGGAACCGGATGACTCGGGCCGCCGTCGTCCCCAGCCGGTCGAGGGGAGTGAATATATTGTTGAATGCGACACCCTGATTCCGGCCATCGGCCAGGACCCTGATCTGTCCTTCATCACCGAGGAGAGCGGCATCGGGATCACCAAGTGGAACACGGTGGTGACCAAGTATGTGCCGTTGCAGAATGCCGAGGGGCGCGATCTCAATGACCCGATGGGGAACCCGCTGTCGCGGATTCTGCTGACTGATCTGGATGGCGTCTTTGCTTCCGGGGATGCTGAAATCGGGCCGCTGACCGTTGTCGCCTGTGTCGGCAATGCCCACCGTGCCGCCAAGGTGATCCAGCGTTGGTTTGAAGAGGGCGACGCCTACCTGACCGACGATGACTTTCATGATGATCTGTTGTCAAACCTTGGAGTCTACGACAAAAACGAGGATGTCCCCTGGCTTGACGCGGTTGACCGCTTTCACCAGGCCGAGATTCATGGCCGCGAGCGGGCCGCCAAAGGGAACTACAATGAAGTCGAACTTGGTTATCGGGACAGTGTCGCGGTGCAGGAGGCAGAGCGGTGCCTGCGCTGCTACCGGGTTTCGATGATCGCCGTTCAATAAAACACACACAAGGCTGGAATCGGCAGGGGGCAGGTGCGCCTGCCGGGATCAATTCCGCCAGCATTCGAGGTGAATACAACATGGTCAAC
This sequence comes from Pelovirga sp., assembly GCA_046484405.1. GTDB lineage: Bacteria > Desulfobacterota > Desulfuromonadia > Desulfuromonadales > Geopsychrobacteraceae > Pelovirga. The sequence continues at coordinate 8,375 of JAWOIX010000044.1, forward strand.
CTGACGATAGACGGTAAGTCGACAAGCGTTCCCAAGGGCACGACGATTCTTGAGGCCGCACGGCAATTGGATATCCATATTCCAACCCTCTGCTGGTTGAAAAAGATTTCCACCACCGGCGCCTGCCGGATCTGCGCCGTTGAAATTGAAGGTGTCGAACGGCCGATGACCGCCTGCAACACGCCGGTCAAGGAGGGGATCTCGGTGACCACGCAGTCGGACGCCCTGACCCGAGCCCGCAAACAGATCATGGAGCTGATCCTGCTCAATCACCCCCTCGATTGCCCCGTCTGCGATGCCGGGGGTGAGTGCGACCTGCAGGACACCTGCTTCGAGCTGGGAGTCAACCGGCAGCAGTTCAAGTCGGAAAATGTCAATCCTCCGACGATTGACGGCTGGCCATTGATCCAGCAGGTGCCGTCACGCTGTGTGATGTGTGAGAAATGCGTCAAGGTCTGTCACGAGCTGATCGGCGCCGATGCCCTGTTTGTCAACGACAAGGGTGATCGCGCCTTTATCGACAAGCGCCTGGAAAACTGCATTTACTGTGGCAACTGTGTCGCGGTCTGTCCGACCGGTACAATGATTTCCAAACCCTTCAAGTTCAAGGCCCGTCCCTGGGAACTGCGCAAGACCCGCACGATCTGCACCTATTGCCCGAGCCAGTGCCAGATCGATCTTCATGTGAAGAACAACGAAATTTACCGGGTGACCTCCGAAGATGAGGGGACCAGCAACCAGGGAACCCTCTGTATCGGCGGTTTCTTCGGCTACAGTTACGTCAACAGCGGCAAACGTCTGACCGTGCCGCGCGTCGGGGAGAAGGATGTCAGCTGGGATGTCGCCCTTGACGAGGTGGTCGCACAGATCCGCCGGATCAGCCGCGAGAGCGGCGCCACCGCCATTGCCGGGTTGGCGTCACCCCGTCTCAGCAATGAGGAGAACTACCTTTTTCAGAAGATGTTCCGTGCCGGCATCGGCAGCAACAACATCGATAGCGAAGCGCGTTTCGGTGCCCTGCGCGGCCTGCGGGCGCTGAACAAGGGGCTCGGGCTGCACGGTGCCAGCAACCGCCTCGAGGTGATCGGCAACGCCGATGCGGTTCTGCTGATCGGTGCCGACCCCAGCGCTGAAGCCCCCGCGGTCGACTGGCAGATTCAGGATGCCGTCAGACGCAAGGATGGCAAGCTGATTATTGCCAACATGCGCAAACTTCACCTGACGCCTTTCGCCAACAGTCATCTGGCGTATCTGCCCGGCAGTGAGATTGCCCTGGTCAGAGCCCTGTCGCGCCTGCTTCTCGATCGCGGTCTGCTCGATACGGACGATCTCAAGCGCTGTGTCGCCAACCTGGATGAACTGATGGCCGACCTGGATGCCATCGACCTGGAGGCGGCGATTGCCGCAACCGGGATCGCGCGGGCGGCGCTGGAACAGGCGGCTGACCTGCTCGGCAAGGCGCGCAACGTGGTGGTGATTTTTGGCTCCGATATCCAGAAATCGGCCTACGGCATCTCCAAGTCCGCAGCGGTCGCCAACCTGGCGATTCTTTGTGGTGCGCTGCGCAATGAGGGTGGGCTGTTCCCCCTGGATGAGAAGGGGAATACCCAGGGTGTTCTCGATATGGGTGTGTACCCCGAGGCACTGCCCGGCTTTCAACCCTACGCCAAAAAGCAGGACAAATTTGAAAAGGCCTGGAACTGCAAGCTGCCCGCTACGGGACTCGATGCCGACGGCATTCTGCAGGAGATGGAAGCAGGGAACATCCGCTTGCTCTACCTCGCCGCGGTCAATCCCGCCAGCTTCCCCAACAGCGCTCGCTGGTTGCAGGCACTTAAGAAGGTCGAGGTGCTGGTGGTGCAGGATATTTTTCCGACAGCGATCAGCCAACACGCGGCAGTGGTGTTGCCCGGTGCGACCTTTGCGGAAAAAACCGGCAGCTACACCTCCCTTGACCAGACCGTCCGCAATGCCCGTCAGGCGCTCCACCCGATCGGCAACAGCCGCGCCGACGGCGAGATTTTTGCTGACCTGCTCGGACGCCTGACCGGCTCCGCGCGTGTCTACAATCAGCATGCGGTGGTGCAGGAAATTCAGAATCTGACCAGTCTCTACCAGGATATCTGCTTCCTCGAGAAGGACTGGCAGGTCTGCATGAAGCAGGCCTATCAGGTGGCTGACAAGAGTCTCAAGTACCAGCTGGTCAGCGCTACGGATGAGACCAGCGGGTTGCAGCTGCTCTGTGGCTCTTCAATGGCGCACTTCGGGACCACCTCGACCTTCGCCCCGGCCATCCTTGAGGTTGAGTCGGAAGGTTGTGTCAGGGTCAACCCGGCCGATGCGGCGGCTGCCGGTGTCGCCGATGGTGAACTGGCCAAGGTGACCAGTCCCACGGGTTCGGTCATTGCCAGGGTCCAGGTAACCACCGCGGTGCCACAGGGACTGCTGTTTGCCACGGCGAACTTTCCACAGGCCGGTGCGACACAGCTGCTCCCCGACGGCGACAACCGGACCGCGGTCAGCATCGCCAGGACATAAGCGCAGAACAAACGACCACAACCAGTCAGCCGTCATCATCCCGCCCCGGGTTCGCCCGGGGCTTTTTTTATGGGGACGGGCGGCACTGCGGGCGTCAGGAGGATTCTTTAGCGCCGGTTGCGCAGGTATTTCTGCACGGCATTGTTGTGCTCGCGCAGGGTGCGCGAAAACACATGACTGCCGTCTCCGCGCGCCACAAAATAGTAGTAGTCGGAGGTCGCGGGGAAGACCGCCGCAGTCAATGCGGCCAGGCCGGGGCTGGCGATCGGGCCGGGCGGCAGGCCGCTGATCAGGTAGGTGTTGTAGGGTGTCGGGGTGTTGAGGTGGCTGCGGGTTATCGTGCCGTTGAAGTTTTCAATTCCATAGATGACCGTCGGATCGGTCTGGAGCCGCATGTTGATGGCCAGGCGGTTGTGGAAGACCGAGGAAATCAGGGGCATTTCGGCGATGACGCCGGTTTCCTTTTCGATGATCGAGGCGAGGGTGAGATGCTCATGGTCAGTCAGGCCCAGCGATCGCGCTGCGTTGCGCAGCTCCGGGGTCAGCTGGCGCTGCAAGTGCTCGACCATCATTCTGAGCAGTGCCGCTTCATCGGTGCCGGGGACAAAACGATAGGTTTCGGGAAACAGGTAGCCCTCGAGGGTCTTCGCGGTAATCCCGAGGCTGGCGATAAACCCGGCATCCTGTGCCAGATGCCAGAGCCGGTCGGCGTGGCCGTAGCCCGCCGCGTCGATGCGCTCGATGATCTGTCTGAGGGTGTGGCCTTCCGGAATGGTCAGGCTGACCTTGTCGACATCGCCACGAACCAGGCGCGCGAGGATCTCGGCGGGGGTCGCCGGAGCGCTGAAGCTGTAGCCGCCAGCCTGGATCTGTTGCTCCTGATCGTGCCAGCGGGCCAGCAGGCGCAGCACCAGATGGTGCCTGATCACCCCGGCGGCGTGCAGGTCGTGGGCGACGCGTGACAGGCTGCTGCCCGGTTTCACCTCCAGGGAGACCGGCTGCTCCGGTGTCAGTGCGGCGGTCATAAGCCACCAGGCAAGGGTCGTTGCACCCAGCCCGAGTAACAGGCAGATCAGCAGACAGATAATAACAGCGCGGCGCATCACGACAGTATCAGAAGCTGAAGCGGTTTTCGCTGCCACTGCGCAGGCGCTCGATGTTGCTTTTATGGCGCCAGATAACGACTGCGGCAATGATCAGCGTCACACTGAAAAAGGGCAATGAAGCTGTGGTCAGCAGAACGGCAAAGGGGATCGTCGCTGCCGCGGCGATGGAGGCCAGGGAAATAAAGCGCCAGTGCCACAAGAACAGGACAAAGACGATCAGGGCGCAGAGCACCGCGAGGGGAGAGAGGACAAGAAATATGCCCAGGGCAGTGGCAACGCCTTTGCCCCCCTTGAAGCCGAGGTAGACCGGATAGCAGTGGCCGAGAAAGGCCGCCAGTGCGACCAGCGCCAGAGGGACACCCTGCAGCTCGAAGATGCGCAGGGCGAGCAATACCGGCAGCGCCCCTTTGAGGCAATCGCCGATCAGGGTGAGGATGCCGAGGGAACGCCCGGCGACGCGGTACACGTTCGTGGCGCCGATGTTGCCGCTGCCGCTCGTGCGGATATCCTCCTTGCCTGCCAGGCGGGTGAGGAGGACGCCGGTGGGAATTGCACCGAACAGGTACGCACATATTATCAGAACAATCAGCATGACACTCTCCGCTGCTGCGGGCAGGTTAGTCGGTTACGGTTTTCTTTTCGGAAGGAAAGGCCTTGCGGTATTCACGGATGGCCCCGTGCAGCGCCCCGGCAGCCATGTTCGAGCAGTGCATTTTCTCCGGCGGGAGACCATCAAGGGCATCGGCGATCATCTGATCGGTGATTTCAAGGACCGCTTCGAGGGTCATTCCCTTGACCATCTCACTGGCCACCGACGCCGTCGCGATGGCAGCCCCGCAACCGTAAATCTTGTATTTGACATCGGTAATGCGGTCATCTTCGATTTTCAGCGAGAGCAGCAGGGCATCGCCACAGGAGGGCTCGCCCACCTGGACCAGCACCGACGGTTCGCTGATGATGCCGATGTTGCGAGGGTTGTTGAAATGTTCCATGACTTTTTCGGTGTACACTGCTGCGCGCCTGTCCTTATTGTCGTGTGGTGGGCCAGCGCGTGCATGGCACGCGCCAATCATCACAATAGTCTAACGTTGTGCTCCGCGCCAGAGCAAATATAAAAGTACCGCTTTACCTGCACGGCTGGTGTCCGGCCGCGGCCGGAACGTTTCTGTCACCCGTCCCGGGGCTAGACGCGGAAGAGGCCGATCGCCAGGTTGAGAAAACCGATGATAACGGCAAACAGAAAAATCAGCAGCCCGGCGCGGGCCAGCAGCTTGAGGAGAAACTCCTTGCCGTCGGCAGGTTTTTTCCGGTCGAGAAAAAACGACCAGATGATCGCCACAGCGACAGCCAGCAGGCAACCGCCCAGATAGAGGGACCCCGGAGTGATGTCAGATAGCATTGGTTGCAGCCTTTGTTGAGACGTGCGGTAAGAGGATTGACCTGCCGGCATTATCAACCCGATTCCGTTTGTGGGCAACCCCTCGGCGAGGTTTTTCGGGTCAGCATCATTGTCATCCTTGCCGGTTGCCGGGCTGTTCGCCCGCCCTCTCGTCAATTCGTCTTGCCTGGGCGGGGTGATCGGTGCTATAGATCCATCGTGCGAAGACCACGGGGTTTGGCCCTGTGGTTTTTTTATTTGTGAATCCCAGGGAAAAGAATAAGCGATGATCAGTGCTGCAAACATCTGCCTGGCCTACGGCAAGCGGACCATTTTCAAAAACGTCAATATCAAATTCACCCCCGGCAACTGCTATGGTCTGATCGGCGCCAATGGCGCCGGCAAATCCACCTTTCTCAAGATCCTCGCCGGGGACTCCGAGCCGGACAAGGGGGAGGTCAATATCGGCAAGGGACTGCGACTGGCGGTGCTGCGACAGGACCAGTTCGCCTTCGATGAAGAGACGGTGTTCAGCACGGTGATCATGGGGCATAAACGCCTCTACGATGTGATGATTGAACGCGAAGAGATCTATGCCAAGGGGGCGTTCAGCGAAGCGGACGGTGTGCGTTCAGGTGAGCTGGAGGCGGAATTCGCCGAGATGAACGGCTATGATGTGGAATCGGAGGCTGCTGTTCTGCTCAACGGTCTCGGCATCCCTGAAGCGCTACGGCAGAAGACAATGAAAGAATTGGAGGGCGGCGACAAGGTGCGGGTTCTCCTGGCCCAGGCCCTGTTCGGCAACCCCGATGTGTTGCTTCTCGATGAGCCGACCAACCACCTCGACCTGAAATCGATTCAGTGGCTGGAGGAATTTCTCGGGCGCTTCCAGAACACCGTGATTGTCGTCTCCCACGATCGTCACTTTCTCAACCAGGCCTGTACCCATATCGCTGACATCGATTTCGGCACGATTCGTACCTATGTCGGCAACTACGATTTCTGGTACGAGGCGAGCCAGATGGTCCTCAAGCAGAAACAGGACGCCAATCGCAAAGCCAGTGACAAGGCCACCGAACTGAAAGAGTTTATCGCCCGCTTCAGCTCCAACGCCTCCAAGGCGAAACAGGCAACCTCCCGCAAAAAGCTCCTCGACAAACTGGAAATCGATGATTTGCCGTCCTCATCGCGCAAGTACCCTTTCATCCTTTTCAAACCGGAGCGCCCCTGCGGCAATATCATTCTTGAAGTGACCGACCTGAGCAAAACCATCGACGGCGTCAAGGTGCTCGATCGCTTGAATCTGATCGTCAACAAAGGGGACAAGATTGCTTTTGTCGGTGGTAACAGTCTGGCCAAGACGACCCTGTTCCAGATTCTCACCGGTGAACTGGAGCCCGACAGCGGCAGCTGCCGTTGGGGCGTTACCATCACCCAGGCCTATTTCCCGAAAGAAAACAGCCTCTATTTTGCCAGGGAGATGAGCTTGATTGAATGGCTCGGGCAGTTCGCCCCGACTGAAGGGGAGAGCTTTGCCCGTGGTTATCTTGGCCGCATGCTGTTTTCCGGCGATGAAGCGACCAAGGCCACTACGGTCCTGAGTGGTGGCGAAAAGGTGCGCTGTATGCTCGCCAGGATGATGTTGACCAACGCCAACGCCCTGCTCTTCGATGAGCCGACCAATCACCTGGATCTGGAATCGATCACCGCCCTGAATAACAGCCTGATCAGCTTTCCTGAGGTGATCCTGTTTACCTCTCACGACCACAAGTTTGTCGCGACAACGGCCAACCGTATTGTCGAACTGACCCCGAACGGGGTGATCGACCGGGTCATGAGCTTTGACGAATATCTTGCCAACGCCGACATCACCGCCCTGCGGGCCAAGCTTTGTCAGGGTGCCGTAGACTTGAAGTTATAAGTACCTGTTCAGCTGTCGTCCCGGCGCTGGAAAGAGAAGGAAACCGCGCGTGGCCCTGCCCTGGAAAACCCTTGATCGATGTTTGACCGCAAGTGGCGAAACCCTCGAACTGCGCCAGCGCGGCAGCGGGGACTTTCTCATCACCATCGGTACGCAGATTCTGATGAACAGCAAGGCCCAACGCTCCGAAATCGCCCTGGGCAAGCTTGGTTGTCAGGACCTGCGGCACCACCCGGCACCGAAGATCCTGGTCGGGGGGCTGGGGATGGGGATCACCCTGCGGGCGGTTCTCGAGCAGCTGCCTGCCACTGCAGAAGTGCTGGTCGCGGAGCTGAACCCGATCGTTTACACCTGGTGTCTCGGGCCGCTGGCGGAATTAACCACTGCGGCGGCAGCTGATCCGCGGGTTGAGGTCGTGATCACCGATGTTGCCGAGTTGATTCGTCAGTCGCCGGCAGCAACGTTTGATGCTGTCATTCTCGATCTCTATCGTGGCCCCCACCCACGCACCGACGGCCGCAATGATCCGCTCTATGGCAGCAGCGCCATTGAACGGACCCGCAACGCCCTGAAACCGGATGGAACCCTGGCGGTCTGGGGAGAAAACCCCGATACTGCCTTCGAAAGTCGTCTTGCTGCTGCCGGCTTCTCTGTGCGCGTGGAGCGTCCCGGCAAGGGCGGCTATCGCCATGCGGTCTGGGTAGCGAAAAAGTCCGCCGGATGACGGTTGGGCCGCATGACCCTCATGGTCCGGGAGTGACTTCTGCCGGGGAGGGTGGAAAAGAACCGTAGAAAGGGATTGTTTGATGGAACCTTTTGATCTGCACGGGCGGCCATTTGTCGAGCTCTGCGACCTGCTTAAACTGACCGGCAACTGCCCCAGCGGCGGCGCAGCCAAGATGGCTATTGCCGCTGGCTCGGTCTGTGTCGATGGCGAAGTGGAACTGCGCAAACGCTGCAAAATCCGTCCCGGGCAGGTTGTCTCCTTTGCCGGTCGACAGATCAGGGTGGACTGATCACCGCGCGCAGGCTGCCGGCCGTATCAACGCTCTTTCCCCCACACCCGATCAAGAAAGCCGTCGCGCCCCGATCCGCTGCGATAATACCAGTAGCGCAAGGGATTCTTCTGGTAATAGTCCTGGTGGTAGTCCTCCGCCGGATAGAAGGTCCCGGCCGGGCGAATTGCCGTGACGATGGGTTTGCTGAAACGCCCGGAAGCGGCCAGTTCATCGCGCGAGCGTTGCGCCAGTTGGCGCTGCTCGTCATCGAGGTAGAAAATGGCGCTGCGGTAATGGTCGCCGCGGTCGATGAATTGACCGCCATCGTCGGTGGGGTTGATCTGGCGCCAGAAGACATCGAGAAGGGCGCTGTAGCTGATGCGGCGCGGGTCGTAATGGACCTCGACCGCCTCCAGGTGGCCGGTTCCGCCGGCGGTGACCTCGGCGTAGCTCGGATGGCCGCTGTCGCCGCCGGTAAAGCCGGCGATGACCGCACTCACCCCCTCAAGCTTTTCAAAGGGCGGCTCCATGCACCAGAAGCAGCCTCCGGCGAAGATGGCCCGTTGTGACTCGGTGTCGGTTGCGTCTGCCGCAACCGGCAGGATCACGCAGAGCGCTGCGAGCAGCAGGATTGTCTTCATTGGCGATCTCCAGCGTGGCGCCGGGTGGTGACGGCGCTACAATTCGTGGAAGGTCAGGGCCGCCGAGTTGATGCAGTGGCGTTTGCCTGTCGGCGCCGGACCGTCGTCAAAAACGTGTCCAAGATGTGATTCACAGCGGCTGCAGATCAACTCGTTCCGGGTCATGAAGAGCCGGCGGTCGAGGCGCGTGGCAACATTTTCCGGGGCAATGGCCTGGTAGTAGCTCGGCCAACCGGAACCTGAATCGTACTTGTGATCGGAATGATAGAGATCGTTGCCGCAACCGGCACAGCGGTAGATGCCGCGCTTCTTGTTGTCGAGCAGGGCTCCGCTGAAGGCCCTTTCCGTGCCTTCCTGACGGAGGATCCGGTACTGTTCCGGGGTCAGCCGCTGCTGCCATTCGGTGTCACTGTATGCAACCTTGTCGACCATGATGAAATCTCCCTGCACGACGGAATAAACCCTGATTTGCTGCGAATCCACTGCGATCCCTCCGCTCTTTCCTTGTTGCACCGCCCAGCCCTGAGCGGTGAGCCACAGCAGGCCCGCCTGCGTCACCATCAGCGCCAGCAGCTGTCGTCTGTTCATCTGTCAGCCTCCTGCCCTCTTGTTCTGTCCCAATATTTACCTTTGTGGTCATAATAGCATGATTTCCCCTCCCGCATGCAATCGGCGCAGGGCGTCGTCCCGTAACGCGCGGCTGGCGCAGGAATACGGGGGGCGAGTGAAAACATCACGGCCGAACATTAAAATTGCTGACATGAAGATTATTTCGTGCTAATACTTTCATCCTGTCGAAACCAGGAGGATGTCATGACCTACCGATACTTAGCGCCATCCCTGTTTGTCGCTGTCCTGCTGTTGCTGTCGACCCTTGTTACAACCGCCAGCGCCGACGAGTTCCTGGCGCTGCGGGGGGGGTATCAGCTCCTCAGCCCGCAGGGTTCTATTGCCGGCTCAGCCAGCGGGGTTGATCGCAAGATCGACGTCAAGCGCGAGCTCGATCTCGATGACAGCGAAAGTCTCACCGGAGAAATTTCCCTGCAGTGGGGGCGAACACGGCTGTCGCTGAACTACCTGCCGATCAGTTTTTCCGGTACCGGTACCCTTAAGGCCAGCGGTTCTTTCAACAACCAGGAATTTATTGCCGATGAGGAGGTCAGAACTGAACTCGATATCGCGCTGTACGATATCGGGTTTACCTACTACCTGGTCAATCTGGATAACCTGCCGGTGCGCTTCCAGCTTGGGCCGGAACTGGCGGTCAAGATCGCCGATACGGAAGCGATGTTCAGAACCTTCGATTCGAATATCAACGAAACCGCCTCGGCCCTGGTTCCCATTCCCACCGTTGGTGTGCGTGGCCGCATCGGTCTGGCTGATTTTATCGGCATCAGCGGCCGCGTTGGCTATATGGAGGTGGACAGCAATTCTTTCCTTGATGCCGAAGCGCAGCTTGAGTACTCACCCCTCCCCCTGGTCGGTTTCTATGCCGGATATCGCTACTTCGACCTGAAAATCGACGACAGCGATATCTACGTTGAGACCGATTTCTCCGGTCCCTTCGGCGGGCTGCTGGTACGTTTTTAAGCGTTTGCCGTGATTCCCCCTACGACCTGGCGGCCGGCCGGAATTTTTTCCGCCGGCCGCTTTGCATTTCCGGCAGGGCATCCGTTATGCTGGAAGCTGGTTTCCTTCCCAGAGGTTTTTCCTTCATGTGACAGGATGATTCATGCCAGCGAAAGTGATTCCCCTAACACCGCAAAAAGACCGTATCAAAGCTGTTGTCAACGAGACGCTGTCGAAGAACCCCCCGCATGATTGCCCGGAAGTTGTCGCCTGCCTGAAAACGGAACTTGAAAAAATCCTGGAAAAGTATTTTATTGATGATACGCCGGAACTTACGCTGACCCTCCCCGACGATCTGAGCCGTGAACAGTTTGTCAAAATCAGGGACAACATCCATCAGCTGTTTTATGCGCATAATGAACGGATGGTTGAGCGCTCCAATGCGATTTTTCGCGATCTTTACCTGTCGAAGCTGGAGATCTGCCAGCTCCGATACGGTTCATTGTCTCCGGGTCGGCCTGATTGACGCCCTGGAGAGGTGAGGTCCCATCCTCCCGACTGGAAGGTACTTATGTCCGACCCTTTTGATATTATCGTTCTGGGTGCAGGAACCACTGCCTTTGCCGGTGCCCGCATTGCCGCGGCAGAAGGCAGAAGGGTGCTGATGGTCGAACAGTCACACCTCGGCGGAACCTGCGTCAACTGGGGATGTATTCCGAGCAAGACCCTGATTCACAAGGCGGAGATGTATCACGGTGCGCGCAAGGGCGAAAGTTGGGGGCTGAATCTGCGCGCCGGCTATCCCGATTGCGGAATGCTGATGCCTCTCAAGCAGAAAGCCGTTGTGACCGTGCGCGAGACGCACTACCAGCGCGAGGTCGACCGTACCGAGAATATCGTCGTACTGAAAGGTCGTGGCCGTTTTGTGTCGCCTCACGCCATCGAGGTCGGCGGGCAGGTTTACTCTGCTGCGAAAATTCTTATTGCCACCGGTGGGGAACCACGTGTTGTTCCGATCCCCGGCCTGGACACGGTCAAGTACCTGACCAGTTACAATGCGCTGCACTTGCCCTGCTTTCCCGCATCGGTGATCATCCTTGGCGGCGGCGTGATTGCCCTGGAGATGGGGCAGATGTTTGCCCGCTTCGGGACGCGCGTGACGATCCTCGAGCGTGGACCCCGGTTGCTGGCGGAGTTTGATTTGCGTCTGACCGAGCAATTTCGCATGATGCTGGAACAGGAGGGGGTGGAAATTCTCTGTAATGTTGAAGCCCAGCGGGTCGAAAAATGCGGTGACAATACCTGTCTCTTCGCGCTGATCAATGGTGCCGAAGTCGGTTTCAGCGCCGAGCGGCTGATGCTCGCTATCGGCACCCAGCCGGTATCGCGGGATCTCGGGTTGGAGGAGATCGGCGTGGAAACTGACAGCAGTGGCTTTATCAGGGTGGACAGCCAGCTGCGCACCAGTGTCCCCGGGATCTGGGCCGCCGGGGATGTAACCGGCCCCCCCCTGATCGCTCCGGCGGGAGCACGCGAAGCACAGATCGCGGTCAAAAACATGCTGGATCCAGCCGGCAACCATTCCATTGACCATCGGTTCTCGCCGATGGCGGTATTTGTTGATCCCGAATTTGCCACCGTCGGGCTGACCAAAAAACAGGCCGAGGCCCAGGGTTACGCTGTGGTCAGTACCTATCTGGATCTGGAGCGCGTGCCCAAGGCCCATGTCATGGGTGAAATGCTCGGCGGGATTCTCCTCACGGCCGAGCAGGGAAGCGGCAAGATTCTCGGAGTCCAGATGCTCTGTCCACGTGCCGCGGACATCATTCACGAGGCGACTCTGGCCATTCGTTTCGGCCTCTCCGTCGTTGATTTGAGCACGACGGTTCACGTTTATCCCAGTATCAGTGATGGCCTGCGTCAGGCAGCCAGAGACAACGCCCAGGCGCAGGGATTGCTCTGATCCCGCAGTCCAGCCTTCCCCCTGTGCTGAGCCCATGGTATAAACTCACAGATCCTGTCCCGTATGATCAGGCCCCTGACGAGGTATCATGAGCCAGCTTTTTTCCCGTCTGCTCAGCAAGCTGAAAATCCGCTGGAAAATGCTGATTGTTATTCTGCCCCTGGTGATTGTGCCGATTGTTCTGCTCGGCGCGATCATCGGCTACGTGGCGACCCGGCAGGCGTATGAGGGGCTCTCTGAGGCCAGCAGGGCCGATCTTGATCACATGGCCAGTTTCACCCTCGACCTGCTCGACAGTCATCATCGCCAGTTCGAGGTCTATCGCCAGGACAAGAAAAAGATCGTTGAGCAGGAGATGAAGAGCCTCGTCAATTTGGCCTTTGCAATGCTTAACGAGCAGCAGCGTCATCACCGGGACGGCCGGATCGATCTTGAGACGGCCAAGCAGACGGTGCGCAACAGCTTCAAGGATGTCAGCATCGGCAGCAGCGGCTATCTCTTTGCAATGACCGGTGCTGCCGTTCTCACCGTCCATCCGGCCCGCGAAGGAGAGAATATCAGCGCCGTACAGGACGAGGACGGCCGCTATTTCATCCGTGAAATGACCGAACGGGCGCTGGCGGCACCGCCGGGGGAGGTGCTCTATACCATCTATCCCTGGTACAACGAGCTGCTCGGTGACAAGCGTCCGCGCAACAAGATTGTCGCTTTTCGCTACTGTCCCACCTGGGACTGGATTATCGCCGCCGGCGGTTATCTCGATGAAACCTACGATGATCCGGAGTTTGAACGGAATGCCCTGGCAACCCTGGGGCAACAGATCAAGAGCAAGAAGGTTGGCCAGACCGGTTATATCTTCTGTATGTCCGGCAGCGGGCTCATGACCATCCACCCGGATGCCGAGGGGGAAAATCTTCTGGGTGCCGAAGATGCCACGGGACGAGCCTTTATCGCCGAGATGGTCGCGCAGAAGGATGGCTGGATCCGCTATCCCTGGCGCGGTGCGAACGACCGCCAGGCGCGGATGAAGATCGTTCGCTACCGCTACTTCAAGCCATGGGACTGGGTGGTTGCCGTCGGCAG
>JAWOIX010000051.1:0-16139 GCA_046484405.1 Pelovirga sp.
CACCACTCTATGATAGAACCATCCCCCGTGACAATCCCGTTAGCACAAGGAGTTAACGCATGTACCAGATCTCCGACAAGGGGCGTGGTGTCCGGCAGATGTTCAACGATATCGCCGGTCGTTATGATCTGCTCAACCGCCTTCTTTCCCTTGGCATCGATCGGCGCTGGCGTCGTTTTGCCGTCAGCCAGTTGAGTATTCCGAAAAACGGCCGGGTGCTCGATATCGCATCGGGGACCTGTGATGTTGCGCTGGAGGTCGCGGCCCAGACCGATCCCTCAGTGCAGATTGTCGGCGAGGACTTCACCCAGGGCATGCTGGTCCAGGGCCAGGCGAAGCTGCGCAAGTCCCCTCACGGAGAGAGAATCATGCTGGTCAACGCCCCCTGTGAGGCGATTCCCCACCCGGACAAGTGTTTCGAGGGGGTGACCATTGCCTTCGGGATCCGTAACGTGGTGGACCGGCCGGCGGGCCTGCGTGAGATGGTGCGCGTCCTCAAACCGGGCGGACGTGCCGTTATCCTTGAGTTTTCCAATCCCGAAAATCAGCTTTTCCGGCGGCTCTATTACCTGTATTTTCAGAAGATCCTGCCCGGCATCGGCGGGCTGCTGTCTAAACGCAGCGCTTACCAGTACCTCCCCGATTCCGTGTTGAACTTCCCGGCCCAGAGCGATTTTGCCGCGCTGATGACCGCAGCCGGTTTTGCGCGGGTGCAGTATGTTGACCTGACTTACGGCATTGCCACCGTCTATGTCGGAGACAAAGCGCGGGACTGACCCTGCCTCACCACAACCACTATTAACACCATCAAGAAGCCCTTTAAATCCGCGCTGCCGGCGGTTTTGCAGGGCTTTCTGCGTTTGTGCGACGGTCCTCCGGTCACCGGAAACGGGTGCGCCGCGCGGCCCTGTGCTCGGACCTCTGCGCAGCGTTCCCGCACCGCTGCCGCTTTGGCGACGGCACGAAATCGGTCGGGCGACAGTGGATTTTTTGTAAAAAAATGATAGAAATTTAGGTGAGTCAGGATTCTTGTCATTGGCCGGGATGCAGCGTTCCGGGAATGTTGTCTGCCAGGCATCCAACAGAGGAGGACCTTATGCCGCAGGAATACACTGTTAAAGAAGCCCTGAAGATGGCCATTACGGCGAAAAAAAACCTGATGGATTTTTATCTTGAAGCGGCGCAGATCACCGAAAATGAAAAAGGCAGAAGTGTTTTGACACGCCTGGCGGAGGAGGTCCGTGAAAATGCGGGGAAGTTTTACCAGCATTATCGCTGGGACGACCTCGGCAGCTTTGAGGAATTGATGGCGCGGCCGCCAAAAGCCGATTCCGTCATGCTGGTCGAACTGCGAAAGGCCCTCAATAAAAACCTGCATGAACGCACGGCCCGCGAGCTGGCCCTCAAGGAAGAGGAGAGCATGGAGAAAACCTTCCTGCAGGTGGCCTCACATATCATTGACCCGCAGGTGCGCGCGATTTTCAAGGACGTCGCCCGGGACACGCGCAACCACTACGAAATCATTGCGTCGGAATACGCCCGGACGATGGCGATGGTGCATGAGACCGATATGGATATCTACGTGCGCGAATAGGTTTTCCGGACGGATCGACGGGCATCCTCCCCCCTAGCACTGCCCGCAGGCGACAGCTGTTCGCCTGCGGGCTTTTTTATTCATTGCCCGCCTGTTCCTCGACCTTTTTGGGGGCTTCCGGCTGGAGCATCGACTCGAAATCCCTGAGCAGTTTCTCCGGCAGCCCGAGCGTGCGGCGAAAGACCCCGAAGACGGTTCCCGACAGGGAACTGACGGGGACGGCTGTAACGACGGGGTTGGCGCTTGGTCCCTCGATCCTGAAGTAGGCGGTCAGCAGGGCGCGGTCCTCGCCGCCGAGCAGCCAGCCGGCAATCGGGATCGAACTGACGACCTTGTCCACGGTCCGCAGCGGCATGACGCCGAGAATCAGGTTGAGCGAATCATCGGTCAGATCAACCCCGCCGACAAGTGACATGTTCATTGCTTCGCTGGTGATCTTGAGATCGTCGCTGCGGAGCAGCCCGGAGCCGATCTGGATGCTCCCTTCGAGCAGCTCGAAGGGCATTCCTTCGCGATCCATGTCGGGCAGCCGCCCGGAAAAAATCTGCGACACGTTGAGCAGGGAAAAAACCTGTGCCAGTCCGCGAAAGCGCCGCAGGGTCCCCTTGCTGATCCTGAGATAGAGCCCGCCGCTGGCCTGCTGCCAGAACTGGCCACCGGCAGGGTTTCCCTCGAGGTAAAAGTCCCCGGTCAAGCGTCCGCGCACGAGTCCCGGCCGCTGGAGGAGATCCTGGTGCAGCGCTGATGCGTCGATATTGTTGACGTGACCGGAAATTTTCAGGGGGGCACTACTCTGCCGCCGATGGAACTCGACTTTGATCCGGCCTTCGCCGTCGCCGCTGGCAAAGGTCAGGGGGGAAATTGTCAGGATGCCGTTGTGATCGACGAGGGTGGCATGAGCATCGGTGAAGGGCATGCCGGCGAGGTTCCCCTGGTGCGCAGTGATCCGGATAACAAGCGGTTCACGCGGGCCCCTGGCGGGCGGCAAGGGACCTTTGCCAGCGCGGTTGCGGAACAGGCCAATGACGTCGAGCACATCGACCCGTTCCCCTTCGATGTCAAGTTCAACCCGGGGATTGCGAAAGTTGCTGACGCTGCCGTACACCGTTGCCCGGGTGGCATCTTCCAGGGTGACGACAACCGGGGTAAAGTGGATGCCGGCGGCGTCGATGACGAGATTGCCGTGCAGATCAGAGAGGGTCATCTCCGGGTTGAAGAACACCAGGTCCTGGGCCCGCGCCGCGGTGCCGGCAACGTTAAGGAGCAATTGCGGCGCGTGCCAGTTGCGCAGCTCGCCGCTGACGCTGAAGGCCGATTCTCCGAGGTTGGCCGGCAGCCGGTCAAAGCGCAGGCCGTGACGATCCATCTGCGCCGTGCCCGAGACTCCGTTGAGGGGGCCGATCACCGGGGTCAGGCGGGCGCCGCCTTCCTCCAGGGTCAGGGTTCCCTGCCACTGAGCGGCCGCCAGACGCACCTCGGCCGTGGCCTGGCCATGCAACTGCAGGCGTTGCAACAGGGGGTGCAGCGTACCGAGGCTGGCCAGATCGACGGGCGCGCTGCTGAGTGTTGCCGCGAGGCCATCCGCCTGACGCTGCAGAGTTCCATGCCCAGTCAGTTCGAAGGTTTCCTGACGGATGGCAATCTGGTCAAGCTGCAGCTTCGCCTCCACCAGCCGCGCACTGATGTCAATGGCGGCGGCGGTCGCAACGGGTTTTTCATAGAAGCGGCCCAGCTGCATCCGGCTGTCGGTCGCATCCGCGCGCAGGCGGAATTCCGGCTGGTCCAGGGGGCCACGCAGGTCGAGGACCAGGGGAATGGGTCCACTGAGCTTCCAGGAGTCCGGCAGGTCGAGGGAGCGCTGCAGCTGTTCCAGCTGCGGCTCTGCCGTCGCCTGCAGGTTCAGCTGCCGGGTCGAAAACAGCTGCTGCAGTTCGCCGGTCAGCCGGACTGTGCCGAGTTCGCTGGTGGTCAGATCCGCGGCGATGGCGAGGTCGTCTTCCTTGAGGGACAGTTCGGCGACGAGGGCATCAACCGACCAGGGTTGCGGATCTTTCCAGACCAGGTCGGAGACGGCAAGGCGGCCGCTGAGTGCCATGGTCCCTGCGGCTGCCGGTGCGGACGGCCAGAGATACTCGAGATCCAGATCGAGCTGATCGAGTTGTCCCTGCCTGACCCCGGCCGTGGCCGCCAGATCCGCTCCCAAAATCTCTGCGGCGTTGAGGGGGAGATTGCTGCTTTTGAGTGCGGCCTTAAGCTGCTTTGGCGGTTGCTGTTGCAGGGTCAGTGCGCCGCTGATGGGAAAACCGAACAGGATCCCGGCCTCCAGCGCGAGAACGTCCCGGTCATGCTCCGACTGCCAGTTGAGGGCGGCAATGAACAGCGGCGCGATGTTGCCGGTGCGGTGCAGGCGGGTTGCCACGCGTGCCCCGTCCGCCGGTCTGCCATCGATCGACAGCTCCAGGCTGACCACGGGCAGCCCGGGCAACGGCCCTGTGCCGACGAGTGGCGCCGGGTCAAGGTGCCGCAGCTGCAGTCGGGTCCGCAGGTCAAAGGAACGCCAGGTACTGATGTTGACCAGGGGCGGCAGGTTGGTCTCGAGGAGAAACTCGCCGGAGGTTTGTTCATGCCGGCCGGAAACGACCAGCTCGGCCGGGTACTGTGGCCGCCAGTTGTAGATCATCGCGTGGATGTTGCCCAGGTGCAGGGTGTCGTTTGCCGCCCGGTCTGCCCGGTGGAGGCGCAGCTCTCCCTCGCGTACGCTGAGCATGCGGATGGCCAGCTCAGGCAGCGGACCGGCAGGCGCCTGCGCGGGTGTTGCCGTGCCCTCCGGCAGGGGCAGGCGCAACTCGACGGTGGGTTGCAGCAGTTCCAGGTCTTCGATCACCAGCCGGCCGCGCAGCAGGGGCGCGAGCAGCAGGGTCGCCGTCATGCGCGGCACTTCAACCAGCAGGGGCTGGCCGCTGCCGATTGTCACCTGGCCGAGCTCAAGGGCGAGCCCCTGGCGGAAGGCCATGGTGCCAGACCCGATCGTCACCGGCTGCTGCAGGGCCGCGCTCAAATGCTGTTCGAGGGTGTGGCGGTAATCGTCAAGCTTCAGGCGACTGATCAGCACCAGCAGCAACAGGGCGCCGAGGCACAGCAGGGCGAGCAGGGTCAGGCCGATTCTGCTGCGTTTTTTTACTCCGGGTCGAGCCATTGTTGCCCCTGTTTGCTGCGCTGGAACGATGCGTTCTCACTGCGACGGCAGGAGATCATCATAACCATAGTCCCCCGCACCAGCAAGGGACAATCCCACTCCCTGAAGAGGGATATCTCTGCTTTACATGATGAAATCCCCCTGATAACATAACCCGCCCACAAAGCCCGTCCTTTTCAGTCCACAGGTGACGGATGATGCCACCTGGCTGTTCATCCTCACAACAGCCGTCCGCAGCGGGAACGTCATAACAACGTCATGAGGATCAAGCGTCTCGACATTTTTGGCTTCAAGTCATTCGTCGACAAGGTGTCCCTTGATTTTGAGCCGGGGATTACCGGGATCGTCGGGCCCAATGGCTGTGGCAAAAGCAATATCCTTGATGCCGTGCGCTGGGTCATGGGCGAGCAGAATGTCCGGCATCTGCGTGGTCGCAGCATGGAGGATGTTATCTTCGGCGGCAGCGAGACGCGCAAACCGACGGGTCTGGCCCAGGTGTCGATGGTCCTGGACAACAGCGACGGCAACTGTCCGGCCGCCTACCGGGATTTTGCCGAGATCATGGTGACGCGCAAGCTCTACCGCAGCGGCGAGAGCGATTACCTGATCAACAAAACCCCCTGTCGTCTGCTCGATATCAACGAACTGTTCATGGATACCGGCGTCGGCGCCCGTGCCTATTCCATTATTGAACAGGGCAAGGTCGGAGCCCTGGTCAGTGCCAAGCCGGAAGAGCGTCGTGCCCTGATCGAAGAGGCGGCCGGAGTGACCAAGTTCAAGTCGCGCAAGAAACATGCCCTGCGCAAGATGGACGCGACGCGCCAGAACCTCATCCGTCTTGGCGATATCATTACCGAAGTCCGCCGCCAGATCAGCAGCCTGCAACGCCAGGCCGGCAAGGCGGAACAGTTTCGGGAACTGCGCCGCGAAGCGCGACAGCTTGAACTGAGCCTGAGCGGCAACCGCCTGCAGCGCCTTGATGCCGAAATCGCCCTGCTGGCCGAACGGGAACGCAGCGACGCCGCTGCCCTGGAGCGGCTCGATCTGCGTCTGGCAGAGGGGGAGGTGCGGCAGGAGGAGCGTCAGCTGCAGCTGAGCGGGGCGGAGTCGGATTATAACCAGGCGCAGCAGCGGGACTACCAGCTGGGTGCCGATATTCAGCGGCTGGAGAGTGAATCTGACCTGCTGCAGCGCGAACAGGAGCAGCTGACCGACCAGCAGCAGCAGACTGGCACTGAGCTTGACCAGTGTGAGCAGCGCCTCGGCGAACTGGCCGCGGAAGCGGCGGCGCTGCTGGTCCAGCAGCGTGACGCTGCCGGGGGGCTTGACGAGCTGCGGATCCTGCTCGCCGCAGGGGAGGCGGACCAGGCGCAGGCGCGGGAGCGGGAACGTCAGGCGAATGAACGCTTCGAAGCCTGCCGCCAGGAGTTGATGGAACAGTTTGCCCGGGCCAGTCGTCTGCAGAACCGCCATGAAGAGATCGGTCGCCGTCTTGATGTCGAAGAACAGCGGCGCCGGCAGATCGAGACCGAACGCAACCAGATTGAGCTGCGCCAGGCAGACCTGACGCGACAGCAGGAGCAACTGGCAGAGCGCCGGGCGGCGGTCGCAGCGCAGCAGGACCACCTGCGTAGCCGGCGTGACGCTGTGCAGGAGGAACTGCAGGTGCGGCGCAACCTTCTTGCCCGCCAGCAGGCCGCCTGGGAGGAGGGCCGCCGGCAGCTCGAACAGACCCGCTCGCGCCATGAATCCCTTGACGATCTGCAGCGCAACCGGGAAGGCTGTGGTGAGGGGACACGTGCCCTGCTGGCCGCCGACGCGGGGCGCCGGATTGCCGCTGACCTGTTACGTGTCAGTGCCGCCGACGAAGTGGCGGTTGAGAATGCCCTGGGTGAGCGCCTTCAGGCGATTCCCATCGATCTGCCGCAGGAGTTGCCGGCAAGTCTCGCCCTGCTCGAGCAGCAACAGGTCCGCGGGATGCTGCTGATCAAACAGCAGCACTCGCCAGCGCCGGCTTTTCCCGGCGGTATTCCCCTGATCGACCGGATCAGCTGTGTCGCCGGGGCGGAAGATCTGGTCCGGCAGCTGCTTGCCGGGGTCTTTCTGGTGGACGCCGTTGCCGATCATCTTACGGCTGTTCTGGCGCCGGGGGTGCTGCTCATCGACCGCCACGGGCATTGTCTGGACTGGCAGGGGGTGATGACGGGCGGTGCGTCACAGCAGACCGCCGGCGGCCTGTTGCGGCGCCAGCGCCAGCTCGAGGATCTTGCCGCGCAGATCGCTGCGGCGCAGGAGTCGCTCGCCGCGGAACAGCGGGAACTGGAGCAGTGCCAGGAGTTGCTGCAGCAGACCGAGGAGGAACAGGCCCAGGTCCAGGCGGGTCTACACCGCCACGAACTGCAGGCCCTCGAGCTGGGCAAGGACGAGCAGTCCCTCACGGGGGAGCAGGAACATCTCGAGCGCCGTCTGGCGTTGCTGCATTTCGACCTGGGGCAGATCGAGGAATCCCGTGAGGGTCTTCTGCATGAACAGAAGGAGTGCCTGACGGGAGGCCAGGGGGCCCTTAAGCGGCAGCAGCAGCTTGAAGAGCAGGCGCAGCAGCTGCAGCGCGACCTGTCCCGGCTGCGCGACGAGCTCGATGCCAGCAGGGAGGCGCTGACCCGGCAACGGGTCGAACTGGCATCCCTGCAACAGCAGCAGCAGGGGGTGACCGAGACCCTGGAACGGATCAGCCGCCAGCAGGGAGAACTCACCGCCCGGCGCGAGCAGCTGGTGCAGCGCCGGTCATCCCAGGCCGCCGCGCGGGAACGGAACACCGGACGCAGCGCGGAACTGCGGACCCTGCTCGAGGCACAGCTTGACCTGCGGGTCCGGCAGCAGCGGCAGACGCAGTCCCTGCAGGAGGCCTATCTCGAGCAGCGCACCGCCCTCGACGAATTTCGCGAGCAGTTGCGCCGTCTGCGAACGGAGGCCGAGGACCTGCGCAAAACCGTCGCCCGACTGCAGCTGCGGCAGCGCGAGCAGGAGCTTGAAGCGGAGCATCTGCTGCAGGGGGTGGAGGAGCGCTTCGCCATTGATCTGCGCGCCCATCAGGTGCCGCAGGCAACGGATGACGAACTGGAGCGGCAGCAGCACCAGCTGCAGCGCTTGCAGCAGAAAATCACCGCCCTGGGCGAGGTCAACCTGATGGCGATCGAGGAGTATCAGGAACAGGAAAAACGCTACGATTTTCTGATCCGTGAACGCGATGATCTGAAGCAGTCCCTCGATGACCTGGAAAAAGCGATTTTGCAGATCAACCGGACAACACGCAGGCGCTTCAAGGAGACTTTCGACCAGGCCAACGAGCAGTTCCGCCAGGTCTTTCCCCGACTGTTTCGTGGCGGCCAGGCGGAGTTGCGCCTGACTGATGAAAATGACCTGCTCGAGACCGGTATCGATATTATTGTGCAGCCGCCGGGCAAGCGTCTGCAGAATGTCAATCTGCTGTCGGGGGGGGAAAAGGCGCTGACTGCGGTTGCCCTGATTTTTTCCCTGTTTCTGCTGAAGCCGACGCCATTCTGCGTCCTCGACGAAGTCGACGCGCCCCTCGATGATGCCAATATCGACCGGTTTGCCGAACTGGTGCGGGAGATGACGGATCGCTCGCAATTTATCCTGATCACCCACAGCAAGCGGACAATGGAAATCGTCAACACGCTCTACGGCGTCACCATGCAGGAACCCGGTGTCTCACGCCTGGTGTCCGTGCGGGTCAACGATCTGCTGCCGGCGCACAACGGCCGCGGCGCGACCCTCGCTGCTGCGGCAGCGCCGGGATAAGTGCCTGCCGCGCGCCCCTTGCGGCCGCCGCCAGACAGGAGAAAGGGACAGATGTCATTCAAGCCGATACTGCAGCAGCTGCTTGCCGGGATGCCGGATGCCCTCGGCGCGATCATTGTCGACGTCGAAGGGGAGGCGGTGGATCAGGTTGCGACGATCGCGGAAGAGGATCTTAAGGTTCTCGCGGCCCATAACGGCATCATTCTCAGCCTGCTGCGGGCCACCGGCGAGCGTCTCGCTGGAGCGCAGCCCGAAGAGGTGATTATCCGCACGGCGCAGGGGCGTGTTCTGATCCTGCCGCTGGTGGAGGACTACCTGTTGATCGTGCAGCTGCAGCGCCATGCGCTGGTGGGGCGCGCCCTGAGCCGGATGCGTGCCTGCGCCGCACGGCTGCACCGTGATATGGCCCTTTAGGGCCAAGGTAACAGACGCGTCTGCTGCCACCAGAATTTCCTGATCGCCACCCCTTGATGGCGGCCGCCGGTTCTGTCCCGCCCTTTTTGTTGCGGCCGGGCGGATCGATGTGCAGAACTCTGCCAATAAACACTATTTCACCCGGGACGAATGGTTGCTATGAGTTGGTCAAATTTTCTTGAAGATATCCGGGCGCTGACGGTTGATGACGCGCTCCTGTGGTTTGCCGCTGTGATTGACCGGTTGACCGGTCTGCTTGCCCGCCTGGGGGTGCCGGAAGAATATCTGATGGTTGTCTCCTGGGGGGTTCTTTACCTGCTCGTCACCCTGATTGCCCTGCTGCTGATACTGCTGCTGTTGAAAATCGTCCGGCGGCCGCGCCGGGTGCAGGAGCGGCCGGCCCGCGACGCGGTCGCCGGGGCGGAAGGGGTTGTCGCAGAAGAAGCGGAGGCGGCAGAGGAACTGGAAGCTGCGGAGGAACCGGAAACTGCAGAGGAACCGGAAACTGCAGAGGAACTGGAAACTGCAGAGGAACCGGAAACTGCAGAGGAACCGGAAACTGCAGAGGAACCGGAAACTGCAGAGGAACCGGAAACTGCAGAGGAGCCGGCAGCGGCGGAAGTACTGGAAGCTGCAGAAGAACTGGCAGCGGCGGAAGAACCGGAGCCACGCCTGAGCCTGTTCGAGCGTCTCAAGCGCGGCCTGGCCAAGACCCAGTCGTCGCTGATCGGCCGGGTTGACGGGCTGTTGCGCGGGCGTACCGAGATCGATGAAGAACTCCTGGAGGAGCTGGAGGAGGTGCTGATTACCGCTGATCTCGGGATGACGACAACCCAGCGTCTGATCCAGACAATCGAAACCCGCCTGGCGGCGGGGGCATTGACCGCCCCTGAACAGGTGCGCGATCTTCTCAAAGAGGAGCTGAAAAACATCCTGGGGATCGAAGGCACGCCGCTTGATCTTGCCAGCGCCTCCCCCTTCGTCATCATGGTTGTCGGGGTCAATGGCGTCGGCAAGACGACGACCATCGGCAAGCTGGCGCACCAGTATGCCCAGGCCGGTCATCGGGTTCTGCTCGGCGCCGGGGATACCTTCCGTGCGGCGGCGGCGGAGCAGTTGCAGATCTGGGGTGAGCGCGCCGGGGTCGAGGTGGTCCGCCATGGCGAGGGCGCCGATCCGGGTGCAGTCGCTTTTGACGCAGCGCGGGCAGCGGTCGCACGCAAGGCGGATATCCTCCTGCTGGATACCGCCGGGCGCCTGCATACCAAGGTCAACCTGATGGAAGAACTGAAAAAGGTCCGCCGTGTCCTTGATCGGGAGATCCCCGGCGCTCCGCACGAGGTTCTCCTGGTCCTTGATGCGACAACCGGCCAGAATGCCCTGACCCAGGCGAAGATGTTTCACCAGGCCGTCGATCTCGGCGGCATCGCCCTGACCAAGATCGACGGCACCGCCAAGGGCGGGATCGTCGTCGCTATCGCGGCGGAGCTGAACGTGCCGGTCCGTTATGTCGGTATCGGCGAAAAGATCGATGACCTGCGCCCGTTTGATGCGGAGATGTTCGTTTCCGCCCTGTTTGAGCGCTGACCGGCCCAGGTGCCGGCTACCATATTCACAAGACGGGGAGCTGCCCAATGGACAACCTGGTTCGTATGGAACATGCCGTAGAGCTGCTGCTGGATCAGCATCAGGCCCTCAAGGAAAAGAACCGCGAACTGCTCGTGCAGCGGTCGCAGTGGCAGGAGGAACGTCGTTATCTGCTGCAGGAAATCGATCGGATGCTGGAACGGCTCGCCGACCTGCCCGTGGAGGAATTGTGAGTTCGACCATTCAGATACGCATTCAGGGACGACTGTACACGCTGCGCAGTCAGCAATCGGAAGACCAGACTCACAGGATTGTCACCTTTGTCGAAAAGAAGCTGGCGGAGACAGCGGCCGGGCGCTCCGTTGATACCATCGACCTGATGATTCTGACCCTGCTCAACCTGGCTGGCGAGCATTTGCAGTTGAACGAGCAAAGGGAGCGCGAGCAGGGGGATATCAATCACGCCCTGGAGGATCTGACGCGGCGGATTCACAGCGCCGTCGACCGATAATTTCGGTTGCTAATGTTGATGAATTAAGTGTAATATCGCCGATTATCCCCGGGTGGAGTCCGTCAGGACAATCAGGGTTTCGATACGGCGCCTGATCGTGGTGCTGCGGTGGAACAGGCTCTTGAAGTAAAGTTCAGACACGCTCCGGCGGAGCGTTTTACCTGTCCTTGCAGGGCGGGCTGTGTGGTTGATATGGCAGGCGTTGCTGTTGTTTTGCGGCTATCCGAGAGATCTCCAGGCATTGTCTTCGGATGAACTGACGAAATAGGACCGGACGAATACCATTCACCTGCTGCGTCATGCAGCCCACAGGTCTGAACTTCCCCTTTGGCGCAGAAACTGTTCCCTCCTCTTCACTCCCGTTCATCGTCTATCGCGGATCATTGTCATGGATGTGCTATGGAGAAAACGACAATCCGTGCGCGCATTCTCCGGCAGCGGCGCCAGTTGCCGCCCGAGGTGGCCGCAGCACTGGGGACACAGGCACAGCAGCGACTGATCGCATCCGGAATTTTTAGCGCCGCACGTTCTGTTGCCCTGTACTGTCCGATCCACAACGAAGTCGCAACCGAGGCACTGTTCGCCGCCGCCATCGCTGCCGGCAAACAGGTTAGCTTTCCGCGGGTGCGCAACGCAGCGCTGGAGTTTGCCGTGGTGGACCGGATCGGCGAGCTGCAGCCCGGCAGCTTCGGTATTTACGAGCCGGGCCCGGCGGCCGCTGTGACCGGCGCCATCGACCTGATGGTCGTTCCCGGCGTGGCTTTTGATCGCCGCGGGCATCGTCTTGGTTACGGGCGCGGTTATTACGACCGCTACCTCGTCGCCGCCGGTGCTCCGATGGCTAAGGTCGGCCTCTGTTACAGCTTTCAGCTCCATGATCGTCTGCCTGATGATCAGCATGACCAGGAGCTTGACTGGCTGGTGACGGAGCATGCAGTAATCTCCTGCCACGCGACATGAGTCTGTGGCAGATTCAACATAGGCCCTCAAAAGGGGAGGTGGACATATGATGCAATCGGAAATCATCACAATTATTCTGGTTCTGGCGGCAGTGGTCGCCGGGGTTTTTCTGGGGATGCTGCTGCGGCGCAAGCTGTCTGAATCGGCGGTGAACAACGCCCGGGTCGAGGCGGAAAAAGTCATCAGCGATGCGAGCCGGGAAGCCGAGACGATCCGCAAGGAAGCGATCATCCAGGCCAAGGACCTGGTCCTGCAGGCCAAGACCGACTGGGAAAAAGAAGCGCGCGAGCTGCGCAAGGAGATTCACGCCAACGAGGTGCGCCTGCAGCAGAAGGACGAAAACCTCGAACGCAAAATGGACCAGCTCGATAAAAAGAATGATGAACTGATGGGCAAGGAGGCGCAGCTGCTCAAGCGCGAAGTGGAGCTGCAGGCGAAAACCGAAGGGATCGATCAGCTCTACCTGCAGCAGGAGCGGCAGCTTGAGGTGATCTCCGGATTGAGCCGCGCCGATGCCAAGCAGCAGCTGATCGACGGGATGCTCAGTGAGGCCCGCCATGACGCCGCCAAGAGCATCAAGCGCATTGAAGACGAAGCGCATGAAACTGCCGACAAAAAAGCAAAAAAAATCATGGCCCTGGCGATTCAGCGTTACGCCGGTGATTTTGTCGCCGAGAAAACGGTCAGTGTTGTCCCGCTGCCCTCGGATGAAATGAAGGGACGGATTATCGGTCGCGAAGGGCGCAATATCCGCGCGATCGAAGCCGCCACCGGGGTCGACCTGATTATCGATGACACCCCGGAAGCGGTGGTGATCTCCGGTTTCAACCCGATCCGCCGGGAAGTGGCCCGCATCGCCCTCGAACGCCTCATCGCTGATGGCCGGATTCATCCGGCACGCATCGAGGAGCTCGTTGAAAAGGCGCGCGAAGAGGTCGATGAAGAGATCCGCCAGGCCGGCGAGCAGGCGACCTTCGATGTTGGCGTCCACGGCATCCACCCGGAAATCATCAAGCTCCTCGGCATGCTCAAATACCGCACCTCCTACGGGCAGAACGTGCTGGTGCACTCGATCGAGATGGCTTTTCTCTGTGGCATGATGGCGGCCGAACTCGGGCTCAACGTCAAGCAGGCCAAGCGCGCCGCCCTGCTCCACGATATCGGCAAGGCGGTGAGCCACGAGCTGGAAGGGTCACATGCCGTCAATGGCGGTGAAATGGCACGCAAATACGGTGAATCGCCGCAGATAGTTCACGCCATTTCCGCGCACCACGAGGATGAGAAGCCGACCTCGATCCTGGCGATTCTGGTGCAGGCCGCCGACGCCCTGTCCGGCGCCCGCCCCGGTGCGCGGCGCGAAACCCTGGAGACCTACGTCAAGCGGCTGCGTGACCTTGAGCAGATCGGCACCTCCTTCAGCGGCGTGACGGGCTGCTTTGCTATCCAGGCCGGTCGCGAAATCCGGGTGATGGTGTCCAGTGACGAGGTGTCCGATGATTATTCTCACGTCCTGGCCAAGGATATCGCCAGCAAGATCGAGCAGGAGATGACCTATCCGGGGCAGATCCGGGTCAATGTGATCCGCGAAACCCGTGCCGTGGAATACGCAAAATAAGCAATACGACACGTTAATGATCCCCCTCGTCGTCACGGTTGCTCCGCCATCCTGTGCTGCACAGAGGCGGTCCTCTGTGGAAGGTACACTGTGAAGCTGTTATTTATTGGCGATATTGTTGGACGGGCCGGAAGAACGGCATTAGGCGAACATCTCGATCGGCTGGTGGATCGTCACCTGGTCGACTTCATCGTTGCCAACGGCGAAAACGCCGCCGCCGGTTACGGTCTGACGGCGCCGGTGCTCAAGGAGCTGTTCGACTGCGGTGTGCATGTGGTCACCAGCGGCAACCATATCTGGGACAAGAAGGAGATCTACCCGCTGCTCGAGCGCGAACGGCGGCTGCTGCGGCCGGCCAACTACCCGCCCGGGTCGCCGGGTCGCGGAACCGGCGTGTTTGAAACGGCCGCCGGCATCAAGGTTGGCATCTGCAACCTTGAGGGGCGTGTGTTCATGAAGAACCTCGACTGCCCGTTCCGTGCTGCCGATCGACTGGTCGCCGAACTGCGTGAGCAGGCGGCGGTGATCCTGGTGGATTTCCACGCGGAAGCGACCAGCGAAAAACAGGCCCTCGGTTATTATCTTGATGGCCGCGTCAGCGCGGTGATCGGTACCCATACCCACGTGCAGACAGCGGACGAGCGGATTCTGCCGGGCGGGACCGGTTACCTCACCGATGTCGGCATGTCGGGCAGCCAGGACGCCGTGATTGGCAATCAGAAGGAGGCGGCACTGGAGCGCTTTCTGACCCAGCAGCCGGTACGCCTCGAGGTGGCGAAAAAGGATCCGCAGCTGTGCGCGGTGCTTTTGACCATCGACGAAGACAGCGGGCGTTGCAGCGGAATCGAACGCATTCAGCAGAAATTCTCATGACAGGAACAGAGGCAGGCATGAAATCGGTACAGGAACAGATGGCAGTCCTCCGGCGCGGCGCGGTGGAGATCCTCGTCGAGGATGAACTGGAAAAAAAACTCGAGCAGGCACTGGCCACCGGCAAGCCCCTGACGGTCAAGGCCGGCTTTGATCCGACCGCGCCCGACCTGCACCTGGGGCACACGGTGCTGATTCAGAAGCTCAAGCAGTTCCAGGATCTGGGCCATCGCGTCGTTTTTCTCATCGGCGACTTTACCGGCATGATCGGTGACCCGAGCGGCAAGAACGAGACCCGCAAGGTGCTGACCCGCGAAGATGTTCTGCGCAATGCCGAGACCTACAAGGAGCAGGTGTTCAAGATTCTTGATCCGGAACGGACGGTGGTTGATTTCAACAGCCGCTGGATGAGCCAGATGGATGCCGCCGGCATGATCGCCCTGGCATCACGCTACACGGTCGCGCGGATGCTCGAACGCGATGATTTCCACAAGCGGTATACCGGTCAGCAGCCGATCGCCATTCACGAATTCATGTATCCCCTGGTGCAGGGATATGATTCCGTCGCCCTTGAGTCTGATGTCGAGCTGGGCGGGACGGATCAGAAGTTCAATCTTCTCGTCGGTCGCGAGCTGCAGAAGCAGGTGGGCCAGCGGCCGCAGTCGGTGCTGACCATGCCGCTGCTCGAAGGGCTTGACGGGGTCAACAAAATGAGCAAGTCGCTGAACAATTATATCGGCATCACCGAGCCGCCCAGGGATATCTATGGTAAACTTATGAGCATCAGTGACGAACTGATGCTGCGCTATTACGAGCTGCTTTCCGACGTCGACATGGCCGCCCTCGATCAGATCCGGGCGGGGGTGCAGGGTGACCAGGGCGGGCAGCATCCACTGGCCAGCAAAAAGGCTCTGGCCCACGAGATCACCGCGCGTTTTCATGGCGCCGCTGCCGCAGACCTGGCCGCCGAGGCATTCGTCCGGCAGTTTGCCCAGAAGGAGTTGCCCGAGGATATCCCGCTGGCGCTGTTTCCGCCCGGTGAACCGATCTGGATCTGCCGGCTGATGACGGACACCGGCGTTGCCAAATCCAATGGCGAGGCGCGGCGGCTGATCAAGCAGGGAGCCGTCAGCTGGCACGGCGAACGGGTCAACGATCTTGATCTTGAGATTATTCCCGGCGAGGAGACGGTCATGCAGGTCGGCAAGCACCGTTTCGTTCGGGTTGCCGCAGAAAAAAACGCCTGAAAACAGCAGCTTGAAAACAGGCCTGGGGAAGAGTAAAAAAAAAGACAAAAAACTGTTGACGCTGTGGAACCGATTGGTTATAACTGCGCTCCGTTGCTCAGGGACACGAAAAACACGCAACGGAAAAAGAACAAAAAAGCAGAAAAAGAGATTGACAGAAAGCAAGGGATTGGATAATGTCCTTGCTTGTCGCTTCGCGATGGCGGGGTGACGGACAGGTCTTTGAAAACTAAATAGCAGATGTTTGAAAGAGCTTGTAAGGGTTCAAGTTAATTGAACAAACAAGGATACAACCTTCAAGAAATACAATTGGAGAGTTTGAT
>JAWOIX010000129.1:0-4236 GCA_046484405.1 Pelovirga sp.
CATACTTTTTTGCAGCTTCGGTTTTTTTTAAACTGTTTCTTAGAACTGTCGAAACAGGACTATCAAAAATTCCTTCCTCTGCATCTTCTGGAACTAACACATCAAAATCAAGTTTTAGCAAGCTAAAGATATCACTTCTTCTTGGAGAAGCTGAAGCTAAGATAAATTTGATTTTTTTATTTTCTTCTACCAACATCAGCCAATAAGAACGCCAACAATATGCCTATTATTGCAGCTAGGGTAATATTTACATGTATGCTAAAGCTAACGCGTAGATCAAGTGCGGCATTTTACCATACTGGCGGGCGGACGGGAGTTTTTTCGCTCCTGCCAGGGGGGGCAAGTGCGTGAGCAGCAGGGGATTGGAGGCGGCTGATCATGTGCGGTTGATCCCGATCGACTCTTATGTTAACCGTTGCTTTGAAACCGCTGTTTGCACGTCAGTGGACTTTGACTGATATTTTCAGTGGGTTGTGGGGCGGTTGCTGTTGACAGCCAGGAGGGTTGATTTTGTCATTGCGTTTTTATCGTTTGTTTTGTGCCTGTCTACTCCTGCCGGTTGTCGCAGCCCTGTTCGTTCCGCACCGGGTCAATGCCGTTGAACACACCGGATTCCTGACCTATGGAGAGTTTCAGGGTGAGAAACCTCTGGTGCCGGAACCGGAACTTGCCCGACGGGGATTTTCCCTGTTCGTCAGCAATGACGCCGACAGCCGGCGACTCTGGTCGCAGACGCGACTCGTGTTTGCCTCCGGTTTGATAGCTGCGGGAATTCTCTACACCATGCCTGCGGAGCTTACCGGCTGGGAAAAGGATGTGGATAGCTCGGAGTTGGCCGACCGGTGGTGGCGGAACGTGTCCAGATCGCCGGTATGGGACAAGGATCACTGGACGATCAACTATGTCGGCCATGCTTATTTCGGCGGCGTTTACTATCAGGTGGCGCGCAAGTCGGGATACGGCCAATGGGATTCCTTTGTCTATACCACGCTGATGTCGACCTTCTTCTGGGAGTATGGCCTGGAGGCCTTTGCTGAGCGACCGTCCGTTCAGGACCTGATCTATACTCCTCTGAGCGGCTGGCTCTGCGGTGAGTGGGCGCACCGTGCCGAGCAGCGGATTCTGACGCGGGACGGCCAGGTGCTGGGTTCCACGGCGCTGGGCAGCGTGTCATTGTTTTTGCTGGATCCGGTTGATCGTATCGGCGACTGGCTGAACCGGCTGAGCGGGCGCGATCTGGTTATGACCGGGGCGGTTGTCCTGAGTCCTTTTCACGGGGATCAAGGTGACAGCCATGCGGTTGTTGGAGTGGCGATTTCCGGGCGTTTTTGACGGCTGTTTCAGTGCCGCCTGCGGTGCTGTTCGGCTTAAGGGGGGTGTTTGCTGTCGAACCGCCTGTTTCTTGCTGCTACCAATCAATCTCCGTTGCCAGCATGGCTTGCTTGCGCCGCAGCCCGCTGCGGTAACCGCCCGGTGTGCCGTCTGCACGGATCACCCGGTGGCAGGGGATGATGTAGCAGATCGGATTCTGGCCGATGGCATGGCCGACAGCGCGGGCCGCCCGCGGCTGGCCGATCGCCCCGGCGATCCCGGCATAGGTGGCGAGACAGCCGCAGGGAATACGCAGCAGCGCCTGCCAGACGCGGCACTGGAAGGGGGTTCCCTGGAGATGCAGGGCAAGCGTCGTACCGGTCTGCGGCGGGTCGAAAAGCTGGCGGACCAGCGGCGCGGTGACCTGTGGCTCCGCTCTGACCGGCAGCCGTGGCCAGCGGCGCTGCAGTTCGTTGATCACCCTGGCGCCATCATCGTCAAAAAAATCAAGATGGCACAGACCGAGGGGACTGACGGCGACGAGCGCCTGGCCGAAAGGGGTCGGGTGGCTGCCATAACGGATGACAAACGGGTCCGTGCCGGCGCGATCCGGGCGCCGTTCTGTGCCACCGGGCGTGGCGATAACAACCCGTCGCCGCGGCAGCGGCGTAGCACTGCCTGTCGCGTCGGCATTCCCGGTGTGCAGGACGGGAAGAGACCGGTTGAGCAGCTTTCTGGCCTGCTGTGGCGTCAGCAGAGACCACCAGGGATCATTGTCCATGTCGGACCTCCATAGGTTTCTTTCCTGCAGGCTAACACCGGTGTCCACGGATGCCAATGCGCTTTTTCAGCCATTTGTGGGCCGCCGTGAAATTTTTCTTGCAACTTTTATTTTCTTCGGGTATTTAGATCCCTCTGTATGTCAATACAGCTTGTGAAATTTACCGATCAGGTCCCTATCGTCTAGCCTGGCCCAGGACACCGCCCTTTCACGGCGGCGACGGGGGTTCGAATCCCCCTGGGGACGCCAAAACAAAAAGCCTCTCTGCGCATGCAGGGGGGCTTTTGTTTTGTTGCTCTGTCGGGATTCGAAGCGCAGCGAGCGCAGGGCTGTTGTTTTGCTGTTCAGTGTGCTGATGCTGACTGAAGCGCCTCAGGGCGCAAGACGAAGGTTCCCGTTTGCTGCCGAACAGTGCTACACTCCCCCCGCGCTACGCCCATGCCTTCGTCAAGGACGCCTTACGGATGAAACAATCAACGCTGGTGGAAATTTTTTCTGATGGTGCCTGTTCCGGCAATCCGGGACCGGGCGGCTATGGCACCGTGCTGCGCTTTGGCGCGCATGAGCGCGAGCTGTCGGGCTACGCCGAACTGACCACCAACAACCGCATGGAACTGCTTGGCGCCATTGTCGGACTCGAGGCCTTAAGTCGTCCCTGTCGCGTACGCCTGACCACCGATTCCCAGTACCTGGTCAAGGGGATGACCGAATGGCTGCAGGGGTGGCAGCGCAACGGCTGGCGCAATTCGAAAAAAGAAGAGGTCGCCAATCGTGATCTCTGGGAACGCCTGGCCGCGCTGGCAGACATTCATCAGATCGAATGGGTCTGGGTCAAAGGGCACGACGGCCACCGTGAGAATGAGCGCTGTGACGAGCTCGCGCGGCGGGAGATCAGTGTCGCGGCAAAAAAAATGCTGTGAGCTTTTTGTGTAAAAATTGCAAAACTTCCTTTGGCAGTGCTTCTCCGATGGGTGACAGATGTGCTACTATCCACCGCGTTAAGCGACAGTTGCCAGTTTTTTCCCCTGCGGAGATTTCATGTCCCTTGCCGATTCTGCAGCCACGGTTGCACCAACGACCCCCGCGGGCATTGACGGGTTGATCTCCTTCGGGCTCTACTGCGCCATTGCCGTGGGCCTGATTGCGTTCTTGATGCTCCTGGCCCGGTTTCTCGGACAGCGCACCGACTCGGCTGAGAAAAACGCTCCCTACGAATCTGCCGTCAATCCCACCGGCGATGCCCGCCTGAGCGGTCCGGTGCCCTTCTACCTGGTGGCGATCTTTTTTATTATTTTTGACCTCGAAGCTGTTTTTATCGTCTCCTGGGCGGTGGCCTATGACCTCCTTGGCTGGAATGGCTTCTGGCAGATATCTTTCTTTATCATCAATCTCTTTCTTGGTCTGGTCTATCTGTGGAAGATGGGTGCGCTGGACTGGGGGGTCCATCCATCCGGTAGTCGGCGCAGGAGATCGGGATGAGTGAAAAACTGCCACAGGGGGTGCTGCTGACCCGTGCCGATGACCTGATCAACTGGGGCCGCAAGCACAGTCTCTGGCCGATGTTCTTCGGCCTGTCCTGCTGTTTTGTCGAGATGATGACAAGCATGACGCCACGCTTTGACCTGGCCCGCTTTGGCGCTGAGGTTCTGCGTGGCACCCCGCGTGAGTCAGACCTGATGATCATCTCCGGCACCCCCTTCAAGAAGATGGGTTCGTCGATTCTTCGCCTCTACGAGCAGATGCCCAATCCGAAGTGGGTCATCGCCATGGGCAGTTGTGCCAATTCCGGTGGTATGTACGATGTCTACAGCGTGATCCAGGGGGTCAACCAGATCCTTCCTGTGGATGTTTATATCCCCGGCTGTCCTCCCCGTCCGGAAGCCTTTTTACAGGGGATTATCGAACTGCAGAAGAAGATCAGTGCCGAAGAGCAACCGGCACGCAAGACCCGCGAGAAAGCCGCGTCGCCCGCACGCAGATCCTGCGACACCGCGGGAGAGGCGGCGAGCGCGATCGCAAGAAACGGCATACGCATCGACACTCTCCTGTTTGCAGCCCACGGCAACGGTAGACGGGCCCGGACGGTCCGCCAAATCACCGCTGCGTGACGCCAAGTGGGGGCAGGCGGAGGGCGTTCGGTGATT
>JAWOIX010000144.1:0-4365 GCA_046484405.1 Pelovirga sp.
CAGGAGGGTCTCGAACTGCCGGACATCACAGACTTTAAGAGCACGACCGGCGGTGGCGTCCAGGCCAGGGTCGAGGGGCAGGTGATTCGCGTTGGCAAGCGGACCTTCCTCGCAGCGGCAAACATCACCATCCCCGCCGCGCTGATGAAGGAAGCGGAGCGCCTGCAGGGCGAGGCCAAGACAGTGATCTGGGCGGGACGCGACGGTCAGCTCCTTGGCCTCATTGCCATCGCCGATCCGATCAAAAAAACCTCGAAGGAGGCCATCGCAGCACTGCACGGAATGGGGATCACCGTGGTCATGTGTACGGGGGATAATCTGCGCACCGCCAAAGCCGTCGCCAAAGAACTGGGGATCGACGAAGTGCACGCCGAAGTCTCTCCCGAGGACAAACAGCGCATCGTCAACGAATTAAAGGCCAAGGGACATCGCGTTGCCATGGCGGGTGACGGCATCAACGACGCTCCGGCCCTCGCCGCCGCCGATGTGGGCATCGCCATGGGCACGGGCACGGACGTTGCCATTGAGAGTGCCGGGCTGACCCTGGTGAAGGGCGACCTGCGCGGCATTGTCGGTGGCTTGCGTCTCAGTCGCGCCGTTATGCGCAATATCCGTCAGAACCTGTTTTTTGCCTTCATCTACAACGGCATCGGTGTGCCCGTTGCCGCCGGGGTGCTCTATCCCTTCTTCGGCATCCTGCTCAGCCCGATGATCGCCGGGGCCGCCATGGCCTTCAGTTCTGTTTCGGTGGTCAGCAACGCCTTGCGGCTGCGCAAGATCACGATATAATCGGGCCGGGGCGTGAAGCGCCCACAGACACACAAGACAATCAGGATTGAACAGCAACAACGGGAGAGGTCATGGCCACGCAAGAAGACAGAACGACGCAATACAGCGAAGGGAGCCTGACGTTGCCAGGGACGGTGATGTTGGGAACCGGCGTCATGATCGGCGCCGGTATCTTTGCGCTCACCGGGCAGATGGCGCAGGTGACCGGTGTTCTGTTCCCGCTGGCGTTTCTGGCCGCTGCCGTGATCGTTGCCTTTAGCGCCTATTCCTGCATCAAGATTTCCAACGCCTATCCGTCAGCCGGAGGTATCGGCATGTCGCTGCACAAGGCCTACGGCGACCGCTTGCCGACGGCGGGGACCAGGCAATCCGGTCAGGAGGACTCTCACGAACACCACTGAACCCGGGCATAAAAGCGGCAGGCATCTTTCGGGGTCAGACCAGGCGGGCATACGGCAGCGATAAGAACAGAGGGGGCAGGGCGTCACAGCCCCAGGGTCCGGCCCCAGCTGGTTTTCAGCGCATAGGTCATACACTGCTCAAAAATCGAGTAGGAAAAATGCGGGCAGTGGATTCCTGCCGGCGACAGGGTCTGCGCGGCCCGGCTGTCATCAAATACCCGCGGGTCTTCGATATAAGGCTGATAGGGTTCCATGTAACGCATGAAAAGATGATCTAAAGCCCCTGCCGTAGAATGCTGTTGGGCCCATTGTGCTGAGACTCCTTCAACCACCATCCCCGAAACCTTGAGAAATCGTCCTGTAAATGAAACCAGGTCAGTGAGGGGAGTGCTCCGGGAATTGGTGATGTGAAAGATTTCATCCTTCCCCGTCGCCTTCATGAGCTCAAGAATTGCATCGGTACAATAGTCAATCGGGACGAGGTTCACTCCCGCGCCCTGCCCTTCGCGGAAATGGATGGGCATGTGCAGCGTCTGACCGGTGGGATCCAGGGAAATATCCATCTTCCGCGCCTGGTTGCCTGCGTTTTCCAGGAGATCCTTCATGAACAGATCACGGAGATAGGCAATGGAACGAACGGGATGATAGAGGGCATTGAACCGGAAGGTCTTGCCGCTGCGGGAATTCCCGTAAACGACGGAAGGACGGTAGACAAAAAGACGAACGCCCTTCCGGCTGCAAAATTCCCGCAGCAGAATTTCCGCCTGGTGCTTGGATTCTTCGTAAGGGTTGAGCAACCCCTCGGGAGGGGCGAAAACTTCCTTGCAGGGACCCAGGGTATTCCCCCCCACGTAGGCCGTACTGATGGCGTGAATGCGGCGGCAGGAACCGTCCTCCATGAATGAAAGGAGATTTCGGAGTCCGCTGATGTTGGTTCGAAATATTTCGGTGCGTTTTTTTTCAGAGAATAAGGTACTGGCTGCCGCATGAACGATTTCTTCTGTGTTGACCTTCAGGAAGCGGGCATCAGCCGCGGACAGGTTCAGGTCGGGAGCGTCCAGATCGCCGCCGATAACCCTTATGCGCGCACGCGCTGCCGGGGAAAGCCGGAGCCAGTCGGCGATCCGATTCCAGCGCTCATCAGATGTGATGCTGTGGGTGGGCAAGGCGCGGATCAGCAGGCACAGCGAATGGCCTGCTTCCGCCAGCGCGCCGGCAAGATGGCTGCCGATGAACCCCGTAGCGCCGGTAACAAGGAAACGTTTTTCCGGTTTCGCGTGGCATCGCATCATAGTGAATAAAGGAGGTCTTCCTTGCGGCAGCATCCCTGGTTGAGGGTGTAGCGGATCCACTGAACGCCGGTCACGCTGGCGGATGTTTTTTCAATCAACTCTGCGGCTTCACCGAGTGCCCTCCGGGAGCGCTGGATTTCTTCCGGATCGTTTTGATCGAGGTAGAAATCATATTCCAGAAAAGCACGCTTGCCCAGATCCAGGGGCGAAACAAAACCGAAATCATTCTTCAGATTCCAGGAGTCGGCGATCCGCTTGAAGCCGCTCACCAGGGCGCCGATCACTTCGGGCTTGTCGAGAGGGACATACATGATCAACGGGAGCAGGTGTTTCTCCCGTCCCATACGGGTGCTGAGAATACGGAACATGTTGAGCCAGACGAGATCGGTCATCTCCGGCCGCGCATAGAGGCGCGTATAAGCCGCCCGCAGGTCTGCGGGAACAGCGCTGGCATGGGTTGCGGGTGAAGGCTGCAAGGCGACCTCAATCAGGGGTTGCAGATCGCTGCGTCCCAGAAGCTGACTGAGCGGCTGTCCATCCGTATCGACCAGGGGCTGCAGAATATCGGTCAGGGTGTCATGACTTTCTCCGGACCCCGGCGAGAGGTTCGGCAGTCCCAGCATCAGGACGCGGAACAGGTTATTGGACAAGATGGTCCGGTTCATGCTTGCCACTGCTGCGCGATCCTTGGCGTCTCCCAGAACCATCACCATGAAAGGGGCCCGCAGCGTACGTTCGGTGAAGACCTTCACTGCGCGGGCCAGCGTCGCAGACGGCGCCATGAACGCGGAGATATAATCGGCTCCCAGCACCCCGAGTCCGAAACCGATTCTCCGGATGGAAAGCTCCCGGACCAGGACCAGGGCTTCCTGAAGACTCTCCGCCGGCACCAGGAAGCCTTCCTCGTCCGCGGTCATCGGGTACAGCTTCATCCGGACGGAGGTGCAAATGCCGCCAAGAGGCCGGTCTTCACGGGCAAAACGATACAGATCCGGCTGCCTTTTGTCTTTTAGTCTGAAGCGCTCACCTTCCGGACTGACGAGTTCCGCGTCCACGTAGCCATCATCAAGGGTTCCGTAGGTGGTGCTGAAAAGGGACATGATCCCGGAGCACATGAGGTTGGCGCAGACCATGGCTGCCGGTTCGGCCACGTTGACCCGGTATCCCCTTGCACAGGCTTCTTTCTGGAGATCGAAGGCGGAAACTCCGGCACCAACGGTGACACACCAGTTGTCCGCGTCGAACTCCATGGTTTTCATCCGCTGGGTATCGACCAGGATGCCATCGGTCATGACAAACCCCATGACACTGGAGCCGTTGCCGCGAACCATGAACGGAACAGCGTGCTTGTTAGCAACCCGAACAATAGCCTCGACCTCCTCGACGGATTGCGGCAGGACTACGGCACGCGGAAGCCTGGGGATGGTCACCGGGCTCGGGTCCGAGTAATAGGCGGTGGTAATGGCCGGGTCATTGGATGCCCACCTGGGGCCGGTGATCTCCCGCAGTTCTATCAGCAGAGGATCATTGCGAATCAGCGATTTCTCATCGAATTCCGGCAGCACAGGTTTCCCGGCAGCGAGATGTTCCCGGACATGCTTCTTAAGTTCTTGCATGACCGGCATGGGCCGCAGTTCAGAGATGAAATGGCACTGCAAGTCACAGATTCCGCACAGGGTGCAGGTATTGGCAATATCCACAAGTCGTTGTGTGACGGGAAGTTTTCCTGCCGCAACAGCTTTGACCAGGTCCATGCGTCCCTGCGGATAATACGACACGAAATGGTTTTCCGCCCCCGCCGGGCAGAGTCCGGTTCCAAGATAGTCGATCTTGCACATGGAATAGTGACGGCATTGAGCGGCGGTATGAGCGGCTTCAGCTGA
>JAWOIX010000009.1:0-48784 GCA_046484405.1 Pelovirga sp.
ATGGCCGTTACATCAGCGTGATACGGCACATTAGAGAAGCGGCCGGCGCGAATACCAGAAATGGTAAAGCCGTTTACCATGTATGGTTTATGGGCCTGTCAATTATTAGAAGGCAAAGTCAGCGGCGCGCGAACCATCGCGTTTATGGGTGTCGAAGTGACCCTGGCGCCACTGCCGTACCAGGATCGAAGGCAGGGTCGCGTGATCGTCGGCCCTGCCCTGCTGCGGCGGGTAACTGGAATTAACGAGAGAGCCCGGACAAACAAAAAGGCCGGCCTCCCCGAAGGAAGAACCGGCCTTTTTAGTTTATCTGGTCGGGATGAGAGGATTTGAACCTCCGGCCCCTTGACCCCCAGTCAAGTGCGCTACCAGACTGCGCCACATCCCGAAAATCTGCAGCGACGCGGATTATCTGCGATCACCGGTCGCATGTCAAGGTAAAATCCCGGTTACTGCTGGCGCCGATCGATCACCCGGCAGGCTTTTCCCTCGTGGCGGACGATCGTCGAAGGCTCCACCAGCTTGACCTTTGCGCTGACCCCCAGGACCGTCGCCAGGCGTTTTTCCGCCTGGGTGACAAACTGACGCTGGCGTTTCATCTCGTCAAAGAAAATATGCTCATTGACTTCCACCTGCACCTCGAGGGAATCCATGTTGTTGATCCGCTCAACGATGAGCTGATAGTGCGGCTGGCACCCCTCGATCTGCAGCAGCACCTCTTCAATCTGGGTCGGGAAAACGTTAACCCCCTTGATGATCAGCATGTCGTCGGTCCGCCCGCTGGTTTTTTCCATCCGCGCCAGGGTTCGCCCGCAGTCACAGGCATCATAATTGATGCGCGTCACATCACGGGTGCGGTAGCGGATCATCGGGAACGCTTCCTTGGTCAGGCTGGTGATGACCAGCTCACCCGTTGAACCGGGCGGCAACACGGCACCGGTATCCGGATCGATGATTTCCGCAAGAAAATGGTCCTCGGCCAGGTGCATGCCCTGCTTGGCCAGGCAATCGCCGGCAACCCCGGGACCCATGATTTCCGACAGGCCGTAGTTGTCCGTGGCGATGATGCCCAGGCGGGCCTCCAGTTCCGATCGCATCTGTTCGCTCCAGGGCTCGGCACCGAACAGGCCGACCCGCAGGGCCAGGGTGCGCGGATCGATTCCCTGTTTTTCGAGACGGTCGGCGATGGTCAGGCCGTAGGACGGTGTACACACCAGGGCGGATGAACGGTAATCCTGCATGATCATGATCTGTTTGTCGGTGTTTCCACCGGAGATCGGGATAACCGAGGCACCGATGGCCTCCGAACCGTAATGCAGCCCGAATGCGCCGGTAAACAGACCGTAGCCAAAGGCAATATGAACGATATCTTCCCTGGTGACACCGGCAGCCGTCATGAAACGTGCCACCAGCTCTGTCCAGGTGCTGATATCCTGCCTGGTGTAGCCGACCACCGTCGGCTTGCCCGTGGTTCCCGAGGAGGAATGAATCCGCACGACATCGCGCAGGGGTACGGCAAACATGCCATAGGGGTAATTCAGGCGCAGGTCTTCCTTGCTGGTGAATGGCAGATGCCGGATATCGGCCAGCGTTTTGAGATCACCCGGCGCGAAGCCGCAGTCCTTGAACTTGTTGCGATAACAGGGAACCCTGTCGGCCACCAAGTGCAGGGTCTGCTTCAGGCGCTCCAGCTGAAGCTGCTCTATCTGCTCGCGCGGCAGGCACTCCGCGGCACGGTTCCAGATCTGTTGCGATCGGTTCATAGCTAAACAACTGCTTTCAATGTATTTACTTAAGATACTGTCAGATCGATGTTATTCTCTCGCCTTTTAGGATCTTGACATGGTTGGCCAACAGCACGGAAATCGCTTCGTCGATGTTATCAAAACGGAAAATGATCACCGCGTTGCTGCCCGAGCGTTCGACAAAGGCGTACATGTATTCAACGTTGATGTGATGCGCGTCAAGGATCCTGAGAATCGACGAGAGACCACCCGGCTGGTCAGGAACCTCGACGCCGATGACTTCGGTTTTGTTGACGGTAAAGTGGCGTTCCCGCAGAACATCAAGGGCCTTTTCACTGTCATCGACAATCAGCCGCAGTATGCCGAAATCGGACGTATCGGCCAGGGAGAGCGCCCTGATATTGACATTCGCTTCTCCCAGGACCCCGGAAACCTCTGCCAGACGACCCGACTTGTTTTCGATAAATATGGAAATCTGCTCGACTTTCATGGCTTTCTCCTTTGTCATCAGGCGTCCTTGTTGCGCTTGTCGATCACCCGTTGCGCTTTCCCCTCACTGCGCGCCAGGGTTTTCGGTTCAACCAGCCGCACCTTGCAGGTGACTCCGAGCAGATCCTTGATCTGCTTGCGGATAACATGGGAAAGTTCCTGGAGTCTTTTCACTTCATCGGAAAAGGTCTGTTCATCCACTTCGACCTGGACTTCCAGCGTATCAAGATTTCCCTCGCGATCGACAATCAGCTGGTAGTGCGGCTCGATGCCCTTGATGTTGAACAGGACCGATTCGATCTGGCTCGGGAAGACGTTGACACCGCGGATAATCAGCATGTCATCACTGCGACCGCTGAGCCGGTCAATCCGCGCATGGGTCCGACCACAGATGCACGGCTGTCGCGACAGCCGGGTGATGTCACGGGTGCGATAGCGGAGCAGCGGGATCCCTTCCTTGGTGATGGTGGTGATCACCAGCTCCCCCTTTTCTCCATCCGGCAGCACCTCGCAGGTGTCCGGGTCGATGATTTCGAGGATGAAGTGATCTTCCCAGACGTGCAGCCCGTTCTGTGCCTCGATACATTCGATGCCCACGCCAGGTCCGAGGATCTCGGAGAGGCCATAGATGTCGATCGCCTTGATGTTCAGTTTCTCCTCGATCTCCTGGCGCATCTTCTCACTCCAGGGCTCGGCGCCGAGAATCCCGACCTTGAGTTTCAATGTGCGGATATCGATGCCTTCCTCGGCGGCGACCTCGGCGAGGAACAGACTGTAGGACGGCGTGCAGGTCAGCACTGTTGAGCCGAAATCCTTCATGATCATCAGCTGCTTTTTGGTGTTGCCGCCTGACATGGGAATCACCGATGCACCGATCCGCTCGGCACCGTAATGCGCACCCAGTCCACCGGTAAAGAGCCCGTAGCCATAGGCGTTGTGGATAACGTCCCCCTTGTGCGCCCCGGCGGCGGCAAACGAACGTGCCATCAACTCGGTCCAGGTTTCAATATCGCGCCTGGTGTATCCCACCACCGTCGGCTTGCCGGTTGTCCCGGAAGAGGCATGGATCCGCACAATCTGCTCGAGCGGCACGGCAAACAACCCGTAGGGGTAGTTATCCCGCATATCCTGTTTCAGGGTAAAGGGAAGGCGCTGCAGATCCTTCAGATGGCGGATGTCTGCCGGCTTGACGCCCATCCGGTCAAGGGTTTCACGGTAGAAGGGAACCGTGGCATA
Organism: Pelovirga sp.; assembly: GCA_046484405.1. Classification (GTDB taxonomy): domain Bacteria; phylum Desulfobacterota; class Desulfuromonadia; order Desulfuromonadales; family Geopsychrobacteraceae; genus Pelovirga. Next base: position 3,471 of record JAWOIX010000009.1, read on the forward strand.
GACCCGCTCGACGGTCTGCTGGAGACGACGTAACTGCAGTGATTCGATCGCTTCACGTGGAAGTGTTTCAAAATCATCATTCCAGATCATGATTGTCCTTTCGCCTGAAAATCCCTGTTTAGTTCACCAGCCGTCCGGCGGCAAAGGCCTTGAGGTTGATGTCGAGAAGTTTGGCGGGAACCATTTTCTCCAGGGCGGTCAGCCACATCTGTTCTTCAAAATCGAGGATATTGGACATGGCGCCAAGCAGAACGGTATTGACGGTTTTCGCGTTGCCGGTTTCCAGCGCCAGGTCGAGGCCATTGACCACTGTGACAGCGGCAAACTGGCCACGGATCGTCTCGATCAGATTCTCCGGGTAGGCCTGCTTGCCCAGGGCAACGGACGGCGGGGCGATTTTCCAGTCGTTGACCACCACCCGGCCCTGCGGGCGCAGTTGGGCGAGGTAGCGACAGGTCTCGAGCAGCTCGAAGCTGAGCAGGATGTCCGCCTCCCCTTCCGGGATGATCGACGAGTAGACCTTCTCGCCAAAGCGCAGGTGTGAAACGACACTGCCGCCGCGCTGCGACATGCCATGAATCTCGTTTTTTTTCACGTCCAGGCCCGCCATCAGGCAAACTTCCGAGAGGACCTCACTGGCAAGCAGAATTCCCTGGCCACCCACGCCGGCCAGCAGGATGTTCGTTGTCTTCATCGCTTAAGCCTCTATTTCCTTGAATGCGCCGAACCCGCAGGTTTGCTGGCAGACCTTGCAGCCGACGCAGATGATGTTATCGATATGGGATTTCTTGGTTTCCTCGTTCCAGGTGATCGCCGGGCAGCCAAGACGCAGGCAGGCTTTGCAGCCGGTACAGGCGTCGAGATCAACATAAAGGGGCAGACGCCGCTCAAGATTGTCACGCGGCACCAGAACACAGGGACGGGTGGTGATAATGACCGAGACCGCCGGACGCGCCATCTCCTCGCGCAGGGTTTTACGGGTCAGGGCAATATTGTAGGGATCGATGACCTGAACATGTTCGACCCCGACCGCGCGGCACAGTTGCTCGAGATCGACCCGCGGAGCAGGCAGCTCATCAAGGGTGTAACCCGAAGTCGGATTCTCCTGCCGGCCGGTCATGGCGGTGATGCGGTTGTCGAGGATGATGACCGTCGCCGTCGAGCGGTTGTAGACCATATCCATCAGGCCATTGATGCCGGTATGGAGAAATGTCGAATCACCGATGACCGCAACGACCTTGCGCTGGTCCTCCGGCGACAGAACCTTGCTGATCCCGGTCGCGTTGCCGATGCTGGCGCCCATGCAGACGCAGGTGTCCATCGCCGACAAGGGGGGCATGAAACCAAGGGTGTAACAACCGATATCACCGGTCACATAGGCCTTGGCGCGGTTCAGTTCCATGAAGACCCCGCGGTGCGGACAGCCCGGACACATGTTGGGTGGTCGCTGCGGCAGCCGCTCCGCAGCACTGTCATCCGGCAACGGCGTACCGAACAGGCCATACGCCAGGCGTCCCGGCGTTAATTCCCCGCAGAGGGAGAGCTTGTCCTTGCCGATGACCTGAATGCCCATTGCCCGGACCTGTTCCTCGATGAAGGGATCGAGCTCTTCCACCACGTAGAGGGTGTCGTAGCGGGCGGCGAATTCCCGGATCAGCTGTTTGGGCAGCGGGTAGACCATACCGAGCTTGAGCACGTCGGCAGTGGGCAGCACCTCCTTGACGTACTGATAGGAAACGCCGGCTGTGATGACGCCAACCTTGCCCTCCCCCGTGTCGATGTAATTGAAAGGCTGACGGCAGGACCACTCCTCCAGCGCAAGAATACGGGCCTCGACATCGTAATGCCGGCGCCGCGCATTGCCGGGCAGCATCACCAGCTTGGCCGGATCGCGTTCAAGGGAGGGTGCCGGGATATCGGTGCGACGACTGCCGAGGACAACCGGCGCTTTGGAATGGGAAATCCGCGTTGTGCTGCGCAGAAAGACCGGCGTGTCAAACTGTTCACTGACGTCAAAAGCCAGCCTGGTGTAGTCCAGGGCCTCCTGGCTGTCGGCCGGTTCGAACATCGGCATTTTGGCGAATTTGGCAAAGTTGCGGTTGTCCTGTTCGTTCTGCGATGAATGGAGCTCCGGATCGTCTGCCGTCACCAGCACCAGTCCTCCCCTGACACCGGTATAGGACAGGGTGAAAAGCGGATCGGCGGCGACATTGACACCGACGTGCTTCATCGCCACCAGCGCCCGGGCGCCGCCATAGCAGGCACCGATGCCAACCTCGAGGGCGACCTTTTCATTGGGCGCCCAGGAGGAATCGATCTCTTTGTAGCGGGTCATGTTTTCAAGAATTTCAGTACTGGGCGTACCAGGATAAGCACAGGCGACCAGGGCGCCGGCCTCATACGTGCCGCGCGCAATGGCTTCGTTTCCAGACAACAGAACTTTATTCATAACTGACCTTGCAATCGAGAATGGTTGAGGTTTTAGGGGGAAAATAAACGAATGAGGGATAATAGGCAAACAGGGCGCGCCTGTCAATTGCGACATGCCCTGAGAAAGGTTCCTTCGAGCAGACCGGCATCGGCGATGAGGATTTCTGAACTGGCCAGGGCTTTGGCCACGGCTGCAGCGATCTGGATGCCGGGAAGAATCAGATCGCCCCTGCCCGGCTCCATCCCGGCTACGCTCTCCCGCTGCGTGATGTTCAGCGGGGTAAGCTGCGCAGCGATCTGCCCAAGTCGTGCGATAGGCAATCGATGGTTGTTGATAAGCTGCGGATCATAGTGGCGCAGACCCAGGTCAACGGCAGCCAGGGTGGTCATCGTTCCGGCCGTGCCGATCAATGTGATCTGCGTCCCGGCCGCACCGCCGATGTGGTCCCGGCAATCGTGCAGGGCCGCGTCGATAATCCGCTGGCGTTGTTGCCCGTCACTGCATTCCTCGGCGAGACGGACGACGCCGAAGGGATAACTGCGCTGAAAGCAGATCTCGCCGCCACTGATGCGCACCAACTCGGTGCTGCCGCCGCCGACATCGAAAATAACCGCATCAGGCGGGGTCGGAGTGATCACCGAGAGGACCCCGGCGGTTGTGAGCCGGGCTTCTTCGTCGCCATCGATCACCTCGACGGACAGGCCGGTTTCGCGCTCCACCTGTTCGATAAAGTCACGGCTGTTGCTCGCCCGCCGCAGGGCTGCGGTGCCTACAGCGCGCAGGCAGCGCGCACCGTTCTGTTGCAGCAACAGGGAAAATTCAGCGAGGGCAGCAAGGGTTCGTGCCCGGCTGTTCGCAGCGAGACCGGTCGCAGCGGTGAAATCTCCGGCCAGCCGGGTTATCCTTCGCTCGTAGCGGTGCGGAACAAGAATGCCGTCACGACAGGTGCCGATGAGCATGCGTACGGTATTGCTGCCAACGTCGATGGTCGCGAACATTATTTCTTACCGAGGACCGCCTGGGCGACCTTGAAGGTATGATCGCCGATCTTTTCATAGGCCTGGAGCATATCGATAAAAATAAGACCGGGCTGGACGGCGCATTCGCCGGTATTAAGCCGTGAGATATGATTCATCCGCAATGATTCCTCGAGACCGTCGATGCGGTTTTCCAGCTCCAGCGCCCGGGGACCGATACTCTTGTCGTCATTGTCGAGGGCGTCGAGGACAAAGCTCAGAAACTCGTAAGCCGTATCGGCAATACTGCTGACCTCGTTGACACCGGTATGGGAAAACTTGATATTCCCCTGAATCTTGCGGGTATTGAGGCGCCAGAGATTGACACAGTGGTCACCGATCCGCTCCAGGTCATTGACCATGTTCATCAGTGAGGAAATCGCCATCGATGAATCGGCAGAGATCGATTTTTGTGACAGTTTGGTCAGAAAACTGGTGATCTCCCGTTGCAGCGAATCGACAATCTGTTCTTTCCGTTCCAGATCGTGCAGTCTGCGCATATCGCCATCATCGAGAAAGCGGTTGGTTTCAGCAACCATATCCAGGGCGATCTGCGCCATCCGCCGGGTCTCACGACGGGCCTGGCCCAGCGCCACCGGCGGGGTATTGAGAACGCGGTCGTCGATGAACTTGATCTGCAGGGTCTCATCCTCCTTGCGTTCCCGGCCGCGAATGCAGTAGCTGGAGATATTGGCGAGGACACCGATAAAGGGAAGGAATAGCAGGGTGTTGATGACATTGAACAGGGTATGGGCATTGGCGATGTAGCGGGCGATATAAGGTTTGCTGCCGATCGCGGCGGAATAAATCTCCGCCTGCGCCTGGGTCTGGATGACAAAATCCGCGTCCCCCGGAGTAATCGCCTCGACCAGCTTCAGAAACACCGGGAATAAGAGGAGCATGTAGATGACACCGATGACATTGAAAAGAAAATGAGAAAAAGCCGCCCGTTTGGCCGCCAGGCTGGTGCCGATCGCCGAGATGTTGGCGGTAATGGTGGTGCCGATATTCTCACCGAGAATCAGCGCGACACTCGCCTCAAAAGAAATCAGCCCGGAGCTTGCCAGGGCCAGGGTAATGGCGAGCGTCGCAGCACTGCCCTGGACGATGATCGTTAACACAGTGCCGATCAGAACCCCGAGCAGTTTATAGTCGCCAACCAGAAGAAAGAGCTGACGGAAATCTTCACTGTCTTTGAGGGGGTCAAAAGCTTCACGCAGAACGACCAGGCCGAAAAACAGCAGGCCCAGGCCCAGAATGACTTCACCAATGTCGTTGTGTTTGCGGTTTTTGCTGAACAAACGCAGAACCGCACCCATGCCGACAGCGGGAAGGGCGTACTGGGTCACGTTGAAAGCAATGATCTGTGCCGTGACCGTGGTGCCGATATTGACGCCGAGAATAATGCCGATCGACTGCATCAGGGTGAGCAGGCCGGCGTTGACAAAACCGACAACCATCACGGTCGTGGCACTCGAGGACTGGATCAGGGCCGTCAGACCAACGCCGACAAGGGTTGCAACAAGGCGATGGGTGGTGAGTGCGGCGAGGATCTGCCGCATCTTGTCACCGGCGATCTTCTGCAATCCCTCAGACATGAGTTTCATGCCAAAAAGGAACATGCCCAGACCACCGATCAAACCAAACAGCAGCTGCTGATTGAGAAGCACAGACATCATTTCACCCGCGTGTCAGTGTCGGGGAAAACCATCCCGTCGTTCACCGGAAAAAGGCGTTCCGGTCCGCACACATGCGATCAGTGGCAGGGATGGACACAACCATAAAGAATGACCGGCATAACCCCGACTGACAGGTCTGTCGCTAGGCTTTTTTTCGCTCAAGACCGGCCAGCAGCATCTTTCGATAGTCCTGTTTCGCGCGGCGCAGACGGTCGCTGAAGGCTTTGAAGATATTCAGGGTCAATTGCATGCCGATCCGTGGATTCTGGCTGCAGACCTGTTCAAAAGCCGTGCGCGGCAAGGAATACAGAACCGCATCTTCGACAATCCGCGCAGTTGTCGCACGCACGCCCGCGTCAATCATCGCAAGCTCGCCAAAGGTGTCGCCGACGCCAAGAATAACGAGGGTCTGTTCATTCCCTTCGGCGACCATCTGGGAAATCCGGACCGCTCCTTTGGCAATCAGAAAAAGGGATTCCCCCGTCATATTCTCCACATACAGGGTTTTCCCCTCAGCCATCTCCTGCGCAACGAAGAAGCCGGCAAGCCACTCAAATTCTTTTGCCGACATGTCGGCAAACAGGGGGCAGCCTGCCATGGAGTCGAGATTCACATCGTTCACAAAAGCACCTTGCTGACCGGCAATGGTCACAGTTGATAGCTCTTGACGTAGTCAAGATAATTACGGGCAGAATTGAGCAGATCAGCAACTTCCACCTCCGTCAGGTTACGCTTGAACCTGGCCGGAGAACCGGCGAACAGGGTGCCGGATGGTACCTTTGTCCCAGGTGTCACCAGGGCGCCGGCAGCGATCATCGCGTCTGCTTCCACCAGGGCGCCGTCCATCACGATGGCCCCCATGCCGACCAGACAACGGTCGCCGATGGTGCACCCGTGCAGAATTGCATTGTGGCCGATGGTCACATCGTTGCCGATAATCGTCGGATGCTGTTTGTTGGTGACATGGATGACCGCGCCATCCTGGACATTGGTGCGGTCACCGATACGGATGTAATTGACATCGCCCCGGACAACGACGTTGAACCAGAGGCTGGAGAGCTGACCGACATGAACGTCACCGATAAGCTCCGCCGATCCAACGCGAAAAACGGTCTCATGAAGTTGCGGGGTCATCCCCTGGTAAAGGTGCAGCATCTGTAACGGCTCCAGCAGTTAACAAACAACAAGGCCCGATCACATGCAGCGAAGGGGCCTGAAATAAACAATGAGCCAGGGTCATCTGTCAACGCGAAAAATGTCAGTTGTCGACCCGCTCGCGCAAACCCTTGCCTGCCTTGAAAAAAGGCAGTTTTTTTTCATCAACTTTAATGATTTCACCGGTTTTTGGATTGCGCCCCATGTAGGACTTGTAATCCTTGACCATGAAACTGCCGAACCCCCGGATCTCGATACGATCCTTGTCAATCAGTGCCTGGGTCATGGAGTCGAAGATCAGATTGACAATCTGTTCGGCTTTTTTATAGGTGAGATTTTTTTTCTGCGACAGTGCCTCGACCAGCTCAGATTTGTTCATTGACCCCCCTTTAAGGAATCAGTCCTCAAATGTGGCGTTGAATATCCTAAACTATACACCAACTTGCAGGCGTTCACAACTGATCTGTTTGATCCGTTTCCAGGACCGATCAAATAATTGTAAAAGGGGACAGTGTCCAGATCACCTTTGCGTCATGATCAGACAGATTTTCCCAGCGGTGCGGCAGATGCGATTTGAAACTGAGGCTGTCACCGCTGTTGAGAATGTAGACCTCGTCGACAATGGTCATCCGGATACAGCCGTCCAGAACATAGATCAGTTCGTCGCCCGGATGGTACATGTTCTGTTCGCCGCTGCGGCCGCCTTTCTGCACGGTACAGAAAAACGACATGAACTGTGGGTCGCGCAGGCCGGAGGTGAAGGACTCTGTATGCATATTGTGTTCGTCATCATAAACGGTTTTATCCCGTTCACCCGGGCGGGTATAGACGACCTCATGGGAGGTACTCACATCTTCCACAAAAAAGTTGATACTCTTGTCGAACACGGCCGCCAGGCGCATCAGGATCTCCACCGATGGCGTCGTCAGGCCGCGCTCGATACGAGAAATCATATTCGATGAAACCTGCGACTTTTCGGCCAGGACCTGGATGGTCATATCCTGCTTCAAGCGAATCTGCTTGAGCTTTTTGCCAACAATTTTCTTAACCTGCATCAGGATTCTCCAGTAGGATTGACATCAGACGTTGGGCGGCGGAGACACGACCCAGAGAATTTTTGCTTCGACAGGGCTGTTGTTCTTCCAGCGGTGCGGGATCGTTGCCTTAAAACCTATGGAATCGCCCTGCTTCAACTCAAAGAGGTCATCCTCGATATAAAAATCGATCGCCCCTTCAAGGACCATGGCAAACTCTTCCCCCGTATGCACCATTCCGCCTTCGCCGCTGTCACAGTAAGGCTCCAGGGTATCAACAAAGACGGAAAAGCCCGGATCGCGCAATCCCTGCATCAGGCTGGTTATCTGATGCTTGTCTTCGAAGAAGAAAATCGGTTCTCCCTTGCCCGCCGCGGTAAAGACCACGCTGCTGCCCTTCTGCGCCTCTTCGACAAAATAACTTAAACTCAGCCCCAGCGCATCTGCCAGCTTCATCAGGATTTCCACTGACGGCGTCGTCAGGCCGCGTTCAATGCGGGAAATCATGTTGGAAGAGACCCGGGAAAGACTGGCAAGCTCCTGGATGGTTTTGTCACGCTTGAGGCGGGAAGACTTCAACTTACGACCAATCAGTTTTTTGACCATTGCACTGCACTCCATGAAAAAAATTGGTGACATTTTTTAGCATTAGAACAATGTATTGTCAATCTATATATGAGATAAACTTACCTTCTATGGTAAACAATAACGTGTGAAGGATGACTCGATAAAAACCTTTGTCTGTCAGGTCGGGATGACGTATAAGGTGAACAATATCAACCGAATCGCATTCCTGACAGTTGAGCAGGCACGGTCCAGGGCTGCTTTTCCATGCGACAGGACCAAGGCAATGTCACCAAACCATCCCAAGGGTGTCTTTCTGATCGGCACCCGCAGAGGCGTCGGCACGGCACATGTCGCTGCCGCACTGACACATCTGCTGCGCGCCAGGCAATTGCGGACCGGCGTCATGCTTCCCGTTGACACAGGGGTCTCCGACCCGACACAGATCAGCGTACGGGGCGCGTTACTGCACCAGGCCGCAGCAGGCCAGCTGGAGACGGCGATGATCAACCCCTACCGGTTTCGTGCTGACGCCGATCCGGTGGTTGCTGCTGAACTCGAACAGCAGAAGATCGACATCCATCATCTGGTTGATCTGGCGCAACAGATGATTGCCGACCACGATTTTTCTGTTTTCGCCGGCTGTGGCGGGCTGATGGTTCCCCTGGCCGGTGGCTGGCTGCAGGCCGACCTCGCCGCCGCCCTGAATCTGCCGCTGATCATCATTGCGGATGCCCGTTCTGCCACTGTCAACGATGTCCTGCTCAACCTGTATGCAGCCAAAAACCTCGATCTTGTCGTCGCCGGCTACCTGCTGAACCGGATGCCGCAGGCCACCCCGGAACCGGCAGGACAACTACCCCACAGTCTGGCGATGCTGACCGGGGCTGAACTTCTCGGAGTGATCCACGAAGAGAGCGTGACCGCCGGGGAGAAGGTGGCTGCAATCACGGACCAGTTGATCCATATGCCAACGCGCGGTCTGCTGGAAAATTCCCTTGCGCTGGAGCGGTATTCGTAATAAAACCTGTTCCCCGGGACAAACACAGGCTTGAGAAATTTTTGCCCGACACAGCCCCCCACAGCTCAACTCGACCTGGGAAACCCCTTTGTACTGCCCGTAGCATGAAAAAAGATCGGCAAATCTGCAGAAATCCTTTGCACGTTCAATATTTTTTGTGCTACGTTTTGCCGGTTGAGTTGTTGGAAACAGAGGAGATATTTGCATGATCACAGTTTTGATTGGGATACACATTATTGTTTCGATTGCCATGATCGTCATTATTCTGCTGCAAATGGGAAAAGGCGCTCAGGCGGGAGCCTCCTTTGGTGCTGGCAGCAGCCAGACCATGTTCGGATCGACGGGCGGTAATGTCATGACCAAGGTCACTGCCGGTGTCGCTGTTGTGTTCATGCTGACCAGCCTGTCACTGGCGTACCTGTATGGTTCGCCGGCGGCGAAAAGTGTCATGCCGGGCAGTGTCAATGTTCCGGCACAGAGCGCCCCTGCCCTGCCTTCCGGCGGGACCAGCCCGGGCGAGTAAAAACGAAAATTTTATTGACAACGATAGAAGCAATTCAGTAAAAGAACATTCCGTAAGCCGAAGTGGTGGAACTGGTAGACACGCCATCTTGAGGGGGTGGTGGGCAATTGCTCGTGCGAGTTCGAGTCTCGCCTTCGGCACCATTTAAAAATTCAGCGCAAGACCTGAAGTTATCTTGATCAATCAAAAAAACCCGCTAACCAGGCGGGTTTTTTATTATCAGGAGGTGACCCCTTATGGACGTAAAAGACAAGGTACTGGAAACGATGCGTAACGAGAATCAACCGCTTAATGCCGGTAAAATTGCGGACCTGAGCGGCCTTGATCGGAAGGATGTCGACAAGGCGATGGCCCAGTTGAAAAAAGAGGAAAAAATCATTTCCCCAAAACGTTGCTACTGGATTCCAGCCTGACAGCCTCCAGGAGTAACGACTGTCGCGTGACCCGGCACAGACGACATCTGGATAACCGGCCTTCATCGCCCTCAGTATGAGGGCTGGTTATCCAGGACAGTTACTGATCAATCCAGGATGTATCCCCACTGCCCTGACGCAAAACCTCGATGCGATCGTTCAACAGGCTGATGACCGTCGACGCCTCATCCATCGAGATCCCGCCATCAATCACCATATCGACCAGACGGCCCAGGTTGTCATTGATCTCGTAGGGGTCGGCCGGGGTTGGTTCTCCCGCAACATTGGCGCTGGTGGTGACCAGTGGGTGCCCCAGCTCCCGGACAATCGCCTGGCAGATGGCGTTGTCGGGGATCCGCACACCAACGGTTTTCTGGCGCGTGCTCAGGGATTCCGGAACAATCTTTGTGGCCTCAAGGACAAAGGTATAGGGCCCCGGCAGATAGCGCTTCATGATCTTGAAGGCAAAATTGCTGACCTGGGCGTAGTTGGAGATTTCTGCCAGATCGTTGCAGATAAAGGAGAATGGTTTGCGGTCGTCACGTTTTTTGATCTGAAAGATCTTTTTGACCGCCTTGCGATTGAAAATATCGCAGCCGATACCGTAGGTCGTGTCGGTCGGGTAGATGATAACACCTCCCTGGTGCAGGCAATCAACCACCTGCCCGATCAACCGTGGTTGCGGATTGTCCGGGTTTATCGATAGCAACATGAGTGCCTCCTGTCTGATCGGCGAGCATGAAGAGGGACACGGGCCCTTTTTTCACAGCAGCATTTTCAGATCCGCGACCTGCTTCATTTCCGCATAGATATCAGTCAACTGGGTATAGCTGTAAATGGTCAGTACGACGGAAACCGACTGGTAGGTGCCGTTGCGGCTGTCCTGCCAGCGCACAGCGTCGGCCGGCACCTCGGCACAACGGGCGATGGCCCGGACGACATCACGGCGGAAAACTTCCCCGGCCTTGCCGATCGCCTTGAACTGGTAGTGGCAGGGAAATTCAAGCAGGTCTTCCGGATTGCCATCCCTCATCGTCAGCCCTCTTTGCCGCCCTTGCCGGTATGGCCGAAACCGCCGGCCCCGCGACGGGTCTGGTCCAGATCAGTGACCTCTACCAGGGTTGCCTGTGACACCGGTGCGACAACCAGTTGGGCAATGCGATCGCCCGCTTCTATTCTAAAAACATCGTTGCCGTGATTGATCACAATGACACCGATTTCGCCGCGGTAGTCCGCATCGATGGTGCCAGGAGCATTGACCAGAGCGATGCCATGCTTCAGGGCAAGCCCGGAACGGGGTCTGACCTGAATTTCATAGCCAGCCGGAATCGCCACAGCGAGGCCGGTCGGAATCAGGCGCCGCTCCCCTGGTTGCAGGTCGATCGCTTCATCCAGGGCAGCACAGATATCAAGGCCGGCAGCAAGTTCCGTCATATAGCGCGGAATGATGGCCCCGGGACGGAGTTTTTGCACTTCAATGCGCGGAGAGTTCGCCATGATTCAATCCTTAAACAAACGATGGCCACAGACAGAATCTCTCAAAGACTCACCTGCGGCCATCGTTCTTATCCGGGTGGAAAACACTGCCGGTCAGGCAGCTGATTATTCCCCGTCGGCAGCATCCGTTCCGAGTGCCGCCTTGCGGGACAGTTTAATCTTGCCCTGGCGATCAACGCCGATGCACTTGACGATGACCTCGTCACCTTCCTTGAGAACGTCGCTGACATTCCTGACCCGTTCATTGGCCAGTTCAGAAACATGGACGAGCCCGTCGGTACCGGGGAAGATTTCAACAAACGCACCGAACTCCATGATCTTTTTGACGGTACCATGGTAGATCTTGTCAACTTCGGCTTCCTGGGTCAAATCACGGATCATCTTGATTGCCAGCTTGGCGGCCTCGCCGTCAGCGGAGGCAATATGGATGGTTCCATCATCCTGGATATCGATAGCACAACCGGTCGCCTCGATAATGCCACGGATGTTTTTACCACCGGAGCCGATAACCGTCCGGACCTGGTCCTGCTTGACCCGGATACTGGTGATTTGCGGGGCGTATTTGGACAGCTCCGTGCGCGGTGTGGCAATGGCTTTGGCCATTTCGGACAGGATATGAACCCGACCGGAACGGGCCTGCTCCAGTGCCTGCTGCATGATCTGCTTGGTCACCCCGGAAATCTTGATATCCATCTGCAGCGCAGTAATCCCGCGGGCGGAACCGGTCACCTTGAAATCCATATCGCCAAGGTGATCCTCATCACCAAGGATATCGGAGAGAATGGCGATATCCTCCCCTTCCTTGATCAGTCCCATGGCGATACCGGCAATCGGCTCAGAGACCGGCACGCCGGCATCCATCAGTGCCAGGGAGGCACCGCAGACGGAAGCCATCGAAGAAGAGCCGTTCGACTCGAGGACTTCCGAAACGATCCGGATGGTGTAGGGGAATTTTTCATGGGTCGGCAGAATCTGCGCAGCGCTGCGCTCCGCCAGCATGCCATGACCGATTTCGCGGCGTCCCGGGAACAGGCGCATACTGGTCTCGCCAACACAGAACGGCGGAAAGTTATAGTGAAGCATGAACTTTTTGAATTCCATCCCCTGGATGTTATCCATCCGCTGTTCGTCGGAAGAGGTCCCGAGGGTGGTGGTGACCAGGGCCTGGGTTTCGCCACGCGTAAACAGGGCGCTGCCGTGGGCCCGTGGAAGAACCCCGACCTCGCAGCTGATCGGCCGGATGGTTTCCATGTCGCGGCCATCGATACGAACACGATCCTTGGTCACCATGCGGCGTACAACCATTTTTTCCACGGAGCCAAGAGCGGCGGAGATTTCCCCTTCACGGCCCTCGTACTCGGCGGCAAGCTGCTGCTTGATGTTATTACGAATCTCGCCCAGCGCAGCATAGCGGTCCTGCTTGACGCGGATCTTGACCGCATCAAGAACAGGTTGTTCGGCCAGGGTGGTGACACGCTGATAGAGCCCGGCATCTTTTTCCGCAACGGCGAAAGGACGTTTCTCCTTGCCCACCAGTTCAGCAAGCTGCAGCTGGATATCGATCAGAGGCTGGAGCGCCTGGTGACCGAAGAAAATCGCATCAAGCATGTCTTCTTCGGAGAGAAACTTTGATTCCCCTTCGACCATCATGATGGCGTCGCGCGAACCGGCCACGACGATCTCGAGGTCGCTCGCAGCGGTTTGCTCGAGGGTCGGGTTGGCGACCAGCGTGCCATCGACCCGGCCTACGCGAACGGCGGCGATCGGCCCTTCAAAGGGGATATCCGAAACTTCAACGGCAGCAGATGCTGCCACCATCGCCAGGGTATCGGGGTCATTGATCAGGTCGGCGGAAATGACCGTCGGCATGATCTGGGTTTCAAACAGGTAACCCTTGGGAAACAGTGGACGCATCGGGCGGTCGATCAGGCGGCAGATCAGTGTCTCCCGTTCAGTGGCCCCGCGCTCGCGACGGAAGAAGGATCCCGGAATCTTGCCGCTGGCGTAGAATTTTTCCGAATAGTTCACGGTCAACGGGAAGAAATCCTGCCCTTCGCGCATAGTACGACCGGAAACAACCGTACACAGAACCTTGGTTTCGCCGTAGGTGATGATAACCGCACCATCAGCCTGTCGGGCAACTTTACCCGTTTCAATCGTCAGGGGTTGACCATTGAAGTTTACTTCAACCTTATGATAGGCCATGCATTAGTCTCCTTGTTATGTACAGATACTCTTATAGATGATCTGCAGAATGAAAAAACGACAGGAGGATGGCCTGAGACAATCTCCGATGGGCAACATCGGATCTTCTCTCCGGACAACCTCCACGATGATAGATAGACAAGTGAATAAATTAAGCGGCATGTTCCTTCCGGAACACACCGCTTTTTTCTAGCGACGCAACCCGAGAGCCTTGATAACCGTTCGATAACGTTCAACATCCTGCTTGATCAGATAGCTCAAAAGACGTCGACGCTGACCGACCATTTTTAAAAGACCACGACGTGAGTGATGATCTTTCTGGTGGGTTTTGAAATGGTTCGTAAGATAGGTAATACGCTCGGTCAGAAGTGCAATCTGCACTTCCGGTGAGCCGGTATCACCTTCATGGCGTTTGAATTCATTGATAATTTCCTGTTTACGTTCGGTGCCGAGCACTGCATTCTCCTTTGTATTGTGTTCAATAAGCCAGTGGCGTGGCTGTTTTTAAGTAACGGCCTTACAGCCTGAGATCTTTACCACAGATAAAACGCTGCTGTAAAGGTTTATTCGCTCTATCAGACCTCAGGAAAAACCCGTATCAATTCGAAATCCCCGCGTTTTTCATTTTCCCGGCGGGGGCGGTAACGGGCTACGGCCACCATCCGCTCAGCATCCTGCAGCCGCACCAGATCGCCGTCTGCCAGGGGTGTCTCACTCAGACAACGTTCCTGCAGCGGCGGGATACCAAAGGACAGGGCGGCAAGAGCGTCCTGGTCGGGCCTGACCACCGGATAATCAGCGAGCGCCTCGCCCAGACCCAGCAGTGCCGTTGCCGGATCGGGCAGTGCCGCCAGTGCGGCGAGGCTGTAGCACTGATCGATACCGAAGCGGCCGCTGCGCAGGCGGCGCAAGGCGGTCAGATGGGCACCGCAGCCGAGCTGTTCGCCAAGATCATGAACCAGGGAACGGATATAGGTCCCTTTGGAACAGTCGACTTCAATGGTGACCTCCGGGGGAGCCACTGCGATGACCTGCAGGCGCGTGATCCTGATCTGCCGGGGTTCCCGTGCGATCTCCTTCCCCTGCCGGGCCAACCGGTACAGGGGAACCCCGTTGGATTTGAGCGCGGAGTACATCGGCGGCAACTGGCTGATCTCCCCGCGAAAGGATTGACAGGCCGTCTCGAGGGTGCCCTCGTCAAGCAACGGCAGCGGCCGCCGGAGCAGAACCGTCCCCTGGGCATCATAGGTATCCGTCGTTTCGCCCAGCTTGAAAACGGCGCGATAGCTTTTTTCATCGGTAAACAGAAATTGCAGGATTTTGGTGGCATCGCCGACGGCGACAACCAGGACCCCCGTCGCCAGCGGATCAAGGGTGCCGGCATGCCCAACCTTGCGGGTCGCGCAGATACGTCGTATTTTTTGCACAACGTCGTGGGACGTCACCCCGGCGGGTTTGTCAATCAGCAGAAGTCCGTGCACAGGGAGATCAGTTCAGCAGATGATCGAGATGGAGGTAAAGACTCTTCCGCGCATCGGCAAGGGAGGTCGCAGCAATCCGCGCACCGGCGGCATTGTGATGACCACCGCCGCCAAGCTGTCGCGCCAGGGCGCCGACATCGATATTGCCACGCGAACGGAAACTGATCTGGAAAAGGGAATCGGGCAGCTGCTTGATAAAGAGGGCAACTTCGACCCCCTTGATCGCCCGGGGATAATTGACAAAACCGTCAGACATTTCCGCAACAGCCCCAGACTGGTCAAGAAACGCGTCAAGCAGGGCAACGGAGGCGTAGCGGCCGCAACGGGAGATGTCGAGGGTCGACAGAACCAGTCCAAGGAGTTTCATCCGGCTGGTCGGATAGCTCTCGTACAGACTGCTGGCAATTTCCCAGGAATCAACGCCGCATGCGACCAGGTCCCCGGCAATCCGGAACGCCTCCTGATTGGCACTGGAATAGCGAAAGGATCCGGTATCATCAAGAATCCCCGTGTACAGGGCCTTGGCGACATCGACGCCAGGAGACAGTCCGCAAACCGCCAGCAGACGGTGAATCAGGACCGCAGTCGCACTGGCTTCGGTGTCGAGATAACAGATATCGCCAAAGGTCGAGTGAGGATGATGGTCAATATTGATGAGGGTGTCACAATATTCGCTGATCGGGATGCCGGCGCGTTCAGGATCTCCGGCGTCGAGCAGAAACGCCACGTCGAAGTGGTCGTCCCGGCTGATCTGACTGGTCACCAGATGACTGCCCGGGAGGAAGCTCAGGTAATCGGGAACACCGTCGATGTTAAAGGCGACAACGTCCTTTCCCATCTGCAGCAGCGCAAGGCTCAGTCCCAGGGTCGAGCCGATGGCGTCGCCATCAGGGCTCTGGTGTGATGCCACCAGAAAACGCGAGGAGGTGCGGATCTTTTCGGCGATCTTATTCAGGATCATGGAGATCTTCCTGCACCTGACGCAACAGGTCGTCAATTCTGCGACCATGACTGATCGACTCATCGTACTGGAATCTGATCGCGGGCATGAAGCGCAGATTCATCAACTGGCTGAGTTCCCGACGGATAAAGGGTGCAGCACTCTTCAGCCCCTGCTCGGCGTCCCCGCGATCCTGCGGGTCGGGAACGGTAAAATAGATCCGGGCCACGCTGAGATCGCGGGAAACCCTGATGCCGGTGAGGGTCACCTGGGCAACCCGTGGATCCTTGATACTGCGCAGCAACAGGCCGGTCGTTTCCTTGAGAATCTGTTCACCGACGCGCTCTGGACGAAAACTGCTCAATTGAAATTGTCTCCGTAATGACTGAATTCCACCTCGACATCGATGATCTCGACCATTCCCGAGGATGTAATGATGTCTTCAACACTGCGAAACACCGAGTTGATCAGCGCTTCACTGGTGGAGGTCATACTACCGCCAAGCAGGCAGCGCTGCAGCAGATCGCCATGGCCAACCTCCGCCATTGACACCGGGCAGGTTGAACGGATCCGGTGCAGCAGTCGCTTGACCAGCGAACGCTTCTGTTTCAGCGAACCGGCGCCGAACAGGCGCAAATCAAAGCGAATGACCCCGACAATCATGGTCTCACCGGCATCCTGTTACAGTGAGGTCTTAAACTCTTCGATTTCAAATGCCTCGATATGATCCCCAACCTTGAGATCGTTGTAATTCTCCAGTCCGATGCCGCACTCGTAACCGGTCGTTACTTCCTTGACGTCATCCTTGAAGCGCTTGAGAGAACTGAGCTTGCCCTCCCAGACCACGACGTTGTCGCGGATCAGACGGACCTTGGCGTTACGGACGATCTTGCCGTCGAGGACGTAGCAGCCGGCAATGGTGCCAACCCTGGAAACATGGAAGGTTTCACGCACTTCAACGCGGCCAAGGTGTTTCTCCTTGAGGGTCGGCGCGAGCAGCCCTTCCATCGCATCGCGGATATCGTTGACAGCATCGTAGATGACACTGTAGAGGCGGATATCAACCCCTTCACTGTCAGCCAGGTTGCGGGCTTTGGTTTCCGGCCGGACATTGAAGCCCAGGACGATGGCATTGGAGGCGGTTGCCAGGGTAACATCACTCTCGGAGATCCCGCCGACGCCGGTATGAATGACATTCAGGCGACAGGTTTCGGTGGTCAGTTTTTCCAGCGCGTCACGCACCGCCTCAACAGACCCCTGGACATCGGCCTTGATGATGATGGCCAGTTCTTCCACGGCACCTTCCTGCATGCGCGCAAACAATTGCTCCAGCGAGGCCTTGCTGCTTTTGGCAAGGTCAAGTTCGCGCTGTTTCGACTGGCGATGTTGCGACACCTCTTTGGCAGCCTTTTCTGACTCGACAGCGTGGAAGGTATCACCGGCATCCGGGACCCCGCCAAGACCGGTGACCTCAACCGGGAAGGACGGGCCGGCGGACTTGACCTGTTCCCCGCTGGCGGCGGTCATCGTGCGGACCCGGCCGTAGTGGAGACCGGCAACAATGGCATCGCCGACCTTCAGGGTACCGTCCTGAACCAGAACCGTGGCCACGGGGCCGCGCCCTTTGTCAAGCCGGGCTTCGACGATTGAGCCCTTGGCCCGCTTGTCCGGATTGGCCTGCAGCTCCAGAACTTCCGCCTGCAACAGAATCATCTCCAGCAGGGTGTCGAGGTTGGTGCGCTGTTTCGCTGAAACCTCAACGAAAATCGTTTCACCGCCCCACTCTTCCGGAACCAGTTCGAATTCGGTCAGATCCTGCTTGATGCGATCGGGATTGGCTTCCGGCTTATCCATCTTGTTGACGGCGATGATCATCGGAACACCGGCAGCTTTGGCGTGGTTGATCGCTTCCCGGGTCTGCGGCATGACCCCGTCATCAGCAGCGACAACGAGAATGACAATGTCTGTTACGCCGGCGCCACGGGCACGCATGGCGGTAAAGGCCTCGTGTCCCGGGGTGTCAAGGAAGGTGATTTTGCGACCGTCGAGCTCAACATCGTAGGCACCGATATGCTGGGTAATGCCGCCGGCTTCGCCAGCGGTGACATTGGCTTCACGAATGGCATCGAGCAGACTGGTCTTGCCATGATCGACATGTCCCATAATGGTAACGACCGGTGGCCGGGTCTGCAGATCAGCAGCGGCGTCTTCTTTTTCCTTCGGTGCTTCAACTTCGAGAATCGTTTCCTCGTCAAAGGCAACGTTCTCAACTTCATAGTTGAATTCGGAGGCAAGAATGGCGGCTGATTCATAATCGAGCGGATGGTTGATCGTGACCATCGAACCCTGACGCATCAGTTCGGCAATCAGCTCCTTGGCCTTGACCCCCATGCGCTTGGCCAGTTCCCCGACGGTGATGGAATCACTGATTTTAATGATCCGCTTGATTGCCTTGCTGATCGTCACTTCGGTGTGTTTGGTCGACTTGGAGCCTTTACCACCGCGTTTTTTCTTCTGACCGGCACGACCTGGCTCAAATACCTCAACCCGCCGGCCACGCCGCGAAATCGGACCTTCCTGCTCGAATTCGCCATCGGTGCGGCGTCCTTTTTTGCGTTTTTTGACGTTGCGACCCTCTTTTTCCGGCAGCGGCTGATCGACCGGAATCACCGGCGGCAGGTCGGTGCGCGTACGGCCACGGGCTGGTGCGGCTGGACGCTCGGGGCGGGTGGCCACCGGCCGTGCTGCCGGCCGGGCGGTCCGGTCCTGGGGAGTGCTTCTTCTCTGCCCGGCGGGTGTTCTCTGGGGCAACTCAACGTGGCCGAGAATTTTTGCCCGGTCGCCAGTCGCTCGTTGCTCCGGTGCTTTTTGCTCCGGTGCGGTTGCCTTCGGCGGCGCCGTGCTCGCAGCAGGCGGCGCGGCAGCCGTAACCGGCGAGGGCTTTTCAGACGCTGGCACAGTCGCGGCTGACGCCTTCTGCTCTGCCGCTACAGTGGGCTCTGCCACGGTCTCCCGGGCGGGTTTCTCCCCTGCAGCAGCCTTGTCGGCCGCAACCGGTTCAGTGCGGGCGGCGACGGGTTCCGGCTCTGCCGGAGAGTCTGTGTCCACGGCGGCAGTCTCTGCGTCATCCTCGACAATCTCTGCCACCGGCTGATGGACGACGGTGCGGCGCCGGCGAATCAGGCCCGGCTTGATCCGCTCCTCTTCGACAGTTTCCTGACCCGGGTTATTGAAGGATTCGAATTTTTTCAAATCCTCATCGCTCAAGGAACTGGAATGAGACGCCGCGTCAACCCCTGCCTCGGCAAGTTTTGTCAGCAGATCCTTATTCTCAAGACCCATTTTTTTTGCGAGTTCGTAGACTCTTACCTTGACCATCAATTCTCCCTTACCAGTTCGTACCTGAGCAATTCACCGAGCAGAGCAGTGGCAAGCGGCCCGCCCGCAACAGCGACAACGCTGCGCTCCTCTTTGCCGAGCATGTGCCCGAGTGATTCTTTGTCAAACATCCGGATACAGTAAATATTCTGACGTTGTGCTGCGCTTTCGATTTTCTGTCCCATCGCGGCGGTAATATCCTGCGCGACCAGAATCAGCGCCGGGGACTGTCTCTTCAGGGCATCGAGAACCTGATTGCTGCCGGCGATCAGCTGGCCGGACTTGCGTGCCATTTTCACCAGCCCGGCAATCCTCTGGATCAGCGCCTGGCGGAGCTGCTCCTGCAGCCCGGCAACATCAACCGGGGCCGCAGGGGTCGCAAAGGAACGACGAAAACTGTTTTTCTTGACCGCCAGCGCAAGACATTCCCTGGTCGGACAGGTATAGACCCCGCGTCCCGGCAGGTGCTGACGATAATCGACCACAACCTGACCATCAGGAGCAAGAACAAAACGGAGCAGGTCGCTTTTGTCCTGCGATTTACGACAGGCGACACAGGTGCGCTGCGGCTTGGACGCTTTCTTTGCCGGCATTGCAGCAGTTTAATCCAGGTCTTTGGGCGCGTCAGGGTCCAAGACCTCAGGATCGGCCACGGCAGCGTCGGGGAGGTCCGCAACGGTCTCGGCATTGCTGTCCTCAATTGTTGCATCCTGTTCGGTTGCTTCGCCGACGGTGTCCTGATCGGTTGCTTCTTCGCCCGCGGCATCCCGTGCGGCAGCTTCGGCAGCCTCTTCCTGCTCTTCTTCCTGGGCCCGGGATTCACTCTTGATGTCGATTTTCCAGCCAATCAGCTTGGCGGCCAGACGGACATTCTGCCCCTTCTTGCCGATTGCCAGCGACAGCTGATCGTCGGGAACGATAATCTCCATGGTTTTGTCGTCATCATCGATGTAAACGCGGGAGACTTCCGCAGGCGCCAGCGCGGCGCAGGCAAAGCGCGCCGGATCGTGGGTCCACGGGATAATATCAATCCGCTCGCCACGCAACTCGGTGACGACGTTCTGCACCCTGGAACCACGCATGCCGACACAGGCGCCAACCGGATCAACGTCGACATCATGGGACAGCACGGCAATCTTCGCGCGACTGCCCGGCTCGCGAACGGCAGCCTTGATTTCGACGATCCCCTCGGCAATTTCGGGAACCTCGGAGCTGAACAGCGAAATCAGCAGGCCGGGATGGGTGCGCGACAGGATAATCTGCGGACCCTTGGCGGACATCTTGACTTCGGAGATATAGGCACGTACCCGGTCCGACTGGCGATAGTTTTCGCGCGGCACCTGTTCCCGGTTGGGGAGCAACGCTTCCGCCCGGCCGAGGTCGACAATCAGATCGCCGCGTTCATAGCGACGGACAATGCCGTTGACGACTTCACCGATACGATCCTTGAACTCAAGGTATATCCCTTCGCGCTCAGCTTCCCGAACCTTCTGGATAATGACCTGCTTCGCAGTCTGCGCGGCAATCCGGCTGAAGGAACCGGCTTCGAGCATCATTCCGAGGGAATCGCCAACCTCGACCTCCGGATCCACTTCCCGTGCTTCGTTGATATCGATCTCCTTGTAGGAGTCGGTCACTTCGTCAACCACGGTCACGAATTCAAAAACCTCCACTTCACCGATCTCCTGGTTGTAATGAGCTTCCAGGTCACGCGTGTTGCGGAACTTCTTGTTTGCGGCGGACAGGACTGCAGATTCAAGAGCTTCGATCAGAACGTTACGGTCGATGCCCTTGTCCTTTACAACCTGATCGATGATGTGATTGAGATTACCCACCATCTCGCTATACCCCTTTTAGTGTTTTATGCTGGCACCACGGCGCCAACCGATGATTAAAAATCAAGCACCAAACGTGCCGTATCGATATTCTGCAGGGCAATATGCACCCTTGTCGCCGCCTGGTTCTGCAGTTGCACAACGACATCTTCATTTTCAAGCCCGAGGAGCTCGCCGGTAAAGGTTTTCTGGCGCTTCCCGGTGCCTTCCGGATCCACCGCATCGATGGTTTTAATCTTTACCTGCGACCCGGCAAAACGCTCAAAATCAGCAGCTTTTTTCAGTGGACGTTCGAGGCCGGGAGAAGACACCTCAAGACTGTATGCGGTTGTTATCAGGTCTTCAACATCGAGCAGGGAACTGATCTGACGGCTCGCCACGGCACAATCATCGAGGGTGATGCCCCCCTCCTTGTCGAGAAAAAAGCGCAGCACCCAGCCGTGCGATTCGCGGCGATATTCCAGATCCACCAGCTCATAGCCAAGCTCGTCACACAGGGGCTGCACCAGCCCGGAAACACGTTCGGTTATGTTCACCTGAAAGCCTCTATCTCAGCCGATAATAAAAAAAGTGAGCCGCGAAGCTCACTTTTCAAATCCTTGAAAAACTCGTTATTAATATCAGGCCTTTTCATAAAAGGCAAGAAAAATCTGCTCAGGCGCCACTGGTCACGCGCCTGCGCCGTCATCGCCGCCGGTACGGCCGGATTTTCTGCCGCAGATAATGTCGATCTGGTTGAACATGCCGCGCAGCACCCGCACCTCGCGGTCATTCAGTCCGGCGCGACCGAAAATGCGCCGGTAACAGCGCAGAATATGATCAGGATTCTGCGGATTCAGGTAGCCGATATGCAACAGCGAGTCCCGCATATGGCGATAGAGATCTTCGAGCCGGTCATTGCTGGCGAGCTTTTTGCGCCCATGGGTCTGCCCCGCTACTTCACCGGCAATCTTGTGCAGTTCATAGAGACAGATCAGGACCGCCTGGGACAGGTTCATTGATGGCAGCCGGGCGTCGGTCGGGATGGTGATGAAGTGCTGGCAGAGATCAAGTTCAGAGGTAAACAGCCCCTTGTCTTCGCGACCGAAAACCAGGGCGCAGGTATCCGCAGGGTCGATGTCACAGAGCTGCCTTGCGGCCTCATCAGGATGCAACAGTCCCTCCCGGTAGCGGCCGAAGCGACGGGTCGTGCCGAAGCTTAAGCGGCAATCGGCCAACGCCTCGGCAAGGGAGGAATAAACGCGTGCCTGCTCGAGAAGATCCGCGCCTTTGACCGCCATTTTACGCGCTTCAAAACCGCGATGATCAACCTGCGGATTGACAAGGCGCAGATCGGTCGTGCCGAAATTCAGCATCGCGCGGCAGACGGAGCCGATATTTCCAGCCCCTTGCGGTTCAACGAGGACAATTGCGGTTCTGGGCTGCATCTAGCTGTGCTCCTGTCGGCGGGTTTTGACCATGTCGGGCGGTTCCGCCGTGTCCATCTGCGGGTCAAGCCCGTGCGCGCGATAACTGCGGAACCTCGTACGTGCGGCCTGGGCCAGGTCATCAGCGTAGACTTCGGCAAAATCGAACACCAGCGCAAAGCTCTCAATGAACGGCAGTGAACAGGGAGTCCCCATGATCAGGGCCGTCGCCCCGTTGGGATTTCGTTCCGCGGTAACGATAACGATCGGCTCGTCGATCCGGGTCTGCGCCGGATCGTCCAGGCAGTGGGGAAGAAAAGAATCCTTTTTCCAGGTCCAGAGAAAGCGGTCGAGGGACTGCGCCTGCTCCAGGTCGGCGACGCGGATCACCAGCGAATGGCCCTCCTCGACACAGGTCTGTGCCAGTCGGCACAGGTGCAGAGCCTTGCTGCGGGGCTGTTCCAGGCGGGTAAAACGTATCCTTGTCACGTGACCGGCGTCCTCAGCGTTCCAGCAGCAGGTCAAGCAGACGATGGCCGGCAACGGTCAACCCTGTGCGCCTGGCTTCGGCCTCCGAATAGGCCTGGACCGTCGATGGGTAATCACGGCGCGAATCATACATGACAAAGGGAACCGGATCGCGGGTATGGGTCCGCTTGGCCACCGGCGTCGGATGGTCCGGTGTCACCAGGATCCGACAGTCACCGATCTGATCCAGGTTGTTGCAGATGGTCCCGACCACCAGCCGGTCAAAATTTTCAATCGCCTCGATTTTCTCCTTCAACATGCCCCCATGGGCGGCCTCGTCCGGAGCTTCTACGTGCAGGTAGACAAAGTCCCTGGTTTTGAGGGCCTCGATGGCATATTCCGCCTTGCCGCGGTAGTTCGTATCAATGTAGCCGGTTGCCCCGGGAACATTGATGATATCCAGCCCGGCGTTCACCCCGATACCCCTGATCAGGTCAACAGCCGAAATCACCGCACCGGTCAGCCCGTAACGTTGCTGATAGGTCTCCATGCGTGGTTTGCGGCCGTGCCCCCAGAGCCAGATGGAATTGGCCGGCAGCTGTTTTTGTGCCGTCCGGCGATTGTTGACCGGGTGGTCAAGGAGCAGCATCTGTGCCGAATTCATCAGATCATGGAGAACGGCAGCGCCCTCCCCCTGGGGCAGGTGGTCCTCAATGCTTTGCGCCGAAATATCATGGGGCGGGGTGAATTTCAACCGGTCCTTGCCGTTTTTCCAGACCATCAGGTGGCGGTAGGAGACGCCGGGATAAAAGTTGAAGTCGGTGCCACCGAGCTCAGCCTGGAGGGTATTGATCAGCTCAGCCGCTTCCGCGGTGCTGATGTGTCCGGCGGAAAAGTCCCCCATGTAGATTTTGCCGTAATGGGCTTCGAGCCAGACCAGGTTGAGACGAAAAGCGACATCCGCTGGATCCAGGTCCACGCCCATACTGGCGGCTTCAAGCGGTGAACGGCCGGTGTAACAGTCGCCGGGGTCATAACCGAAGACAGACAGGTTGGCAACGTCGCTCCCCGGCGGATATCCATCCGGCACCGTTGCGGCAAGCCCGACCTGACCATGGCGGCAGAGATGATCCATGTGCGGTGTGGCAGCGACCTCAAGGGGTGTGCGGTTGTCCAGTTCCGCGAGGGGCTCATCGGCCATGCCGTCGCCGAGAAGAATAATGTATTTCATTGTCTGATCCTGTATTTAAGTATCAACCGCGAGGATGATACTGCTGATGTATCTGTTTCAGTCGTTCCTGGATGACGTGCGTGTAGATCTGGGTCGTCGAGACATCCGCGTGTCCCAGCATCGCCTGTACCGCACGAAGATCCGCTCCGTTTTCCAGCAGGTGGGTTGCAAAAGAGTGGCGCAGCAGATGTGGATAAACCGCCTGGGAGATCCCCGCATGCAGAGCATAGGCCTTGAGGTTTTTCCAGAAACCCTGGCGGCTCATTCTGCGACCACGGCGATTGAGAAAAACCTCGTGGCCGGTTTTTTCCGTCACCAGCGTCGGCCTGACATTGTGCAGATAATCATCAAGAAATTCAAGGGCAACTTCCCCCAGCGGAATGAGGCGCTGCTTCATTCCCTTGCCGGTGACATTGAGACAACCGATGTCGAGCTTGAGATCGCCGAGTTGCAGTCCAACCAGCTCGGAGACCCGCATGCCGGTGGCGTAGAGCACTTCGAGCATGGCTCTGTCGCGGCGTGAAAGAGCTGTCACGCCGGTCGGCGCAGCCAGCAGCCGGTCGACCTCGGCCGTGCTGAGCAGGTGCGGCAGGTTCTGGCGCAGACGCGGTGATGCAATCTGCGTCGTCGGATCGCAGGCCATATGCCCTTCACGCAGCAGGAACCGGTGAAACTGGCGTAGCGTGCTCAAGCAGCGTGCGCGACTGCGTGGAGAGAGCCCCGCGGTGCGCGCATGAGCGAGGTAACGCAGCAGCATAACGGCATCGATGGCCGCCGGCTCGCTGACGTTTTCCACCTTTCTGAGGTAGGTGGCGTAGCCAGCCAGGTCGCGTCCGTAGGCTTCCAGGGTGTTGGTCGCCAGCCCTTTTTCCACACTGATGAAATTGAGAAAATAATCGATCAAGGCATCCATGGCTGCGCCACCTAGGCCAGGCGCTTGAGCAGCGTCGTGCGGATTTCTTCTATCTTGACCGGGTCGACGATCTTCTGGCCGAAAATATCGTGAACATAGAAGACGTCAGCCGCCTGATCCACCTTGGTGGCGATTTTTGACACGGCAATGTACAGCCCGAGTTCCTTGAACGTGCGAGTGATATCATAGAGCAGACCAACCTTGTCCCGGGCATAGATATCAATGACCGTATAGGTGTCAGACACCTCATTATCAAACTCGACCCGGTTGGGCCGCTGGCTATGGACCGGGGTTTTCTTCAGATAGCCCGGGGTGGAGAGCTTGCCGACGAGATTTTCAACAAACAGGCGGCCCTCGATGACCGCGCTGAGATCCGCCTCAACCCGCTGCCATTTTTCCGGTTTATTGACAATGCCACCGACCAGGCTGTTGACCTGCAGGATATCCAGCACATCACCGTTCTTGCGCGTATGGATTTGCGCGCCAAGAATGTTGATTGAGTGGGCCGCCATCACCCCGGCAATCTGTGAAAACAAACCGGGAGAATCGATCGTGGCGATGGTCACCTCGGTAAATTTTGCCTCTGCGAAATGCTCCACCTGCATGGCCAGGGTTTTTTTGCCACGACCCAGGGCCAGGCGGATATGCGGAATGATCTGGGCTGAGTGGTAACTGAGCAGGTAACGGTTATTCAGACTTTTCAGCACACGCTGGATCCTTCCTTCAGGAAACTCATCCTGCAGACCCAGACGTACCTTGCGCTTGCGGTTACGTGCCTTTTCCGTCCGCTGTTCCTGGAAGAAGTCTTTTTTCTCAAGCACATCAAAGGTTTTTTCAAAGAGTTCCTGGAGCAGGGTCCCCTTCCACTCCGACCAGACATCAGGGCCGACCGCCCGGATATCGGCAAAAGACAACAGGTAAAGCATGCGCAGATTTTCCCCCATCCGGACCAGTTCGGCGAACTGGGCGATCATCTTCATGTCCTGCAGATCACGCCGCTGGGAGATGTGCGCCATCTTCAGGTGGTGGGCAACGAGAAACTGTAAACGCGTGGTATCCTCGCGATTCAGCCGCAGCCGCCGGGCGATGCGCGGGATCATTTCAGCGCCGCGGACGCTATGATCCTTGCCGCTGCCCTTGCCGATGTCGTGGAACAGGATGGCCAGCAGCAGCAATTCCGGTTTTTCAATGTTGTGCACCACTTCGGACAGCAGCGGCTGGGACTCACGGTATTCTCCTGCCCACAGCCGTTCGATCTCATCGACAGCGAACAGGGAATGAATATCGACGGTGTAGATATGGTAGAGATCGAACTGCACCTTGCAGTAAATCTTCTTGAACTCGGGAATGAAGGCGTTGAGAAACTGGAGGTGGTGCATCTTGTGGAGGGTTTTGCCAACGCCCCGGAAATCCCGCAGAATTGTCATGAAGGATTCGTTGATACGGCGTGAACGTCTGACCTTGTCACTGATCAGATGAAGATTCTCGCGAATCAGCTGTTTCAGTTCGAGACAGAGCTCAACTTCATGCCGTTGCGCCAGTTCAAAGGCGACCATCATCAACGCCGGGTTCTGCAGAAGGGTCAGGTTCTTGGACGCCCGCAGCTGCCCGCGCAGCAGGTAAAAACCATCCTCGAGGTTGCGCCGGACAAGAAAATTGAAAACCCCTTTCGGCGCGACCCGCGACTGGGTCGCGTCAACGATGATTTTCGATGCCAGGTATTCGTTGCGATTGGCCTGGGCATAATAGTCCTGCATGAACTGTTCGACGGCCGAGCCGCTCGCCTTGTTGACATAGCCCAGGTGGGCGGCAATCTGCTGCTGGACATCAAAGGTCAACTGATCACTTTTCCGCTGACCGGAAAAGTGCAGGAAATTCCTGATCGTCCAGAGATAGTCCTGTGCTGCAACGTAGTGACTGACATCCTGTTCGGTGACGATACTTTTCGTCAGCAGCTCATGCAGGCTGGCCGCCTTGTACTTGATCCGGGCGATCCACAGGGCATCCTGCAATTCCCGCAGGCCGCCCTCTCCTTCCTTGATGTTGGGTTCCAGCAGGTAGACGGAAGAACCGTACTTTTTCTTGCGCGCCTCGCGTTCGGCGAGTTTCTGCCGGATAAACTCGGGGGCGTCGTGGGTCAGCAGCGGCACGGCGACGCGGGCGACAAAATCTTCAAACACAGTGCTAGTGCCGGCGATCAGGCGGGCATCCATCAGGGATGTGCGTACGGTCGCATCACTGGCCTGCTCCAGACAGTCGCTGGCACAGCGGATACTGTAGCCGACATCGAGGTTCAGGTCCCAGAGCAGATAAAGGATCCGGTCAGCAATGATACGGATCGCGTCACGACCCTCCGGCCCCCAGTAGAACATCAGGTCAAGATCAGACCTGGGATTCATTTCGTCGCGCCCGTAGCCGCCGACGGCAATCAGCGCACAGGAGGAGACGGCCGCAGGTTCGAGCCCGGTCGTGGCAACAGCAAAAAGAGACTGGTGCAACTGGTCAAACATGCGGCCGAGTTGCTTGACCGTGGTGCGACTGGCAGCCCCGGCAAGGCTCTTGCTCTGGATCTGCGTAAGGTTGTCGTCGAGGAAGCTGTGCAGTGCCGCGAGAACCTGAGGACGGCCCTGTTCGAAGGCTGGAAAGACCGGCAGTGCCGGCACTGGGATGATATCGCAGCTGAGGTCTGCCAGTGACTGTTTCACTTCCACGCCACCTGTCCCATTGCCGCGGCGTAGTTTTTCACCCCCTGAACAATGGACTGGGCAACCCGCTGCTGGTATTCCGCCGAGTTAAGGCGCTTTTCTTCACGAGGATTGGTGATAAACGCCGCCTCGACCAGGGCCGAAGGCATGGAGGCGCCGAGCAGGACATGAAAGGGTCCCTGCTTGACGCCGAGATCGCGGATATTGCTGAACTTGACCGTGAGGTTGGTGACCAGTGACTGTTGAATCTCGGCAGCCAGGCGGCTCGACTCGTTGATCTTGGCATTGGCCATCAGATCAAAGAGGATCGCTTCGAGGTTGCTGATGTCCTGCAGCGTCATCCCGTTCTCCCGCGCCGCCACCTCCGCCGCTTCGTCGGTCTTGGAGAGATTCAGAAAATAGGTTTCCACCCCGTGTGGGCGGCTGCTCGTATTGGCATTGGCATGCAGGGAAATGAACAGATCGGCACCCATGCGATTGGCGTATTCGGTTCGCTCCCGCAGGCTAAGGTAAGTGTCATCCGTGCGGGTCAGCAACACCTTGACGCCGAGCTGCTGGCGCAGCGCGGCCGCAGTTGCCTGGGCCAGGGCCAGGTTGACATGCTTCTCGTACAGGCCGGACGGGCCAATCGCCCCGGGATCCTTGCCGCCGTGACCCGGATCAATGACGATCAGGCGGATCCCTTCGCCCCCCGAATTCTGCCGCAACCGCGGCGGGGCCTGACGATCGGCGGAGGAATCGAGAATCCCGGCGATGGAATCGTCGCCCAGAGCAACGGAACCCGGCGATTTTTTGATCTGGGCAGCGACCGGTCCGGTCGGCTGACCGATGATGTCGATCACCAGGCGATGGGGACTGTCCAGTACCGTCGTCCGGTATTCCCGCTCCTGCTGCAGATCGATGACCACACGCGCGCGCTGACTGTCGAAGCGGCTGGCGCGCACCCGCCGCACCAGGCCGTTATGAATATCGATGTCCCCCGGCAGCCCGGCGGACAGTTCGGTATAGACCAGGTCGAAGTACAGCCGCGGGTTGTCCCCTGCCAGGTAGTTCGGCTCGGTCACCACCGGCGCACTCAGATCAAGCACGATACGGGTATATTCGGGACCACTCCAGAAACGTATCGACTCAAGGGTTGGTGACTGGCCATCGGTCTGGTGGCGGTGGGTGGCTGCCGCTGCGGCAACGGGCTCAACCGTTTCGGGCAGGGCGGCAAGGCGTTTGCGGGCGTCGGGGACCATATCCCCTGCGGGCGTCTCCGTCACAACACGGCGATAATAGCGGACCGCGCGCGGCTCATCCTGCAGGCGGTTTTCGGCAATTTGACCGGCCAGGTACAAGGCATCATCGGCGAACCGGCTGGAAGGGAACTGCGCAGCCAAAAGCAGGTAATGATCAATCGCCTGTTCAGCATCGGCAGAACGGCCGGACGCCTGGGCCAGGCCATCCCAGGTGCGGGCGCGCAGGTAATAGGCATTCTCCAGCGACGGATCCCGCGGTTGCTGTGAAATAAAACGATCAAACCGCCCGATCAGTTTCTCCCAGTTGCTGCGTTGCCGCTGTTGCTGGGTCGAGGTGATCAGTTGCTGATAATCCTGGCGCAGCTTCCGGTAACTGTCGGACTGGGCACGACTCTCTTCGACGGCGCCGAAACAGAGCAGCACAAGCAGCAGACTAAAGCAGGGGAAAAGTATCTTCATTGAAGGATCTTTTTCATTTCGTCGAGCAGGTTCAGGGCCTCCAGCGGGGTCAGGCGGCTGATATCAATCTTCTCCAGACGGTGACGCAGCAAGGTCTCCTGATCGCGCTGAAAGAGTGACAGCTGCTCGGCCTCAGCCGCCTTGGTTGTGAGCGCCTGACGGGCCGGACCGGCCTCATGGTGGTCACGCTTACCCGACTCGAGGTCTTTGAGGATGCTCTTTGCCCGATTGATTACCTGTTCAGGAAGACCGGCCAGACGTCCGACCTGGATGCCGTAAGAACGGCTGCTTCCCCCGGCGACAATCTTGCGCAGAAAAATAATCTGGTCGTTCCACTCTTTGACGGCAACGTTGAAATTTTTGACCCCCGGACGATTCGTCGCCAGACCGGTCAGTTCATGATAATGGGTCGCAAACAGCGTCTTTGCCGCAACGTCCGGGTTGTCGTGAAGGTACTCGGCCACCGCCCAGGCAATGCTGACACCATCATAAGTCGAGGTTCCCCGGCCGATTTCATCGAGAATGATCAGGCTCTGCGGCGTCGCGTGGCGCAGGATGTTTGCCGTTTCATTCATTTCCACCATGAAGGTCGACTCACCCTTGGCCAGATTATCACTTGCGCCGACCCGAGTAAAGATACGGTCGACCAGACCGATGCGGGCCTGGTCGGCCGGTACATGGCTGCCCAGCTGGGCCATCAGGGTAATCAATGCCACCTGGCGCATGAATGTCGATTTCCCCGCCATGTTCGGTCCGGTAATGATAAGCAGCCGGTTCTGTGCCGTATCGAGCAGGACATCGTTAGGGACAAAGGCCTCCTTCAGCGGCATCCCCTCGATCACCGGGTGTCGTCCTCCCTGAATATGAATCAGGCCGGAGTGGTCCATGTGCGGGCAGACATAATTGCGCTCATGGGCAAGATCGGCCAGGCCAAGGAGCACATCGAGAACGGCAAGGGCCGCGGCGGTTTCCTGAATACGCCCGCCGTGGGCCGCGGTTTCCGTGCGCACCTGCTGAAAGAGGCTGTACTCCAGTTCCGCCATACGCTCTTCTGCGCCCAGAACCCGGCCTTCAACCTCCTTGAGACCGGGGGTAATGTAACGTTCCGCGTTGACCAGGGTCTGTTTGCGCTGATAATCCTCGGGGATCCGGTCCTGGTGCCGATGAGTGATTTCGATGAAGTAGCCGAACACGCGGTTGTATTTGATCTTCAGCGAGGCAATTCCGGTGCGCTCGCGTTCCTGCGCTTCCATCCCGGCTATCCATCCCTTGCCTTCACGGCTGATGACGCGCAGCTCATCGAGCTCGGCAGCATAGCCATCGCGGATGATTCCTCCCTCACGCAGAATGAAGGGGGGGTCGTCAACGATCGCTGCATCAAGAAGAGCCTTGAGTTCGTCAAGCGGATTGATGCGTTCGCCAAGCTCCTTGAGATAGGGGTCTTCCAGGGGGGCGAGCAACTCCCTGATCCGCGGCAGCAGTGCCAGGGAACTACGCAACGCCGTCAGATCACGGGCGTTGGCGCTGGCCATGGCAATCTTGCTGTTGAGTCGCTCCAGGTCATAGACACCATCGAGGGCCTCACGCAGATCCAGGCGCAGCAGACTGCCGTCGACCAGTTCGGCGATGGCCCGTTGCCGCCTGACGATCTTGTCGAGATCGAGAAGCGGGTAATGAATCCAGTGACGCAGGGTGCGGCCTCCCATGGCCGTCACGGTCCGATCGAGCACTCCCAGCAGGGATCCGCGCTTTTTACCGTCCTGGAGGGTCACGGTGAGTTCAAGGTTGCGGCGCGTCGCATCATCGAGAACCATCGAGTTGCGGATCTGGTAGGTCTGCAGCGGGCGCAGATGGCAAAGCTCCTCCTGCTGGGTCTGCTGCAGGTAATGGAGAATGGCCACCGCCGCCTGCTGTGCTGCCGGCAGATCCGCGCAGCCAAAGGATCCCAGCCCGGCGACTCCGAAAAAACGACAGATTTCCTCACCTGCGTAATCCGTCGTAAAGACCCACTCGGGCAGGCTGTTGCACATCAGCGGGGCGAAAATATGCGGCCATGCCTGTTTGAGGCTTTCCCCCGCGGCGCCGGCACTAAGGAGAACTTCACGTGGCCGCAGAGAGCTGATTTCGCTCTCAACCTGGGCCGGGCTGTCGACCTGGGTCACGCGAAAGACCCCGGTCGTAATGTCGACGTGGGCAATGCCATAGCTGTCCCGATCCCGGGCCAAGGCGAGCAGGTAGTTGTTTTCTTTGGGATCCAGGCTGTCAGTGTCGGTGATCAGCCCCGGCGTCACCACCCTGACCACCTTGCGCTTGACGATTCCCTTGGCGGTTTTCGGATCCTCGACCTGCTCGCAGATGGCTACCTTGCGTCCCGCCGCAACCAGCTTGGCAATATACCCCTGGCTGCTGTGATAAGGGATACCGCAGAGCGGTACCGCATCGTCATCCCCCTTGTTACGGGATGTCAGGGTGATACCGAGAATCCGCGATGCGACCACGGCATCGTCCATGAACATCTCATAAAAATCACCGAGACGGAAAAACAGAATGGCATCTTCATGATGCGCTTTGATGTCCAGGTATTGTCGCATCAGGGGCGTTGCTGTTGACATGGCACTTTCCAGTGATCAGCGCGACCTCAAGATCGCGCCCGTTACATCCGCGGGCAAATAAGTGTGACAATCTAGCAAAGGAACCGACCGGTGTAAATCACCAGATCAATGGAGCGCCTGAATACTTGACCGCGGCGCGGTGAAAGGGTAATAAACGCGAAACACAAACACTGACATCCATATTGGAGAGTGACCCGCTATGCCCAACGCCAGGAATTCCGCCAGTCAGCAGCTGCGGCCGGAGGATTTCAATATTGCCAGTCTCGCCGATGAACTCCGTGCCGATCGCCTCTGCCAGGAGCTGCTGCAGGATTTTCACCGTTACCTGCTCGAAGAGAACACCGTCCAACCACTTGAAGCCGGCACCCTCGCGCGCGGCACCGATTATTTTCTGCGCGACTTCGTTATCGACACGCTGCGCACCAGCATCTTTGCTGTCGCTGCCGATCAGGTTCGCGGGTTTGCCGGCAACTGGTATATTCATCGTTCCCTGGAACCAAACCTGGCCGAACTGCTTGCTATCCTCGAGGGGGTCGCCGCCTTCTACCGGTTCAGTGCCGTGCACGGCTGGATCGACCAGGCGAGGATGACGGCCATTGCAGGCTCCTGTGCAGATGTGGAGTTTTATCGCGAGCGGATCGAGAGTTTTCACCAGCTGGCCGGGGATGACTACCCCGTCTGGTGCCGGCAATGCCCCCTGTCATCGCCCTGAGCGACGACAGTTGCAGAGCGCTCAGAAGACCGTTAACGGGGACACCATCGACGGCATTGTCATCAGGGGTTCTCGTCTGGCGGCTGGTTCAGCCTTTCGTTGATATTGCCGTCCGTCGCAATGGCGAGACGGGTGAAGCCGGCGCGCCTGGCGGCCTCCATCAGTTCGATCACCCGACCGTGACGGGCCGACTTGTCGGCCAGCAGCAGAAACGTTGACTGGGCGGCTGTCGCCTGACCGAGATCGTTCAGGTGGGCCTGCAACCCGGGCAGGCTGATCGGTTCACGCTGCAGGTAGATATCCCCCTCCCCGGTCAGGTAGACCTGGACCTCCTGACGCTCGGCGGCAACCTGCTGCGTCCCCCCTTCCGGCAGTTCGATCGTGACTCCGGGGCGTTCAACGAAGGTTGTCGAGATCATAAAGAAAATCAACAGCAGAAAGACGACATCGATCATTGGTGTCAGCTCG
This sequence comes from Pelovirga sp., assembly GCA_046484405.1. GTDB lineage: Bacteria > Desulfobacterota > Desulfuromonadia > Desulfuromonadales > Geopsychrobacteraceae > Pelovirga. Next base: position 36,858 of record JAWOIX010000009.1, read on the forward strand.
ATCCGCGGTGATTCAGCAACCTTGCGACGGAAACCCATAGTTTACCCCTCGATAAGATCAACAACCTGCATTGACGCTTCTTCCAGTTCAAGGAGCAGACGATCCGAACGGGCTGACAGGTAACGGTGGACCAGCAGCATCGGTACGGCAACGCTCAAGCCGGCGGCGGTGGTGATCAACGCCTCGGAGATGCCGCCGCCAAGGGTCGCCGGCGTTCCGACCCCTTCAGCAGCGATGACGTTGAAAGCGTTGATCATGCCAAGAACGGTTCCAAGCAGGCCCAGCAACGGAGCAACATTGGCGATCGTTGCCAGCAGACCGAGATATCGCTGCAGTTCGACGGCAACACGACCACCGACCTCTTCCGCCAGGGCCTTCAGATGCGCACGCTGCTGACCACGATTGGTCAAAACAACCAGCAGGATACGGGCGAGCGGGGAACTTTTCTCGCTGCACAGACGAATTGCCTCCTCGTCGCGCCCTTCGCGTAGATAACTGAGGGTGCTGCTCCGCAGCCGCAGAAGATCGCGACGAATCAGGAAATACGCGTAAAATCTCTCCATGAAAATGGCCCAGCCGATGATCGAACAGAACAGGATCGGATACATGAGCGGACCACCACGAAAAAAAATGTCGAGCATGGAATACATCCTTCCGGTTGGTTGAAATGAAGCATCAGCCCCGTTGTGTCTGCCGACAAAACCCGGGAATGGCCTCACAATCAGTCAAGTCGAATAATCTCAGCTGTCACCCGGTCAGCCAGGGTGAGCAACCCGACACTGGGACCCGCCGCCAGGCGCGGATCGGTCGGGCTGCCGGGATTCAGCAGAAGCGTCCTATCAACCATCCGGCAAACCGGCAGATGGCTGTGTCCAAAGATCAGGACATCAGGCATCTGTTCGGCAAAACTGCCGAGAACGTTTTCTTCCACCTGCAATGGGGAGCCCCAGCCGTGGACCATGCCGACCCTTTTGCCCGCCAGGTGAAGAACCCTTTTGACGGGTGTCTGCTCCGCCAGGTGATCCATATTCCCGCGCACAGCATACCACGGACAAGGATAAAAACAGCTTTCCAATTCCGGATGAACCAGGTCGCCGGCGTGTAAAATCGCAGAGACATCGGCAAAGCACCCGGAGAACAATCTCCTGGCGAGTTGATCCCCCAGTGCCAAGGTGGCGATGTGAGTATCCGAGAGGACACCGATCTTCATCTGTCTACCTGTAAAAACAATGAATGACCAAGTGGCGAAAATACGCCGTAATCTACCAAAAAAATTTCACACGCACAGATTTTTTTTTCGTCCGAGTCCCGCTAAAAACTAATAACCTTTTGAAAATGATGTACTTTTACAGGGTGGAAAAATTGGCATCAGCATTGCGTATCAGCAGAAATAGTTTATATTCAGACAGTATACCCTTTCAGCTTGACAAAATTTTAGCTTGACTATAATTTTTTACTTTGAGTAATGGCAAGAGGTCTTGAAAACAGCTCTTTCCTTTCGTGCTGCACATCATCAGTACCGGTCAAGTAACTTTCTCTTACAGGAGGACAGACTTCCATGTCAATGCGCCAAGATGCACTGGATTACCACAGTAAAGGTCGTAAAGGAAAAATCGAAGTTATCACCACCAAGCCCTGTGCCACCAGTCGGGATCTCTCACTGGCCTACAGCCCCGGAGTAGCCGAGCCCTGCCTGGAAATAGAAAAAAACCCCGCAGACGCCTACAAATATACCGCCAAGGGGAATCTCGTGGCGGTCGTCTCAAACGGGACCGCGGTTCTTGGGCTTGGCGATATCGGCGCGCTGGCCGGCAAGCCCGTTATGGAAGGGAAAGGGGTTCTGTTTAAAAGCTTCGCCGATATTGATGTCTTCGATATTGAAATCGATTCAAAAGACCCGGATGAAATCATCCGGACAGTGAAGCTGCTTGAGCCGACGTTCGGCGGCATCAACCTTGAGGACATCAAGGGACCGGAGTGTTTCTACATCGAAGAGAAACTCATTGAGCTCATGGATATTCCGGTCTTCCATGATGACCAGCACGGCACCGCCATCATTTCCGCCGCCGGCATGATCAACGCCCTGGAAATCGTCGGCAAGGACATCAAGAACGTCAAAATTGTCGTTAACGGCGCCGGTGCGTCGGGGATCGCCTGTTCGAGCCTGGCGATCACCATGGGCATCGACAAGAACAATGTCATCCTCTGTGATACCAAAGGAGTCATCTACAAAGGCCGCACGGAGGGCATGAACGTGTACAAGGAGCGTCTCGCCGCCGAAACGGATGCCCGCACCCTGGCGGAAGCCATCGTTGGCGCCGACGTGTTCTTCGGTTTGTCGGCCAAAGGGGCTCTCACCACGGAGATGCTCAAATCCATGGCGCCGAATCCTATTGTCTTTGCCATGGCCAATCCCGACCCGGAAATTCTGCCCCCGGATGCCAAGGCGGTCCGTGATGACGTGATCATCGGCACCGGCCGTTCCGACTACCCGAACCAGGTCAATAACGTTCTCTGTTTTCCTTTCCTTTTCCGCGGCGCCCTCGACGTGCATGCCAGTGCGATTAATCCCGAAATGAAGCTCGCGGCGGTCAAAGCCCTTGCCGATCTGGCCAAACTCGATGTCCCCGATTCCGTTCGCAAAGCCTATGCCGGCGAGGACATCCAGTTCGGCCGTGAATACATCATCCCCAAGCCTTTTGACCCCCGGGTGCTGCTCCACGTTGCCCCCGCCGTTGCCCAGGCGGCAATGGACTCGGGCGTGGCCCGGCGGCCGATCGAAAACATGCAGGCCTACCGTGAATCCCTTGAAGCCCTGCAGGGTCCGTCCAAGGAAATCATGCGGTCACTGATCAACAAGGCCAAGGCGAACCCGAAACGGGTCGTTTTCCCGGAAGGAGAAGAGGACAAAATTCTCCGCGCCGCACAAATTCTTGTCGCAGAAAAAATCGCCATCCCCATTCTTCTCGGCCACCGCGACGAGATCCTCAAAAAAGCAAAACTGCTCCACCTTGACCTGTCGGAGGTTGAGATCATCGATCCGATGCTCAGCAACAAGCGCGACGAGTATATCAACAAGATGTTCGAACTGCGCCAGCGCAAGGGTGTCACCCTGTCAGATGCGGCTCACCAGATGAAGGGGGACAACAACTATTTTGGCGCGATGATGGTCAATCGGGGTGATGCGGATGCCATGCTTTCCGGGATCAACCACCACTATCCCGAGACAATCCGCCCTTCCCTCGAGGTGATCGGCAAGCAGAGCCATCTGTCCAAGGTTCACGGCATGTACATGATGGTTTTCAAAAAGCAGGTTGTGTTTATAGCTGATGCCACGGTCGCCATTGACCCAACTCCGGAGGAGCTCGCAGAAACAGCGATCCTGGTTGCAGAGAAGGTGCGTCAGTTCAATATCGAACCGAAGGTCGCCATGCTGTCCTTCTCCAACTTCGGCAGCAGCACCGAGCACCAGGCGCTCAAGGTCAAGAAGGCCACGGCGCTGGTCAAGGAGATGGCGCCCGACCTGATCGTTGACGGGGAGATCCAGGCCAATGTGGCCCTTGATCCCGAGTTGACGGCGAAGCAGTATCCCTTCTCCATGCTCAAAGGTGACGCCAACGTTTTCATTTTCCCTGACCTGCAGTCGGGCAACATCAGTTACAAGCTGCTCAACAAGCTTGGTGGTGCCGAGGCGGTCGGACCGATTCTGATGGGCATGAACAAACCGGTCCACGTGCTGCAGCGCGGTGACGATGTGGCCGATATCGTCAATATGGCTGCGGTCTCTGTCGTCGACGCCCAGGAGGCCGGCCAGTAACGCCCAGTCCTTCGATCGATATGACAACGGAAGGTTCCGTACGGAGCCTTCCGTTTTTTTTTCTGCCGGAGTGCTTTCAATCGCCGCTGATAATCAGTAAGATGGCAAGTCGAAACAACAACAATTCCACAGCGTTTCTTCAACCTGCGACAGAAAAGAGATGATACCCATGAAATATTGCAGTACGCGTGGCGGGGTCAATGACCTATCCTTCAGTGAGGCGGTCATGATGGGGTTGGCTGCTGATGGCGGGCTGTTGCTGCCACAGCATATTCCTGTTCTCTCTCCCGGTGAGCTGCAGCGTTTAAGCACCCTCCCCTACCCGGACCTGGCTTTTGACATTATTTCACGATACGCCACGGACCTGCCTGCGGACGACCTGCAGCAGCTGATCAACCGCACCTACGCCAATTTCCGTCACCCGGACATCGCCCCTGTGGTCAAACGTGACGATCTCTATATTCTCGAACTGTTTCACGGCCCGACCCTGGCATTCAAGGATATCGCCCTGCAGTTCCTCGGCAACCTGTTTGAGTACTATCTTGAACGGAGTGGTGCAAAGATGAACATCATCGGTGCCACCAGTGGTGATACCGGCAGTGCTGCCATCGCCGGTGTCCGCGGGCGCAAGAATATCAACATCTTCATCCTCTACCCTCACGGGCGGGTCTCTGCCGTGCAGGAACTGCAGATGACCACGGTCGCTGACGAGAATGTCTTTAATATTGCCATTGACGGAACCTTTGATGATGCCCAGGCCATCGTCAAGGAGATTTTCGGGGATCAGGCGTTCAAGCAGCAATATGCCCTCGGGGCGGTCAATTCGATCAACTGGGTGCGCGTGCTTGCCCAGGTGGTTTATTACTTTTACGCCTGTTTCCAGGTACAGCGTGATGCCGCTGCCGAAATGGTTGACTTTTCTGTGCCGACGGGCAATTTCGGCGATATTTTTGCCGGCTATATCGCCCGCCGGATGGGATTGCCGATCCGTTCGCTGATCCTTGCCACCAACTCCAACAATATCCTCAGCCGCTTCGTCAACCAGGGGGACTATTCCGTCGCCGCAGTACACCAGACCCTCTCCCCCTCCATGGACATCCAGGTGGCAAGCAACTTTGAACGCTACCTCTACTACCTGTATGACTGTCAGCCGGACAAGGTTGTCGCGGCCATGGCGGCGTTCCGGCAGCACGGCAAAATCGCCTTTTCTGCTGCCGAACAGCAACGCATTCGCAGCGATTTTGCAGCGGCCTCGGTCGACGACAGTGACACTGTTGAGCAGATCCGCTCCTTCTACCATGGTACCGGCTACCTCCTCGACCCCCATACAGCTGTTGGCGTCGCCGCCGGCCAACTGACCGGCCGTGGTCAGACCCCGCTGATCTGCCTGGCAACAGCGCATCCTGCCAAATTTCCCGATGCCATCCACCAAGCCGTCGCCGATCTCCCCATTGACCATCCGGTTATCAATCAATTGCGCGACAAGCCACAGCACCGCAAGCGCATGCCGGCAGACCTGGCGACAATCAGGAGCTTTATTGCCGCCAATGCCTGCTGAGCCGGGAACCGGTGTCAGCTTGTATCTGCCCGGAACCCCTGTATCCTGCCCGCCTGAAATGACGCATCTGCCGGGTCATAGTCGGCTGCTGTAACAGCAACCGACTATGACCCTTATCACGCAGGCAGAAAACCTCATCGATCCCAAGGAGGAAACCATGGATGCAATAACAACCGACAGAATTTTCGAACTGATTCAGGCCTATGCACTGCCAATGGTCTGGGCCCTTATCATCGTCATTGTCGGACGCATCATTGCCCGGGCGCTGTCCAATGCAACGGCCAGGGCGATGACCAAGGGACGCGTTGACGAGACACTGGTAAGATTCTCAAAAAACATCGTTTATACCGCTCTGATGGTGTTTGTTATTCTCGCTGCCCTTGGCAAAATGGGGATCGAGACAACCTCGTTTGCTGCCATCATTGCCGCGGTAGGTCTGGCCATTGGCCTCGCCCTGCAGGGGACCCTCGGCAACTTCTCTTCCGGCGTCATGCTCATCCTGTTTCGGCCGTTCAGGGTTGGTGATTTTGTTGAAGCGGGAGGCGTCTCAGGAATCATCGAGGAAGTTCAGATTTTCAGTACCAGGATGAGATCCGCCGACAACAAGGAAATTATCGTCCCCAACGGCCAGATTATCGGCTCGACCATCACCAACTACTCGGCCAGGGAAACCCGTCGCCTCGACCTGGTGATTGGTGTCAGCTACAGTGATGATTTGAAAAAAGTGCGTGCTGTGCTGGAAGATATCCTCGCTGCCGATGAGCGGATTCTTACCGATCCGGCACCGGTCATCGGCGTTTTGGCCCTGGGGGAGAGCAGCATTGATTTTGCCGTTCGTCCCTGGGTCAAAACGTCTGATTACTGGCCATTGCTGTTTCATCTCCAGGAAACGATCAAGGTGCGTTTCGATGCGGAAGGCATCAGTATTCCTTTCCCGCAGCGGGACGTCCATGTGGTCAAGAGCAATGACGACATGATTGCTGCCTGATCAGCAATAACAGTCTGCCACAAAAAAGCCCCCGCTTGGCGGGGGCTTTTTTGTGGCTTTTTCCATTCCTGCAGACGGGCTCAGCAGTCAAAATACAGGGCAAATTCTTCCGGGCAGGGACGCATGCGCACCGGATCGACCTCTGCCGCACGCTTGTAACTGATCCACATATCGATAACGTCCTCGGTAAAGACATCTCCTTTGAGGAGGAAGGCATGATCCGCCTCGAGGTTGTCCAGCGCATCCTCAAGGGACGTCGCGACATTGGGGATGTCCTTGAGTTCTTCCGGGGACAGGCCGTAAATATCCTTGTCCAGCGGCTGGCCCGGATCGATCTTGTTCTCGATCCCGTCGAGACCGGCCATCACCATGGCGGCAAAGGCGAGGTAACCGTTCGCCGATGCATCCGGGGTGCGGTATTCGATACGTTTGGCCTTGTCATTATTGGTGACCGGAATGCGCAGGGATGCTGAGCGATTACGGTTGGAATAAGCAAGGTTGACCGGCGCTTCGTAACCCGGCACCAGACGCTTGTAGGAGTTGGTGCTGGGGTTGGTGAAAGCACAGAGGGCTTTGGCGTGCTTCATGATGCCACCGATGTAATACATCGCGATTTTCGACAGACCGCCATAGCCGTCACCGGCAAACAGGTTCTTGCCATCTTTCCACAAAGACTGGTGGCAATGCATGCCTGAGCCATTGTCGCCATAGATCGGTTTTGGCATAAATGTTACGGTTTTTCCATTTCTTACTGCAACGTTCTTAATAACATACTTGAACCATTGCAGGTTGTCGCCCATCTTCAGCAGCGAGTCGAAACGCATATCGATTTCACACTGGCCACCGGTGGCGACCTCATGGTGGGAACATTCGATGTGCAGGCCCACCTCCTGCAGCACAGCAACCATCTCGTTGCGCAGATCCACCGAGCTGTCAGTAGGTGCACAGGGGAAATAACCCCCTTTGTTGCGCGGCTTGTAGCCGAGGTTGGGAAATTCCTCACGACCGGTATTCCAGATGCCTTCGACAGAATCCAGCGCGTAGAAGGACTGATTCATGGTTGACGAGAAACGCACATCATCAAACATGAAAAACTCCGGCTCAGGGCCGAAATAGGCGGTATCGGCGATTCCCGTGGACTTGAGATAGGCCTCCGCCTTCTGGGCGATAAAACGCGGGTCCCGGGTATAGCCTTCACGGGTAACCGGATCGACAATGTTGCAGATGACACTCAAGGTGGTCATTTCGATAAAGGGATCGATTTTTACCGTGGTCGGGTCGGGCATGATGAGCATGTCGGAGTTGTGAATCGGCTGCCAGCCACGAATGGATGATCCGTCGAATCCGATCCCTTCCTCAAAGGTTTCTTCGCCAAATTCGCTGATCGGGGTACAGAAATGCTGCCAGATTCCAACAAAATCAAGAAACTTGAAATCGATAAACTGAACGTCATTGTCTTTGGCAAATTTGACTACTTCACTTGGGGTCATTGCTGCTTTCTCCTTTGGAATGATGAAATGTCAGGCTGATTTCCGGGAACCTGTTCATTTCGTTGGTGAAGGATTAAAGGGCGTCCTCGCCCCGCTCACCGGTTCTGATTCTGACGACTTCGTCAATAGGAGTCACAAAGATTTTGCCGTCACCGATGCGACCGGTTTTTGCGGTTTCTGCGATGGTATCTACAACTTTCGTCACCAGGTCATCGGCGACAATGATCTCCATCTTGATTTTCGGAATGAAGTCGACGACGTATTCAGCCCCCCGATACAATTCGGTATGACCTTTCTGACGGCCGAACCCCTTGACCTCACTGACGGTGATCCCCTGGATCCCGATTTCGTTCAAAGCTTCTTTGACCTCATCGAGCTTGAAAGGTTTAATGATCGCTTCGACCTTGCGCATAACACCTGCCTCCTGTCACCGGATTTGAGTTTCAACCGGGCATCGACTCCGATTGTCAACGCCCATCACCTTTTGCAATGACCTTGCCAAAAACAAATATCGTTTAAAAAAGAGGAAAAGTACCGGGGAAAGCGCTCTTTGGCGCATCTGTGTCGTGCATCAACGGCTTGAGTTCAGCACAAGCTGCACAAAAAGAGTGCATTCGCCCTACCCTGCTGCCCAGAAAAGCATCATGCCGCGCCGCAGGAGGCGTCCTTCTGCAGAAACGTAACACTCTCACAATGATATGTCTGGGGAAACATGTCCAGAGGCTGACTTTTGACGATGCGATAGCCCTGTTGCAACAGCGGCCGCAGATCACGTGCCAGCGTTTGCGCATCACAGGAGATATACACCAGGTTACGGATGCCACGGCCGGCCAGTCCCTTGATCACCGAATAAGCGCCCGTGCGCGGCGGATCAACTACAAGGGTATCATAATTGCGCTGCAGTTCGGCCCGCTGTAACGCCGCTTCTGCATCTATCGGGTAGAATTCCGTGTTGTGGCAGCGGTTACGTGCCGCATTGCTTTGCGCCATGGCAATGGCCGTCGCTGATTCTTCCACCCCGACCAGATGAGCAACGCGGCGGGCAATCGGCAGGGAAAAATTTCCCATCCCGCAGTACAGCTCCAGCACCTGGTCGGTTTGCCGCCACGGCACCAGCGCCAGAACCCTGTCAACCAGGTTGCGATTCTGTGCCAGGTTGATCTGGGCAAAGGACCCGGTCGCGTATGCCAGGGACATTTGTGGATTGTCAACGTGAATCTGCATGATGCCATCCCCCTGGATGAGACCCAGGGTTTTCTTGGTGCGGTACTGGACCAGGATGTCGCCTTTTAAGCGGAGGGACTGGAGCAATGCAACCAGGGCGGTCCGTTTCTCGCCGATATAGTGCACCACGACGGATGTTTTTCCGCAATCATCGACGGCAAGATCCAGCTGGGGAATGAAGCCGGCGTGCTCGGTTCCGGCAATACCGCGGTGCAGCAGCACCAGCAGTTCGTTGAGGGCAGGAGCCATGATCGGACACTGCTGAATGGCAACAACATAGCGACTGCGCGGACGATAAAACCCGACGCTGAAGCCTGCCGCACTGTTGTAGCACTTCACCTGGACGCGGCTGCGATAGTGCCACTGGCGCGGGGAAGGAATGATGGGTGCGAGAACCTCTTCTGTCGCCCCGCATTGGTGAGTCAGGGTGTCATGGAACAAGGTTTCCTTCCATGCCAGCTGTGCGGCGTAGGTAAGATGCTGCCACTGGCAACCACCGCATTCGCCGGCAACGGGACACAGCGGCACACAGCGTTGTTCACCGGCCGCCAAGACCTCGACCAGCTCTGCTTCCAGATAGTTTTTCTTCTGTCGTGTCAGTCGTGCCCTGACGCGGTCGCCCACTGCCGTATGGGGGATAAAGACCACGTGCCCCTGATGCCGGGCCAGGCCGGCGCCCCCGTTGACCAGCGTTTCGATGGTCAACGGAGGAAGCATCTCCTGCTGTCCTACCGTCCGCCCGGACATCCCGGCAAATCAGCCGGCACCGCCGGGGGTGAAACGATCTTCGGCGAACGCCAGTGTAGCGCAATAGTCCTCAATGGTTTCGGCACGACGGATCAGCTCCACCGAACCGTCGGCACGCAACAGCAGTTCCTGCGGCCGTAGCCGGGCGTTGTACTGGAACCCCATCGCGTGGCCGTGAGCGCCGGTGTCATGAATCGCCAGGAGATCCCCCTCATCAATCCGCGGCAACTGCCGCTGAACGGCAAACTTGTCATTGTTTTCACACAGGGACCCGACGACATCGTAGACATGATCCGCCGCGGCATTGTCCTTGCCGATCACTTCGATATGATGATAGGCGTCATACATGGCCGGCCGCATCAACGCGGACATGCAGGCATCAACGCCGATATAGTCACGGTAGGTGTTTTTATGGTTGATCGCCGTGGTGATCAGGCACCCGTGCGGTCCGGTCATATAGCGCCCGCTCTCCATATACATTTTCGGTGCGTAGCCATGCCGTTGTGCAAAGGCGGCAAAGACCGCACCGATTTCCTGTGCCATCGCCGTCAGATTGAGGGGCTTCTGCTCCGGCCGGTAGGGAATGCCGAAGCCGCCACCGATATTGACAAACTCAAACTGGATACCCAGTTCTGCACTGACGAGTTCAACAATGTCCAGGACCATTCTGGCGGTTTCCACCATGTAGCTGTAGTCAAGTTCGTTGGAGGCAACCATGGTGTGCAGACCGAAGCGCTTTGCGCCGCGCTGGGCTGCCTGACGGTAGGCGTCAACGATCTGCTCATGGCTGACCCCGTACTTGGCCTCAACCGGATTACCGATAATCACATTTCCGGTCCGTCGTGGACCGGGGTTGTAGCGAAAGCAGATCAGTTCGGGGAACTCCGGAACCTTGTCGATCAGAGAGATGTCATCCAGGTTGAGGATACACCCGCCCTCTCCCAGGGCCGTCTCGAATTCGAGGCGATTGGTATTGTTGGAGGTGAACATGATGTCCTCGCCCCGTCCCCCGACCTGCCGGCTGAGTACCAGTTCGGCGATGGAACTGCAGTCAAAACCGAAGCCCATCTCGGCCATCAGGGCAAGAATACGCGGGTTAGGCAGGGCCTTGACGGCATAATATTCACGAAATCCGGCAAGTTGCGAAAAAGCCTGTTGCAATTCTTCACCGGTCTTACGGATGCCAATTTCATCATAGATATGGAATGGGCTGCCATAGTGTTCGGCAAGTTGACGGGCAACAGGGTACAGGCGCTGTTTAAAATCGGTTGAAATGGGCATGAACTCTCCTTGAAAGCAAATCAGTCTGACGGGTTTAATGTGATCTTTCGCGTTTCCTTGACAGTCTTCAATACGATATGGGTCCGGGTGTGATGGACTCCGGCAAGGGCACCGATTTCTTCGGCCAGAATCCGGCCCAGTTCGGCGTTATCAGCAACCCTGAGCTTGAGCAGATACCCGTCCTCGCCGGCGATCTGATGGATATCCTGGACACCGGTGATCGACATCAGCGCCTTCGTCAACTCCGTCGCACAGCCCTGGTGAATGCTGAGGTGGACAAAGGCCAGAGAGCCCTGATGAAACACCTCCGGGTTCAGCCGCACTTCGTAGCCATCGATGATGCCGCGCTCCTCCAGTTTGCGAATGCGTTCGAGCACCGCGGAAGGGGCCATACCAACCTGGCGGGCAATCTCGGCATTGGGCACCCGGGCCTTCTCTTGAAGGATAGTCAGTATTTTGTAGTCAATTTCGTCGATCCTTCTCATTATGTTCATATTTACAGAATATGATTCATGATTGTGCCCATGTCAAGGTGTCTCGTTCAATTTCACATCACCCCTGTGCGGTTTTTTTTGCATCTATCCCTTCGTAACGATTGACCCGGCAGCGTCACCCGGCGCAGTGTCGGCGGCAGGAGAACTGCTAGCGGCGGTGACCAGCAGGTCACAGGGAACCAAGAACCTGTAGCAGCAGAGAACCGACATAGGCCAGGTAGACCAGCAGCAGAGCTGCACCCGCCATACGCGAAATACGGTAGCGACCACCGACCGCGGCAAGGAAGAGGGAGAGAGTGAGCGCTCCCATCAGCAGGCAATCACGATA
>JAWOIX010000038.1:0-8886 GCA_046484405.1 Pelovirga sp.
CCCATTCTGCGCAGCGCGCGCCAGGCCTTCGGCGCCCGCCTGCGCATTTCCTGGCCGCACCGCTCCCTGCGGATCCGGGTCGAACAGCCCTACTGGAAATGGGAGCTGATCCATCTGCTTGGCCTCTGCCATGCGGAGCAGGCCCTGTGCCTCGACCTTCCGAGTGAGGCCCTGAGCCTGCCGGCGGACGATCCCTTCTGGGCCGTTCTGCTCGAGAATTACCGGGTCGACAGGATCACCTCGAAGGATCCGGCCTGCCTGCGGCTTGAGCTGCTGCGCGCCCCCCAGGAAGACCAGCCGATCCACCTCCGTCTTGCTGACCGGACGACGACCCTGCACCCACCTTTCGATCCTGCCCGGCTGATCCGCCAGATCGTCAGTACCCTTGATCTGCCGGTCAGCGAAAGCGCCCTGGCGATCGAACCGGGAGCCAGCGAACCGCCGGAGAAGAATCTGCGCCAACAGCTGATCGATCAACTGACCACCTTCGGCATCCCCAGCTTCCCCGACCAGTACCTGTATTTTCTCGAACATCCGGAGATGGTCAGCTACCGCTTCAGCCCGCCACTGACAGTGACGGCAAAGCTGCTCGGGCAGTTTGACCTGCTGGACAGCGCCGGACAGACGCTCAGCGGCTACGGCGAGGAACTGGAACAGGCCCTGCTGATCTGCGCCCGCCTCGGGAAAACCCGGGTCGACCTGCCACAGGATCGCCATCACCTGGATATCATCCTGCAGCGCTACCGCAAGGATCTTGCCGCCCTTTATCGCCACCTCGGAGATTTGAGCTACCGCCGGCTGGAAAATTCCCGGGCGGCACGGAATCTGATCCGGCAGATCTGGAAAAAGCTCGATCTGCCCGATCCGGAATGGTTTAAAAATTGACAGCACGACCCACATGAATCAACATGGCAACATGTCCTTTGCCTAAACAGCGAGACCAGTATGCAGATCCTCCTCCATATCTGTTGTGCCAATTGCGCCATCTACCCATTACAGATGCTGCGCCGGCAGAATCACGAGGTGACCGGGTTCTTCTTTAATCACAACATCCATCCTTACCAGGAATACCGCAAACGCCTGGAAACAACGCAGGACTACGCTGCGCAAACCGGCCTTGCGATGATCTACGACGAGCCGTACCGGCTTGACACCTTCCTCGCCAATGTCGCCGCGGATCCGGGCGAACGCTGTCACTACTGTTACCGCTCGCGCCTGCTCGAAACGGCCCGGCGCGCCAGACAGCTGGGAGTAGAGGGATTTACCACAACCCTGCTCTACTCACGTTACCAGAAGCATCAGGCCATCGTCGCTTACGGTGAACAGCTGGCGACCGAGCACGGCCTGGTCTTCCACTACGAGGATTACCGCACCGGCTGGAATGAGGGCATCAGAATATCCAAAGAGATGGGCCTTTACCGGCAGCAGTACTGTGGCTGCATCTACTCCGAGAGAGATCGCTACCAACGCTGACCAGGCCGCAGCGGGCCAGGCCCGCAGCCACCCGGCCGGCGGGGTTGAAGCACGCGGAATAACTGCTATAATCGAAGCATCATTGTCTTTTGGCCACCGGAACAGGAGGATCGCATGCTCGAAATTATTGAAAAGACCATTCTAACAGGGATCGGTGTTCTCTCCATGTCGCAGAAGAAAGCGGAAGAACTGGTTGAAGACCTGAAAGAGCGCCTGAGCCTGACCGAAGAAGAGGGGAAAAAGCTGCTGGAAAAACTTCAGGAGGCGGCAAAAGACAACCAGGAAAAACTCGAAACAATGGCCCAGGACGAGGTCAAAAAGGCCTGTCAACGCCTCGGAGTGATCACCAGGGAAGAATTCGCGGCCTTGAGCAACCGCGTCGACCAGCTGGAAGACCAGCTGAAAAACCACAGAGAGTTTGACGCCTTGAGCTACAGGGTCGAAGTGCTTGAGGAACAGCTCAAAAACCAGATGAAATAATCTGTCCAAGTCACATGGGAACAAGCTTGCCATTTAGCCGGGTCAACCGCAATATTCGATCGCTCAAACGCTATCGACAGGTCCTGTCTGTGCTGTTCAAGTACGGTTTCGGTCACATTGTCGAACAGCTGAACATCGATTACTACATCCAGCTGGGCAAGCGGGTTGTCTCCTTCGGGTCAACCTCCCGTGAGCTCGATCGCCTTCCCCATGGAGCCAGAATCCGCCTGGCCCTTGAAGAACTCGGCCCGACCTTCATCAAGCTGGGGCAGCTCCTCTCGACCCGCCCCGACCTGATTCCCGAAGATGTCATCGAAGAACTGAAAAAGCTGCAGGATCATCTGCCGCCGGTTGCGGCGGAGCTGATCTGTGCCCAGGTCCACAGCGAGCTGGGCTACCCGGTGGAAGAGCTGTTTGCCGAATTCAATTCCGCTCCCCTGGCCACCGCGAGTATCGCCCAGGTGCACCGGGCAACACTCAAGAACGGCGCCCAGGTCGTCTGCAAAATCCGCCGACCCGCCATTGAAGCGACGATCGCCACCGACGTCGACATCATGATGGGGATGGCCTATCTGATTGACAAGCACCTGCCGGGCGGTGACATGTATGACCCGATGGGGCTGGTCAAGGAATTTCGTCGTTCCATCCTGCGCGAACTCGATTTCACCCGCGAAGCACGGACCATCGACCGCTTCAAAGACAACTTCGCGGATGACAAAACGGTCTATATCCCCACCGTCCACTGGGATTACTCCAGCCGCACCGTGCTCACCATGGAATACGTCTCCGGGATCAAGATTTCCGACTTTGCCGCCCTGGAAAAGGCCGGTTACGATCTGGAGGTTATCGCTCACCGGGGTGCGGACTGTTTTCTCAAGCAGGTCTTCCATCACGGGCTGTTTCATGCCGATCCCCACCCGGGCAATTTGCATGTGCTCCCGGACAACGTCATCTGCATTTTTGATTTTGGCATGGTCGGACGCCTTGATGATGAACTGAAGCTGCATCTGACCGAACTGCTCCTCGCCGTGCTGCAGCGTGACGCCGACCGGATCATCTCGCAACTCCTCTATTCAGGCGATCTCAATGATGAATCCAACCGCAAAAACCTGCGCCGCGATCTGGCCGAGTTTATCGACGAATACTACGATACGCTCCTGCAGGACATCAAGGTTGGCAAGCTGCTCTTCGATTTCATCCAGATCCTCTCCCATTACCGGATCAAGTTTCCTTCCAACCTGATGCTCCTTTCCAGGGCGCTGATTGCCATGGAAGGGCTGGGCAGGCAACTGCATCCACAGTTCAACATGGTCGAGCAGCTGCAGCCCTTCACCGAAAAAATCATCAAGGAGCGCTACTCGCCAGGCAACATTGCGCGCGACACAGCGCGCACGTTCATGGACTACCGGTCCCTGGTGAAAAACCTTCCCAAAGACATCAAGGAATTCATCAACCGGATCAACCGCAACCAGTTCAAGATCGAGCTGGAACACCGTGGACTGGAACGGCTGATCAGCGACCTTGAAAAATCCACCAACCGCATCTCCTTCAGCATGGTCATCGCGGCCCTGATCATCGGTTCGTCCATTGTTATGCAGATCGACAGGGGGCCAATGCTCATGGGGTTTCCCTTTCTTGGTCTGTTCGGTTATTCTGTAGCCGGCTTTCTCGGCTTCGGCCTGGCCATCGCCATTCTGCGCTCCGGACGACTTTAGGACGACTGTTGCAAAACAGCCACAGGCTCCCCGCATATTCCAGCTTTCTGCCACACCCCTCGCCCTGAGTAAAACCGACAACACCCAGAACACGCGGCTTTTGCCATGCCATAAACTTGGCCGATTTCTTGCAATATGTTAGTATCGTGTTAAGTGACATATCTTTAAATCACAGATCGGAAGCAATAATGATTTTTCAACGCACCCTGGAAAAAGCCACAACGATCTCCGGCATCGGCCTCCACAGCGGCGTCCGCATCACCATGAGGATGCGCCCGGCAACGGCCAATACCGGTATCGTTTTTCATCGTACCGACGGCGACCGCACCGTCAGCATCAAAGCCTGCTCCGCTAACGTCGTTGACACCCAGCTGGCAACGGTGATCGGGCGCGACGGCAAAACCGTCTCCACCATTGAGCACCTGATGGCAGCCCTGGCGGCCTTTGGCATCGACAACCTGCATATCGACATCGATGGCGCCGAAGTCCCGGTTCTTGATGGCAGTGCCGCCCCCTTTGTCCGGGAAATTCAACGGGCGGGCGTCAAGTCACTGGATGTAGCGCGCAAGTTTATTGCCATTCGCAAGCCCCTTGAGATCATCGAAGGAGAAAAACGGATCAGCATCATCCCTTCACGTTTTTTCCGTATCTCCTTTGACATCGCTTTTGATCATCCGGCCATATCGGTTCAGAATCACAGCATGAAATTTACCACGGAAAATTTCTGCAAGGAGATTGCGTCGTGCCGGACCTTCGGCTTTCTTCATGAGGTCGAATATCTCAAGTCCAAAGGCCTTGCCCGCGGTGGTTCCCTTGAAAACGCCGTGGTCGTTGACCAGCAAGGGGTCATGAATCCAGAGGGCCTGCGCTTTCAGAATGAGTTCGTCCGCCACAAGATTCTCGATGCCTTCGGTGATTTCAGCCTGCTTGGCGCGCCCCTGCTTGGTCACATCCGCGCCTTTAAAGCCGGCCACGACCTCAACTCCAAGATGGTTAAACTGATCGAGAACAATCCCGACCACTGGGTCTATGTCGACTTCAGTGCAGACGCCCTGCGCGAAGCACAACGCGCCCAGCTCAGCGCCCGCGCCGTCGATCTGGTTCTGCACGAGGCCTGATCAGGGATCGATACCTTCAGCAAACAGAAAAAGCAGCCGCCCGGCTGCTTTTTCTGTTTGATCTCCCCGATAATCCGACCATCCTGCTTGTTTTGTCGGCACGCATTCTCTAGAATCAGCACGGTATCCCTTTTCCTGGCAGACCGCGGGGAGTTGCATGGCAACGGCAGAACAGCACACACCACAACCAGAGAAACCCAGACGTAAACGCCGCGATCTTGCCCTGATCCTGTTTGCCCTGCTGCTGCTCATCCTGGTTCCGCAACTGGAAGTCCACCTGGTTAACCTGACCGCCCAGCTGCCGATCAGCAACAGCATTATCGCCCTGGCAGTTATCAACCTCAACATTCTGCTGATCCTGCTGTTTCTGTTTCTGATTTTCCGCAACATCTTCAAGTTATTACTGGAACGTCGCCGCGGGGTTCCCGGGGCACGGCTGCGCAGCAAACTGGTCGGGGCCTTTATCGCGCTGTCTCTGATTCCGACCATGCTGCTGTTTTTTGTGTCCGCCGGCTTTATCCGCAACAGTATCGATAACTGGTTCAGCACCCAGGTCGAGCTCGCCCTTGACGAGTCCCTTGAGGTCGCCCAGACCTACTATCGCAATTCTGAAGCCAATGCTCTCTATTATGCTGATCAGCTGAGCCAGAGGGTACGCAGGGAGAGGCTTCTCAATGAGGAAAACCTGCCGCAGCTGCGCGAGCTGATCAAGGAAAAGCAGGAAGAATACAACCTGGGAATCGTCGAAGTCTTTTCCGCGACCCATGAAGAGCTCGTTCGTGTCGCCAACCCAAAACTGCCGATCTTCGAACTGACCGCAGCCACCTCCGACCCGGTCCGGGAAGGACTGCAGGGAATCCGCTTCTCCCAGATAACCCCCGTTGGCCAGGCTGACCTGATCCGTGGCATCGTGCCGGTACAATCCAACTGGGATCCCAAGGACATCGTCGGCGTCATCGTTGTCAATTACTATGTCCCCTACTCCCTCATTGTGAAAATGAAGGAGATCGCATCCTCCGTCGAGCAGTACAAAACCACCCGTTCCATCAAGGGGCAGATCCAGCAAAGCTATGTCATCGTGCTGTTGCTGATCGCGCTGATTATCATGTTTCTGGCAACCTGGTTCGGTTTTCACCTGGCGCGGGGGATTACCGTGCCCATCCAGGAACTGGTGTCAGCGACGACCCGGGTGGCATCCGGCGATCTTGACATCCAGCTGGAGACCAGCAGCACGGATGAGGTCGGCGCCCTGGTGTCCTCCTTTAACAAGATGACCGCAGACCTGCGGCATGGCCGCCAGGAGATCAACGCCGCCAACATTGAGCTGAAAAGGTCCAATCTCGAACTCGACCGGCGGCGCAACTACATGGAGATTGTCCTGGCCAACGTCACCGCCGGCGTCATCTCCATCGATCGCTCCGGTTGCCTGACAACAGTCAACAAATCGGCTGAGAACCTGCTCCAGCTGAAAGCCGACAAGGTTCTCGGCAAGGATTTTCGTGAGGTCATTCCCAAGATCTACATGCCGCAGATCATGGCCCTGCTCCGCGACCTGTTCTATTCTGAACGGGGGACGGTACGCCAGCACATGACGATTCCCATCGGCGATGAAAAATATACCCTGATGATCAACCTGACGACCCTGCGTGACAACGACAACAATTTCATGGGCACCGTCGTCGTCTTTGACGATCTCACCCAGTTGTACAAGGCGCAGAGAATGGCGGCCTGGCGCGAAGTCGCCCGCCGCATTGCCCATGAGATCAAAAACCCGCTCACACCGATCCAGCTGTCGGCACAGCGGCTGCGGCGACGCTACCTCGACCGCTTCTCGGCTGACGACACGGTGTTCGACGAATGCACCATGATGATCAGCAACCAGGTAGATGAGCTGAAGAATCTGGTCAACGAGTTTTCCAATTTCGCGCGGATGCCGTCTACCAAACCGACCACCAACAATCTCAATGATGTTATCCAGGAGTGCCTGTCCCTCTATAAGCAGGCCCACAAGCATATCCGGTTCAGCGCCGATCTCGACCCGCAACTGCCGGAAAGCAAGTTCGACCGGGAACAGATAAAGCGGGTGCTGATCAATTTACTGGAAAATTCCGTCGCGGCCACACCGGAGCATGGCGCGATCATGGTAAAGTCTTTCTACAACCGCGACATGAAGATCATCACCCTGATGGTGTCCGATACCGGTTGCGGTATTCCGGCGAAAAACAAACCGCGCCTGTTTGAACCCTACTTTTCCACCAAGAAAACCGGCACGGGATTGGGACTGGCGATTGTTTCGACCATCATTGCCGACCACAACGGCTACATCCGGGTCAAGGACAACGAACCGGCCGGAACCCATTTTATTATTGAACTACCGGCCGGTGAGGCGTGAAACCGGCGGGTTCGGGAGAATAGATACAATGAAGCACATTCTGATCGTCGACGATGAGGAAAGTATCCGTCAAAGTCTCGAAGGGATCCTCAGCGATGAGGGATTCAAAACCACCTTCGCGGCAACGGGTGAGGACTGCCTGAAAATGATCAACAGCGAGGATCCCGACCTGATCCTGCTGGACATCTGGATGCCAGGGATCGACGGGCTGGAAACCCTCAAGCGGATCAAACAGTCACGTTCCCAGCAACTGGTCATTATGATGAGTGGTCATGGTACCATTGAAACAGCGATCAAGGCCACACGCCTGGGGGCCTTCGACTTTATTGAAAAGCCCCTCTCCCTCGAGAAGGTGCTGCTCTCCATCGAGAATGCCCTGAAGATTGGCCAGCTCGTCGCCGAGAACACGGCGCTGAAGGAAAAGATCGCCCGCGACTACCAGATGATCGGCGAGAGTCCGGCCATTAGCCGTCTCAAGCAGCAGATCAAGGTCGCGGCGCCCAGTTCAGGCTGGGTTCTGATCACCGGAGAGAATGGAACCGGGAAGGAACTGGTCGCGCGGGCCATCCATCAGCAGTCGGCCCGGGTCGAGCGCCCTTTTGTTGAGGTGAACTGCGCCGCGATCCCCGAAGAGCTGATCGAGTCGGAACTATTCGGTCATGAGAAGGGGGCCTTTACCGGCGCGACCGCCGCGCGCAAAGGCAAGTTCGATCAGGCCAATAGCGGCACCCTGTTCCTCGATGAAATCGGCGATATGAGCCTGAAAACCCAGGCCAAAATCCTGCGCATCCTGCAGGAACACAAGTTTGAGCGGGTTGGCGGAAATCGCACCATCGAGGTTGACGTGCGCGTCATCGCGGCAACCAACAAGGACCTGCTGCAGGAAATCAGAACGGGGAATTTTCGCGAGGATCTCTATTTCAGGCTCAACGTCCTGCCCTTTGTTGTGCCGGCACTGCGGAATCGCAAGGGGGATATCCCGCTGCTGTGCACGCACTTTCTCAATTTCTTCTGCGGCAAGGAAAGCCGGGAGAACAAGACCATCAGCAGCGACGCGCTGAAGTGCCTGCAGGCCTACAACTGGCCGGGCAACGTCAGGGAACTGAAGAACCTGATAGAACGCCTGGTGATCATGACGCCGGGGCAGCAGATTACCTGTGCCGACCTCCCCCACGAAATTACCCAGTCAACCATGGATGACAGCCTGCAGATCGGGGCCGCTGAGGAGATGCCGGACTCCTACAAGGAGGCCAAGGAAATCTTCGAGAAGCAGTTTCTGACAGAAAAGCTGCGGAAGAACAGCTGGAACATTTCCCGGACATCGGAAGAGATCGGCCTGGAGCGCTCCAACCTCCACCGCAAGATCAAGTACTATAATATCAACCCCAACTACTGATCAAGCTGCGGCGCAGCAGCGCCCGGCCGGCACGGCAGCAGCACTGCAGCAGTAGAAAAAGGGTGAGGTGAACGCGTCCGTTCATCTCACCCTTTGCCGTTATGGTTTGCTGGTCAACAAAAAAAAGGCCCCTTCAGCGGATGCTGAAGGGGCTTCTCAGATAATTTCGGCGGCGACCTACTTTCCCACATAGTCTCCCATGCAGTATCATTGGCGCTGTAGGACTTAACTTCTGTGTTCGGGATGAGAACAGGTGTGACCCCTACGCTATAGCCACCGAAAACCGTAAATCTGGTTTTCAATCGCACTGAC
>JAWOIX010000098.1:0-35386 GCA_046484405.1 Pelovirga sp.
TTTTCGCGGCCGTGTTCCCTGTTGCAGCAGCCGGCCGGATCTGCGCCCCGGAGGCTTTACCGAGCCGACGGCGACCATCGTCTGGGGTTTTTTTGCCGATCATGGCGTCGATCCGTACCGGGTCGTGCTGTGGAATGCGTTTCCCTGGCATCCCTATCAGCCGCAACGCGGTTTGCTGAGTAACCGTACCCCGAGTGACCAGGAGCTGGCCGCCGGCCACAGCGTTCTGCGCGAACTGCTTGCCCTGGGCCGGTTTCGCCGGGTTATCGCCATCGGTGAGAAATCGGCCCGGCAACTGCAGAGCCTGGGGATTGCGGCGCAGAAGGTCCGGCACCCGGCCAACGGGGGCGCCGGTCAGTTCAGAACACAGTTGCACAGCTGTCTGCCGGACATTGCCCGAAGCCGGTGACCGGGATTGCCAGAGCAGACCAGGCCAGCAGAAACGAGGGTGCATGTCGATAGCCGTGATTGAGCAGCAGATTGGACGCTTTCTTGCCAGTGAGGCGCCGGAAGTTCTGGCGATCAAGGGGGGCTGGGGGGTTGGCAAAACCTATGCCTGGAACGCTTATCTGCATGAGGCCAGGAATCAGCGCCGGATTGCCCTGGCGGATTACTCCTATGTCTCCCTGTTCGGTGTCAACTCCCTGCGCGATCTGAAATACAGTATCTTTGAAAATATCGTGTCACGGCAGAACCAGGGCCGTCGTCCCTCGGTGGAGAGTTTCCGCAGCAACCGGGCGCGGTTATTGCGGCTGGCCGGCGCGAAAAAACAGCTGAATCCCTTTGCCCGGCAACCCCAAGGGGAATGGAGCGGGGCAGCGTTTGAATCCCTTGCTTTTTTGTCGGTGGAACGAACGCTGATCTGTATTGACGACTTTGAGCGCAAAGGGAAGGGGATCGAAGCACAGGACATTCTCGGCCTGATTACCACCCTCAAGGAACAGAAAAAATGTAAAATCGTCCTGATTCTTAACGATGAAAGCCTGGCGGAGGATTCCTCCCTCGATTATGCCAGGCTCAGGGAAAAAGTGATCGACAGTGAGCTGCGTTTTGCGCCCACTGCCAGGGATTGCGTCACGATTTCCCTGCGGCGCAACAGTGTCGGGAAGCTCCTCGGTGACGCGGTCATCCAGCTGAACATCAACAACATCCGGATCATCAAGAAAGCCGAAAAACTCGCCCAGCTGCTCGTCCCGGTACTGAAGGAGTTTGATCCCCAGGTGCTGGCGCGCGGCATCCGCACCCTGGCCCTGTTGACCTGGTGTTATTACAGCCGTGCGCCCGAGGTGCCCGAATACGGATTTGTGCTCAGCCGCACCAGCGCCTTTGGTGATCTGGAAGAAGAAGTGAACCTGACGCCACATCAGCAGGGCTGGAGCGCGGTGCTGCGGGGCTACGACAACTTTTCCCTGGATGACTTCGGTCGCCAGATCGCCCGCCTGGTTGAAAATGGCTATCTTGACGAGGAGCGGATGCGCGAGCAGGCGCGGGTTATTGACGAGGCGATCCGCGCAGCGCGATCGGAGCATTCCTTCCAGGAAGCCTGGCGCAAGTTCAACGAGTCCTTCGACGACAATGCCGCGGACCTGGTGACCTGCCTGTCCGACAGCTTTCGCGACAATGCCAGGTATATCAGTCCGGCCAACCTCGACGGCAGCGTGCGTCTGCTCAGGCATCTGGGCAAAGATAAGCTGGCGTCGCGCATCATCGATCTGTACATCGACAAGCGCAAAACGGAAACCGGTCTGTTTATTATTGATCCGGCCCTGGAAGCGGGAGACATCCGCGATCCCGAGGTGATCGAAAAATTCCGTCTGGTGCAGAATTCCCTGCGGCAGCAGCTCAGCCTGAGGGAAGTCTGTGACCGGTTGCTGGAGGCGGGCCGATCCGCCGGTGAAGAAGAGGAACAATTGTCGCAGGCATCGGTCGCCGCCTTCATCGAGCTGTTCAAGTCGGCCCGGGGACCGCTGCTGTCCCGTTATATTGATCTGTGCCTGAGCTATCAGCGCCTGGGCGGAATTACCGAACAGCAGCGCCTGATTTCGGAAAAGGCGATTGCTGCGCTGCAGCAGATCGGCCAGGAAAGCCGGCTCAACGCGAGCCGGGTCAAGCGTTTCGGCATCGCGGTCTGACCGCTGCCGGACAGGTCAGCGCCGCACCGGGGCGTTGCGCGGGGGCGCGCAAGACAGACGAAAAAAGCCCCCGTGCGGGAGCTTTTTTCGTCTGCTGTTGGGCTGGTCCTGATTAGAGGGCCTTTTTTATCAAGCTCTCAATCTGGTTTTTCGGCACGGCGCCGACCAGCTGGTCGACAACCTTTCCCTGGTGGAAGAGGATCATCGTCGGAATGCCGCGGACGCCATATTGACCGGGGGTCGCCGGATTGTCATCGACATTGACCTTGCCGATCGTCACTTTGCCATCGTATTCATCAGCCAGCTGATCCAGAACCGGTGCGATCGCTTTGCAGGGGGCGCACCAGCTTGCCCAGAAGTCGACCAGTATCGGGGTGTCTGACTTCAGGACCTTGGTATCAAACTGATCGTCAGTAATTTCAATAATTTTATCACTTGCCATCGATTTCTCCTTTTTTTTCGCTGGTTCTATTCACTGGTTCAAATGCATCGGAATGCGATCGAATTATTCAAAAGGAAATATATAGTAAATTTGTGAAAAATCAAGACGTAATCAGAAAGACAACAGAAACGAACAGAAGCTTGACAGTGACGGGGTGGCCCAATATCATGCGCGGGTTATCCTGCGTGGCCTGTCTGTCGGGCAGCAGACGGAGAGTTATATGAATCCTCTAATCGGGCCGGCGGGCAAGCAGGCGGCTTTTCTTGTCGAGCAGTTCTGCCGCGAGCAGTCCACTGCGGTCGATCAGCTTGGCAAGCAGCTCGCCCAGCTCTTTGCCGAAGGCGGGCAGCTGTTGACGGCGGGGACCGGTCTGCTCCAGTTTGTTGCCCAGTTGATCGCTGCCCAGTTTGCTTACCGCCTCGACTTCGAGCGGCCGGTCCTGCCGGCGGTCTGCCTTGGCGGCGATGCTGTCCTGACGGCGGTGATGGCTTCGAGCGGGAGCTATGAACAGATTTTTCTGCGTCATTACCGCACCCTGGCAAGCCAGCGCCAGATGCTGTTGCTGCTCAGTGACGGCCAGGCCAACCCGGCACTGGAACGCTTGCGCGATGAGCTGCTCGGGCAGGATCAGACGGTTGTCCTGCTGTCCGGCAGCGGCCGTGAAGACCCGCTCTTTTGTGACGAGATCGAGATCTGTCTTAAGTTCGGCACCGGTTCGATGGCGCGCCAGGTGGAGCTGATGCAGTTCACCGGCCATTTGCTGTGTGAGCTGGTTGAGGCGGAACTGTTTCCCGGTTGACAGGGTCTCATCCATGGCCATGATAAACCTTGCCACAGATGTGCTGCAAACCGTCCCGGACGGGTCAGACTGACGTTTCAGAGCCACGTTGAAAGGGTTAAAATGGAGCCTGTAAACCTGCTTTTTACGGCAACGACGGCAACCTACCTGGTCGCCAGTCTGCTTTACCTGACGGCGATGATCGGCAAACGCGAGGCGGCTGGACGGGTCGGTCGCTGGGTTCTGCTGGCTGGCATTGTTCTTCATGCGGCCGCCTTCGGTGTGCGCCATACGATGGTTGAAGGCACTCCGGTCACCAGTCTGCATGAGTCCCTGTCGTTTTTCGCCTGGTGCCTGATTCTGCTCTTTCTCCTGCTTGACCTGCGTTTCAGATTGTCGGTTATGGGCGCTTTTGCCGCACCAATGGCGTTTTTGCTGATGCTGTTCAGCGCCCTCAGCCCGGATGTCGTGGTGCCGCTCAACCCGGTTCTGCGCAGCTGGCTGTTTCCCCTGCATATCAGCTTTGCGTTTCTCGGTAACGCGGCGTTCGCCCTGTCCTTCGGCGCCGGAGTGATGTACCTGATCCAGAACCGGATGCTCAAGAGCAAGCGGTTCAATCGCCTCTACAAGATGCTGCCGTCCCTCGACATCCTTGACCGGGTCAACTACACCTGTTTAAGTGTCGGTTTTCCGTTGATGACCCTGGGCATTATCACCGGAGCGGTCTGGTCCAACATCGCCTGGGGAAGCTACTGGAGCTGGGATCCGAAGGAAACCTGGGCGCTGGTCACCTGGTTTCTCTATGCCGGCCTTCTGCATGGCCGCCTGACGGCGGGCTGGCGGGGACGCCGGGCAGCCTTTTTTTCGATGGTCGCATTTGCGTTTCTGTTGTTCACCTTTCTCGGAGTGAGTCTGTTGTTCGACGGTTATCATACGTTTGAGGCTTTTACACTGCCATGATCCAGGACCGGGGAACAGCTGTATGAATATCGTTGTCGTCGGGCTCAGTCACAAGACAGCTCCGGTCGAAATCCGTGAGAAGATCGCTTTCGAGCCGGAGGTGATCGCCACGCGACTGGCGGAGTTGCTCGCCTTGCCCAACATTTCCGAGGCGATGATCGTCTCAACCTGCAACCGGGTTGAACTTTATGTCGTCAGTTCGCGGCCGGAGCAGGCGTGTCTTGACCTGCAGAGCTTCATCGCCCGCTGCCACGGGCTCGCGGACGATCTGTTGCGCGAACATCTCTACAGCTATGTCTGCAAGGAAGCGGTGCGCCATGTCCTGCGGGTCACTGCCAGCCTTGATTCGATGGTCGTCGGGGAACCGCAGATTCTGGGCCAGATGAAGACCGCTTACGGGCACGCCTGTGAGCACAACAGTGCCAAGCTGGTCCTCAACCGTTTCATGCGCAAGGCCTTTTCGGTGGCCAAGCGGGTGCGCACTGAAACGGCGATCGCCAGCAATGCGGTGTCGGTTTCCTATGCGGCCGTTGAGCTGGCGCGGAAGATTTTTGACACCCTCGAAGACAAGACCGTGATGCTGGTCGGTGCCGGGGAGATGTGTGAACTGGCGGCCAAGCATTTTGTCCGTTACGGCGTCGCCAAGGTGCTGGTGACCAACCGGACCTACAGCCGTGCGGAAAAGCTGGCAGAATCCTTTGGCGGTGTGGCGGTTAATTTTGAAAACTTCCGCGAGCAGCTGCACCGCGTTGATATTCTCCTGTCGTCAACCGGGTCGCCCGATTACGTGGTCAGCGCGGCCGACCTGAAAGCCGCCTGCAAGCTGCGCCGCTACCAGCCGATGTTTCTCATTGATATTGCTGTGCCCCGGGATATCGATCCGGCCGCTAACAAGCTTGACAGCGTCTACCTCTATGACGTCGATGACCTGCAGGGGGTGGTGCAGGCCAACCTCAAGGAGCGCCAGAAAGAGGCGTTGAAGGCGGAACAGATCGTCGATCAGGAGGTCGCCCAGTTTCTCGACTGGTTGTCGAATCTGACCGTCAGGCCGACGATTGTCGCCCTGCGTCAGCAGCTTGACCAGGTGCGCTGCAAGGAACTTGAAAGGACCCTGTCCAGCCTGGGCCGGCTGGATGAACGGCAGTCCCGGGCAATCGAGGCAATGAGCCGTGCGATTGTCAACAAGATCCTTCACCATCCGACCAGTATGCTCAAACGTCTTGGTTGTGATGATGACCGGCTACGCTACCTGGATGCCGTTCAGATTCTTTTTGACCTGTCCATCGAACCATCGTCAGGCGATGACCTGCCGGAAGATTAGCCCATAAGGAGACAACATGTCCAAACGCATTCTGAGGATCGGAACCCGTGCCAGTGCCCTGGCCCTGTGGCAGGCCAACTGGGTCAAGGCCCAGCTTGAACTGACCTATCCCGACCTTGACGTCACCCTGACGAAAATCAAAACCCAAGGGGACAAAATCCTCGACGTCCCCCTCGCCAAGGTCGGCGGGAAGGGGTTGTTCGTCAAGGAAATCCAGGAGGCGATGCTGCGCAACGAGATCGATATCGCAGTACACTCGATGAAGGACGTCCCGACCGTTTTCCCCGAAGGGACCGGCCTGCGCTGTATCACCAAACGCGAGGATCCGCGGGATATCCTGGTACTGCATGACGGCTGCCGGTCCCTCGCCGAGATCCCGCAGAACGGTCGCATCGGCACCTCGTCCCTGCGCCGCAAGGCCCAGCTGCTCCACCTGCGTCCCGACCTCGAGATGATCGACGTGCGTGGCAACGTCGAAACGCGGATGCGCAAGCTGACGGAAGACCGGCTTGATGCCGTGGTCCTGGCCGCGGCCGGCATGCACCGCCTTGGCTTTACCAGCCGGATCGGCTGTTACCTCGAACCGGAGGTGTGCCTGCCGGCGATCGGTCAGGGTGCCCTGGGACTGGAAAGCCGCATCGATGACCAGGCGACCAATGACCTGATCGATTTTTTCAATCATCCCGAAACGGCCTGTGCGGTGATAGCCGAACGGGCGGTGCTGGCGACCCTCGAAGGCGGCTGCCAGGTGCCGATCGCCGCATTTGGCCAGGTCGTCGGGGAGGAACTCGTATTGACCGCACTGGTCTCCGATGTCGAAGGGCAGACCCTGCTGAAACGTTCGACCCGGGTCCCCGCAGATCAGGCTTATGCCAGCGGCGTCGCCCTGGCACGCCAGCTTCTCGCCGACGGCGCCGCCGCAATCCTCAATGAGGTTTATGGCTGTGAAACCTTTCCCGGGAAGCGGCACTGATGAGTGACTGCCCAGCACGGCCGTTGACCGGCCGGCATATTCTGATCACCCGGCCGGTGGAGCAGGCCGCTCCCTTTGTCGCCAGGGTCAGGGAGCTGGGTGGTGAGGCGATCTGCCTGCCGACCATCACCATCGTACCACCGCCGAGTTTGCAGCCCCTCGACCAGGCGGTGGTCGATCTGGATCGCTACGACATCGTTATTCTGACATCGGTGAACGCGGTCCGCGTGCTGATCGAGCGGATGCTCGAAAATCATCAGTATTTCGGTGTGCTGCGCCAGCTCGAGCTGGTCGCGGTCGGACCCAAAACCGCCGCGGCACTGGAAGAGTACAAGCTGCGTGCCACCCTGGTGCCCGCCGATCATCGTGCCGAAGGGGTGCTCGCCGCCCTGCTCGCCAGGGGGGTGACGGGCAAGAAGATTCTTTATCCCCGGGCGGCGGCGGCGCGCCCGCTGCTGGCCACCGAATTGCGTGCCGCAGGGGCTCTCGTCGATGATCCGGTCGCCTACCAGGCGGTCATCCCGGCAGAGAATACTGCCCGCATCCGGGCGCTTCTCGCCGCCGGTACCCTGGACGCCATCTGTTTCAGTTCTTCGTCGACCTTTCTGCATCTGCAGGAGATGCTTGGCGACGAGCTACAGCGGCTGAAAGGGCGTACCGCTTTTTTTTCCATCGGTCCGCAGACCTCGGCGACGATTCGCGCGCAGGGTTTCGAGGTGACGCTGGAGCCGTCGGCCTGGACCATGGACGCGCTGCTGGCAGCGATGGTCGCGTACTATCGGACCCAATGACGGCAGTTATGGCTGCTCCCTCTCTCATGCACAGGAGTTGACAATGAATTTCCCTGATTACCGGCCGCGGCGCCTGCGTCGCAATGCCAGCATCCGCCGCATGGTGCGTCAGACCCATCTGCGCGTCGACGACCTGATCTACCCGATGTTCAGCGCTTTCGGCGAGAATATAAAAAAAGAGATCGGTTCCATGCCGGGAATCTATCAGCAATCCATCGAACACATTGTCGCCGAAGCACAGGAGGTCCATCGCCTCGGGATTCCGGCGGTGATCCTGTTCGGCATTCCGGAGACCAAGGATGCCGTCGGCAGTGACGCCTACTGCGCCAGCGGCATCATCCAGAACACCATCCGGGCGATCAAGCAGGCGGTGCCGGAGCTCATCGTCATCACTGATGTCTGTCTCTGCGAATACACCGACCATGGCCATTGCGGGGTGATCAAGGACGGCGATGTTGATAACGATGCCACCCTTGACCTCCTCGCCCGCGAAGCCCTGTCCCACGCCCAGGCGGGTGCCGATATGATCGCGCCGTCGGACATGATGGATGGACGTGTGGCAGCCATCAGGATGATCCTTGACGATAACGGCTACGAGCATATTCCGATCATGAGTTATGCGGTCAAATATGCCAGTTCCTATTACGGGCCCTTTCGCGAGGCGGCGGAAAGTACCCCGGAATTCGGGGACCGGCGCAGCTACCAGATGGATCCGGCCAACCGGACCGAGGCACTGCGCGAGGCTTCCCAGGATGTCGCGGAAGCGGCGGATTTTCTCATGGTGAAACCGGCCCTGGCCTACCTGGATATCTTGCGGGATCTCAAGGAAAACTTCGATCTGCCGCTGGTCGCCTACAATGTCTCCGGCGAATACAGTATGGTCAAAGCGGCGGCTGAACGGGGCTGGATCGACGGTGACGGCGTGATGATGGAGACCCTGCTGGGGATGAAGCGCGCCGGCGCCGATCTGATCATCACCTACCACGCCAAGGATGCGGCCCGCCTCCTGGCGCGCTAGTGGCCCCCCTTTTTTTGCATGTTGGTCACGACGGGCTGCCGCCAGACGGTGGCCCGTCGCAGTTTTTGCCCGATGAAACTTCTTGCTGCGGGTGGCGGGTGGCGATGTGCCTTGCCTCGCAGGACAATGGTCTGATCGTAGATGAGTGAATACCTGGTTGACAGCTTAAGCAATGGCGTGCGTCTGGTGACGGTACCGATGCCCCATCAGCACTCGGTGGAACTGGTCTGTTACGTTGCCGTGGGCGGCCGCTGCGAAGCTCTGCCCGAGGCGGGGATTTCCCACTTTCTCGAACATATGCTGTTTCGTGGCACGGCGGAATTTCGCAACAGCACCGAGCTGGAACGGGCCTTTGAAGCGATCGGCGGCGCGGTCAACGCGTCGACGGACATGGAGACCACCTGTTTCCACTCGCGTGTTCATCCGGCCTGCCTGGCGCGCGGCATCGGTCTGTTTGCCTCCATGCTCAGGCGCCCCCGTTTTAATGACATCGATACGGAGCGGCGCATCATTCTTGAGGAAGCGCGAGAAGACTTCAACGAGCAGGGCGAGCAGATCAATCCCGACAACCTGATGGCCGAACTGCTGTGGCCGGGCCATCCTCTCGGCGCGTCATTGATCGGATCCCCGGAAACCCTTGGGCGGATCGGACGCGCGCAGCTCGAAGGGCATTACAACGACTGGTACCTGCCGGACAACCTGGTTCTTTGTGTCTGTGGTCCGGTCTGCCGCGAAGAATTCCGCGCGGCCGCAGAGCGGGAGTTCGGCGACTGGCAACGGCGGACAGTCAAACCGGTTGTGCCGGCCCGGGCGATGACGCAGGCCGGCCCGCAGAGTCGCTGGGTTCATGATTCAGATTCCCAGATCGGGCTGCAGCTGGCCTTTCGCCTGCCCGGCCGGCGCGATCCGCGGACCCTCGCCGTGCGTCTGCTGCGCCGTATTCTCGCCTGGGGTGCCGGGGCACGGCTGCCGCTGCGTCTGCGTGAAGAGCTGGGGCTGACCTACGCTGTCGATGCCAACTCCCTGCTCCTGGATGACTGCGGTTACCTGGCCATCGATCTGCTCGTGGCGCCGGCTAATCTGCATGCCGCCATGACCGAGATGCTCAAGGTTCTCGTCGAACTGCGCGAGCAGCCACTGCCGGCCGACGAATTGGCGGCGGCGATCAGGACCTATCTGTTTGATCTCGATTTTTCCCTCGACCAGAGCGATTCTTTGGCGGTGCGCTATGGCTGGGGGCTGCAGGTTGATTACCTGCGCACCCTTGAACAGGACCGGCGTGAACTGCAGCAGCTCACCCCACAGCTCCTGCAGCAGGTGATCCGCGAGCTGATCTGCAGCCGTACGCTGAATCTCGTCGTTGTCGGACCCTGGGCGCCGGCTGACCGTGATCGCGTCGAGCAGTGCCTGGCGTGCTCCGGCCTGGAGATCCGCTGACGCCTACCAGTGCAGCCGGACCGTCTTGTAAAAGAAATTTTTGAAACGGTAAAAACTCTTCTTTTCGTCTGCAGTTGTGGCGGCAGGATCGCAGGCACGCAGCAGGCGTGCCAGTTTCGGCATGTTGGTTCCCCCCTCTGCACGAGCTTTCTCGACCAGCTTCAGAACCATGTCGCGGGTTATTTCCTGACGGGCGTACGGTTCATAAATCGCTGACCAGAAATCCAGTTCTTCATTGAGGAGTTTCTGGAGCGTCTCTTCCGCCAGCTGGTCGACCAGTGCCTGGTGGCCGGAATCGGTGTGTTCCGCGCGGCTGAAGGCCTGGGGCTGCAGGGCACTGCTGATATCCTGGGCCTGGATGATGTTTTCCCGCCGCAGCAGCATGGCGCGCAGCAGGATGCTGCGCAGTTCACGGATATTGCCGGTGTAGTGGTGGCGGCTGAGCAGGTTTTTTGCCGTCTGGCTCAGCAGCGGCAGGTCACTGCCGTTCTGGTCCGGCTTGTGATAGGCCTGGTACAGGCGACCGAGCAGGTGGACGGCGAGATCGGGAATATCCTCCCGCCGTTGATTGAGCGAGGGGACTTCAATGATCAGTTCGGACAGGCGGTGGTAGAGGTCTTCGCGAAAGGTGCCGTCGGCGATCAGCTGCCGCAGGTCGCGGTTGGTACCGGCGACCAGGAGCACCTGGGAGTGGCGGGTGATGTTCTCGCCGAGGCGGATGAACTCGCCACTGTCGAGAAAGCGCAGTAACTGGACCTGGGTCTTCGGGTCGGCATCGCCGATTTCGTCGAGAAAGACCACCCCGCCATGGGCCTCCTCGAGAATCCCGCGGCGATCGCTGTGGGCCCCGGTAAAGGCTCCGCGTTTGTGTCCGAACAGTTCCGAGTAGGTCAGCTCACCGCTGTAGGCGGCGATGTTGGTCTTTTTCAGCGGCAGGCCGATGCGACCATTGAGCTGCTGGCGGAAGATGCGGCTCAGTTCGGAGAAAAAGTTGTTGAAGAGAAATTCCTTGCCGGCACCGGTCTCGCCGGTAATCAGGATGGAGGGCAGGCCGAGAAATTCCCCCTGATCCGGGACGCCCTGCTTGTGCCATTGGGCGATGCGCTCGCACAGCGGCGGGCTGATGCGCTGGATGGTGGTGATGATTTCCTGGGTTTTGCTGGAATTGCCGATGATGTTGCCGAGACGGTAGGAGGTGACCTTGGGGTCCTTGTAGCCGACATCCTGGCGCAGCCGATCAATTTCACTGGTCAGCTGATCGATCTTCTGCAGGTTCGCCAGGTGGTGGCCGATCATCCGCGCAATGATCATCAGGATACGCTGGTGTTCATCGGTGAAATAGTGCGGCCGCAGGCTGTCGAGGCAGATGACCGCGAGAACCTCGTCGTTGTAAATGATCGGGACGGCGATTTCACTGCGGATCGCCTCGGTCACCGGACGGTAGAATTTTTCCTCGTCACTCCCCTCATGACAGTCATCAATGGTCTGCGGCCGGCGCGTTGCCGCTGCCAGTCCGGTCAGACTGCGCTCCCCGGTGGCCAGCTCCTTGCCCCCGACACGGATGGGAGGGATATATTTCTTCATCCAGTCCTTGTTCTTGGCACCGATCAGGTTGCCCTGGTCATCCTCCACCAGCAACCAGCGCTCCCCCTGAAATTCACGCACCAGGGCCAGGCTGCCGGTGTCGGCGCCGATCAGCTGGGTTGCCTTGGAGAGAACCCGGTGCAGGAACGGGCGCAGGCCGTCGCTCGACTGCTGGAGCAGGTCACCGATCTCGGAGAGGATCTGGATCTCGAGGTGTTCATCGCCGATTTCCTGGACCACGCGCTGGGCCATCTCGGCGTGGGCGTCGAGCAGATCGCGCTCAAACGGGGTGAACTGGTAACGATCCTTGGTGTAGTAGTTGACCAGGCAGATGACGCGCCGGTTCTGTTTGTCGTAGCGCGGCACGATGTAGAGAGATTTCAGGCCGAGGTCTTCCGTCAGGTAACGTTTCTGCAGGGTTTCCGCGGCGAGCTTTTCGATGTAGAGGGGCGCCAGGAGGCTGTCGTCAACAATCACCCCGGCCCGGTCGATGAAGCGCGAGATCAGCGATCCCCCCGGAGCCAGATTGATCAGTTTTTCCTCCTCATAGAGACGCCCCGCTTCACGTTCCTTCGAATAGGAGGCGAGAATCTGCAGGGTGCGTTCACCGTCGATCTCCGAGGGCACGGGAATCAGCACCGAGGCGAGGGCGACCCGGTCAATCAGCTGTGCGGCGGATTTGACCATGAACAGCGCCGCCTCACGTTTCTTGGCCTCATCGACGCGCCGCGCCAGCAACAGCTGTTGATGGTATTTACGCGCCCGGTTGAGAGTCGGCGCTGTTTCGCTCAGCAGCTTGCGCAGCTGGCGCAGAAGCAGTTCGTCAGGCGTCGGCTGCTGTCCGGTGCGATCGAGGCTCAGAACCCCGATGGAACGACCGAGGTGGAGGATCGGCAGCAGATAGTAGGATTCCTCGGCGGGCCTGTCTCCCGCCGGGGCGGCCTTGGGATGGCGCGCAAGATTGGTCACCGACATTTCCCTTTTCTGCTGGTAGACCAGGGGGACGGGAAAGAACCTGTCGTTGATCGGGAAGCTGGTTTCGTAGGTTCCCTGCAGATCGTCGTTGTCGCCGGCGGCACAGCTCAAGGATCCGATCGTCAGATCCTCCAGGTAGATGCGGCACGGGCTGCCACCACAGATTTGCTCGATCCCCTGCAGCAGGCGGCGGAGAATCTCAACGAGGTTCTCCTTGCCGAATTCGCCCAGGCTGCTGATAATCTCTTCCGTCCGCATTTGTGCTGTTGAGTTCATAGTCCCTCTGCGATTGAGTTGATTTTTACTTGGCCAAGGTTAGGCCTTGCCGCGGACTCTGTCAAAATGATTCTTGCGCCGCCTGCTGCCGCGCAGCAAGGCGCGGACCACCAAGAGGCTGTGCGCAGGGTCGGGCCATAAAAAATAATTCATGCTATTTCAGGGGGTTGCCGGGCGCAGATGAGCAAACGAACCCGTTGCAGCGGTCTTTTCCCCGGCTTTTTTTGTGACCCTAACTGGTCGAATATAAATGGATTTTTACTCTTTGTGCTTGTCCGGACCGGGCTGATGGTGAATAATGTCCAGCAATTGTTTTGTCGTGTCGCAGATAAAGGATTCGTAGCGTGGGTGTTGTCGCAACCAAAAAAATCCCTTTGCCGGCCGATCTGCCAAGCATGTCCGGTAATGTGGAGATCTCCTCCCTGCTCTGTCTGCCAGAGGGTCTCGCGGATCTCCTCGCCGCTTGCCTGGAAAATGCTCCGCTGCAGAAAGTCTCCGAAATTATCCTGCAGGAGGCTCCCTTTGCCGCCAAGGTGATTGATGTGGCCATCAGGCTCAATGCTACGCCGCTGGATGCGACGGAGCCGGTGACCTCGGCTGTCCAGCTCCTCGGCTATCCGATGATCATCGGTCTGGCACTCAAATCCGCGCGGCAGATTCTCGAGCATGATCTGACCCCGGAAGAATTGGATTTTTACACCAGGCTTACGCACACCGCCCGACTCACCGGCCAGGCCGCCCGCTGTATTGCCCCGTCCGTCAACTATTCCTATATCGAGGAGGCGCAGCTCTGCGGTCTGCTGCAGAATCTCGGCATCCACCTGCTGTTCATGCGTCACCGGCAGAGCTACCTGGACCAGTCCCCGCCGCCCTGGAGTTCACCCGCACAGCTGTCTGTCGAACGCCAGTGTTTCCAGCACGATCATCTCGACGTTGCGGCCGGCCAGATAGAGCAGTGGCACCTCGATTCCTTTCTCGGCGATGCTGTTCGTCACCTGGCTGCGGACAGCAACCAGCTCGAATCGGCAAACCCCTTGTTTCGTATCGCCCGTCTGGCGCAATTGTTCGCCGCCGCCGGCAGCGAGCTGCCTCCGGATGTTCTGCGGACCGGTGAGGAATTCTTCCATCTCCGCCCGACGGAAACGCAGTACCTGTTTGACTGGGTCCGCGACCTGGTCCCCCCGGCACCTCAGGCCGGCGATGAGCGCAGCCGGCCCGCTGACGCTTTTGCCGTGGCCTGCCGGCGTCTGACCGACCAGGTCTTTCTGGTGGCAGGGCAGGAGGCGGCCCGTGCGCGCCTCGCTGCCGGGACCACTCCGGAAGAAGTGACGCGGATTTCCGGCAGCCTCTATCTGGAGAACTGCACGGCAAAGAGCGTCCATTTCCTGGTGTTTGATCAACGTTGCCAGGAACTGGTCGGGCTCTCTTCCGCCGGTGCCTCACGTCTGCCCGGTGAGCTCAGGATCCCGCTGGCGGCCCAGTCCTGCCTCGCGTCCCGCGCACTGCTCCAGAACCTGCCGCTGAACTCACGGACATCAAACCTGCCGTTGACGGTGACGGATCATCTGCTGCTGCGTCTGTCTGCCAGCCCGGCGATCCTTTGTCAACCGCTGCGCATCAATGGTCATCCGCTGGCCGTCGTGGTGTTTGGCCTGGCAGCCGAAAATGACGGCGCAGCGGCCCTCGATGCCTCGGTGACGATGCTGCATCCGGTGGTCAGTGCGGCACTGGCACGGGTGCTGGCCGGCGACCTGTCGCGGCTCGGCGACAGCACCAGCCTGTTGCGCCGGGTCAACCATGAAATCAGCAGCCCGCTGACGACGATCACCAATTACGCTGCGGTGTTGCGCAATGCGCTCAACGACAACGCCAACCGTGAACTGACGGAGGCGATCCGTCAGGAGGCGCAGCGGATTGACGAGATCGTCAGCTACTACCTCAATCAGCAGGATATGGAGGAATTTCCTGATCAGGAGGTGGACCTCAACCTGCTCGTGGAGGAGGCGGTGGAGGTGCTGCGCGATGTCGAGATCGACCCCCGCGCCATCGCGGTGCGCTATCAATTGCAGAGTGATCTGCCAGCTGTGACAACCCTGCCAGTGCTGGTGCGCCAGATTCTTGTCAACCTGATCAAAAATGCTGCCGAGGCCCTTGGCCAGGGCGGGGAGATTGTCCTGACGACACGGGATGGCTATTGTGCTGAACGGCAGCGCTACGTTGAGGTCTGCGTGCAGGATAACGGCCCCGGAATTCCTGCCGCGGTGCGCGACAAGCTGTTCCGACCGCTGGTCAGTACCAAGGGTGCCGGCTACAGCGGTTCCGGTCTGAGCATCGTCAAGGGCATGGTGGAAGACCTTGGCGCGCGGATCAGCTGTCACAGCGCGCCGGGTTCCGGGAGCAGCTTCTACCTGCAGATTCCCCTGGCCGAGAACTGGAACCTGTTCCCCCGGGAGACCTCCCATTGAAGTGCCTGTCTCCGGTCGAACTTCAGCGCGTTGATTCTGCGGCAATTCTGCTGGTCGGCGACCAGATTTCCCTGCTTTACAGTCTGCAGGCGCTGTTGCGCATCAATGGCTACCAGGCTGATCTGGCGACGAGCTGCACGGCCGCCCTTGCCGCCCTTGAGCGCCACCGTTATCAGCTGCTGCTGCTTGATCTGCAGATTTCGAATGCCGGCGGGAGCAGTCTGCTGGAGTTGGTCAGCCACTCGGAGCAGGATCCCGAGATTGTTGTTTTGAGCTCCGACAGTGCCCTTGTCTCGATCAAGGAAGCGTTGCGCCTTGGTGCCTATGATTTCGTTCGTAAGCCGTATCAGCCGGAAGAACTTCTCGCAGCGGTCGGGCGCGGCCTCGAGCGTCATCGTTACCGCCAGCAACTGCTGCGCAGTGAACAGGCTCTGGCCGAGTCCGAGCGGGTACATCGTTTTATCGTCAACAATTCCCCCGACTTCATCTATATGCTCGACAGCGCCGGCAGGTTCACCTTTGTCAATGATATGGTTGAAGGGTTGCTCGGCTACCGGCGGCACGAGATCCTCGGGCAGCATTTTTCCGTCATGGTCCATCCGCACAATGCCGAAGCGGCATGTCGCTTCTTCAGCGAACAGCGCAGCGGCGAGCGGGCTTCACGGAGCATTGAAATGCGTCTGCAGGTCAATCCCGATGTCCCTCGCGGCGGGCCGGATGGGGCCGAGCTGATCGTCGAGCTCAATGCCATGGGACTGTATTCGCAGAATGACCAGGGCGAGAGGGTCTTTACCGGGACGCTGGGCCATGCGCGGAATATCAGTGAGCGGAAATCCTTCGAGGCGCAGATCAGCCACCAGGCCTATCATGATCCGTTGACCCGGCTGCCGAACCGCCTGCTCTTCGCGGATCGCGTGGCACTGGCGCTGGCCCATGCCAAGCGCAATCAATCAAAATTTGCGCTGATCTTCATGGACCTGGATCGTTTCAAGCAGATCAACGACAGTTGTGGGCACGTGATCGGCGACCGGGTGCTGCAGCTGGTCGCCGAGCGGATTCTCGCTGCCATCCGCAGCGAAGACACCCTAAGTCGTTTCGGGGGAGATGAATTTTCCCTGCTGCTCGGGGATGTTGCGGAACCCCGGGATGTTACGGCGGTGGCGGACAAGATCCTCGCGGCGCTGCGCCTGCCGTTACCGGTCGGGGATCGGGTCCTGCATCTGAGCGGGAGCCTGGGAATTGCCATCTATCCCGATAACGGCACATCGCTGGAGGACCTGCTTCACTGCGCCGATGTCGCCATGTACCAGGCCAAGCAGACCGGCAGGGACGGCTATAGCTTCTACTCCTGCACTATGCAGGGTTGCGTCGAGACGCCGACGATTGTTGCCGAACTGCAGCAGGCCCTGCAGCAGGGGCAGTTCGAGGTCTTTTTTCAGCCCAAGATCGACCCGGAGAATCATGGCATTGTCGGGATGGAAGCGCTGTTGCGCTGGCGGCATCCCCGGCGCGGTCTGCTGTGCCCGGCGGATTTTATTGCCGTCGCCGAGAAGAGTGGCGAGATCATCCCCATAGGGGGGTGGGTTCTGACCGAGGTGTGCCGGGAACTGGCGCGCTGGCAAGAGTATCTGCCCGGCATCAGGGTTTCTTTGAATGTGTCGACGGTGGAACTGGAATCGGAGGCCTTTGTTGACACCTTCGCCAGAACGATCAGCGGATCCGGCCTTGCCGCCGAATCCTTTGAGGTTCACATCACCGAACAGGGTATTCTCGGGGGCACGCACAAGGCGGTTACTGCCCTGCACGCCCTCGGCATGCTGGGCGTGGCGATCGTCATAGACGACTTCGGCTGCGGTCACGCACCGTTGATCTACCTGCAGGATCTTCCCGTCAAGACCCTGATGATCGATCGTTCCTTTGTCCGTGACATCGACCCGCAACGTGGTGCCGGTCGCATCGCTGATGGGATCGCGATGATGGCCCGGGGGCTCAATCTGACCCTTGCCGCCAAGGGGGTGGAAACGCACGCGCAGTTCGAACATCTGCGTAACCTGGGCTGCCGGGAGGTGCAGGGCCATTTCTATGGCATGGCCCTTCCTGCTGCGGCAACACTGGAACTGCTCCACGCGACGCCGGAAGGCATTCCCGTGCGGTTCCCCGTCCATCACTAGCCCAAAGTGAGCCCGTCATGGCGGGCCGACATCGACGATTTCCCTGCCAGGGGTCTCATCGACCCCGTATCGCGGCGGCCTTTTACCCGTCATCGGGATGCGGCCGTTTTGCCCGTTCAGTCAGGGGTGGCGCGGCCGAGCAGTTCGGTGATATGCAGGACCGTTTGCGGCATCCCGGCCTGGCGTAGTCCCCAGGCCAGCTGCAGGTGACAGCCGGGGTTGGCGGTGACCAGGAGCGCGGCGCCGGTGTTGCGGACATTCTCCAGCTTGCGGTCTAGAATCCGCTGGCTTTCCTCCGTAAATTTCAGGCTGAAGGTCGCAGCCGAGCCACAGCACCAGGAGGCTTCCCGCATTTCACGGAACTCGACCCCGGGGATGGCCTCGAGCACTGCGCGTGGCTGTCTGCTGATCCCCTGGGCATGGCACAGGTGGCAGGGCTCATGATAGGTGATCACTTCATTGACCGGCTGCAAGTCGTCTGTGCGAATGCCGACCTCCACCAGAAATTCACTGACATCCTTGATCTTTTTGTGAAACAGCGCGAGCCGCTGGTGATCTGCACGTTCGCCGAGGATCTCCTCGTATTCTTTCAGCGCCGCCCCGCACCCGGCACAGTCAGTGACGATCGCGTCCACTTGGAGATCGAGGAACAGGTCAAGGTTAAAGGCGGCCAGCTGCCGTGCGGTGTCCCGGTCCCCTTCGGTCAGATGGGGTGCGCCGCAGCATTTCTGCTGTTTCGGGGTGATAACGTCGAAGCCCTGGTGATTGAGGACCTTGACGGTCTGACGCGAGACCTCCGGATAGAGCAGGGTCATGACGCAGCCGAGAAAAAAAGCAACGGTACCGCGTTTTTCCCCCCGCGCCGGGCTGACGTCGGGCAGTTGCGGCCGTAACGGAGGGGCGAGTGCCGGCAGCATCCCTTCGGCCTTGTCGATCCAGGTCGGGGCGAATTTGAGAATTCTGCTGTTGCGTACCAGCCACTGGATGCCGAGCTTCTGATAGAGTCGCGCCGGCAGCATGGAGGTTTCCAGCAGGTCGGGATTGGTGACCATCCTGGTGAGAACCAGGCGGCGCAGGCCGGCCTGCCATTTTGGTGCCGGCAGTTGCTGGTGAACCTGGGAACGGCAGACTTCCATGACTTCACCGGCCCTGACCCCCGATGGGCAGGCGGTGGTACAGGCGCGACAGTCGAGGCAGAAAAAAGCCTCTTCTTTGATCGCCTGATTAACCTCCAGGTGCCCCTCGGCAACCGCCCGGGCCAGCGCGACCCGCCCACGCGGGCTGGAGCGTTCCCTGCCGGTCAGGGCGAAGGTTGGACAGGTCGGCAGGCAGAAGCCGCAGCGCATGCATTGCAGCACATCTTCATACTGCGGTGCATCCTGCGCGGTGAAATTGCAGGCGGTTTGCTGATCGGTCATCGGCCTACTCCTGGCTGGCGGTGAAAATTTTGCCCGGGTTCATAATCCCCTGCGGATCGAAGGCGTGCTTGATGCGCCGCATGACGGCAACGCCGCCGGGGCCGATCTGCCGGGCAAGATAGCCCTTCTTCGCGATCCCGATGCCATGTTCTCCGGAGACCGTTCCCCCCCAGGCGAGGACCTGCTCATAGAGCTCATCATAAAAGGCATGAGCGCGCTTCATTTCATCGGCGTTGCGCTCATCGCACAATACCGTCGGATGCAGGTTGCCGTCGCCGGCGTGACCGAAGGTGCCGACGGTGAGTTGGTACTTCTCCGTCAACTGTTCGATCAGGGTGAAGGTTTCGGCCAGGCGTGAGCGGGGGACCGTGGCATCTTCCAGCAGGGTGGTGGGCGACACACGTGCCAGGGCGGAGAGTGCCGTGCGCCGGGCTTCGGCCAGCTTCATCGCGTCTTCGGCGTTTTTTGCCTGGTGGACCTCTGTTGCCTTGACCTGTTCGAGAATCGCCCGCACCGCGTCCGCCTCTTCGGCGACGACGGCAGCGTGGCCGTCCACCTCGATCAGTAACAGGGCGGC
Source organism: Pelovirga sp. (assembly GCA_046484405.1). Taxonomy (GTDB): domain Bacteria; phylum Desulfobacterota; class Desulfuromonadia; order Desulfuromonadales; family Geopsychrobacteraceae; genus Pelovirga. The sequence goes on from JAWOIX010000098.1 coordinate 19,319, forward strand.
CATTTGCCGCGGCAGCCCGATGCCGACATAGTCCTCGACACAATTGATCGTTGCCTTGTCCATGATTTCCATCGTCGAAGGGATGATTTTGGCGGCGATAATCTTGGACACCGCCTCGCCGGCGGTGCGGATATTGTCGAAGTAGGCCAGAAAGGTCTGCTTGGTCTGCGGCGGCGGAATCAGCTTGACGGTCACCTCGGTGATAATGCCGAGGGTGCCCTCGGAACCGATGAGAAGATCCTTGAAGGCGTAGCCCGCAACATCCTTGACGCTCTTGCCGCCGGTCGTAATCAGGCTGCCATCAGCAAGGACGCAGGTCAGGGCCATCACATAATCACGCGTGACCCCGTATTTGAGCCCGCGCAAGCCGCCGGCGTCTTCCATGACATTGCCTGCCAGGGTTGATATCTTCTGTGAGCCGGGATCGGGGGGATAGAAGAGGCCCCTGGCGGCGACTGCGTTGAACAGGTCCAGGGTGATCACCCCCGCCTGGCAGGTCGCGGTCAGGTTTTCCTCGTCGATTTCGAGGATTCTGTTCATCTTGTTGAGGCAGATGACGATGCCGCCATTGATCGGGATGCTGCCACCGGACAGCCCGGTGCCACTGCCGCGGGGGGTCAGAGGGAGATTGTGGTCGCGGGCTATTTCGACGATACGGACAACCTGGTCGGTGCTGGTCGGATAGACGACCAGGTCGGGCATGGCGTGCAGCCCCGGAGTCGAATCATAGCCCAGCACCAGCAGGTCTTCGCGGGCCGTGACCAGCTGGTCTTTTCCCAGGGCCTGTTCAAGTTCTTCCAGCGCACTTTTTGTGATCATGTCGCCTCACCGTTGTCGTTTAAGGGGTTCCTGTGATTGACCAGGCTTTGCCGGCAGGGGTCGCCGCGGGCCGCGAAGATCGCCAGGTGGTCAGCCTGGCCGCTGTGTCTCATTGTTATAATGATTATATGGTAAATTGGTCATACCAAAAAATAAAGATTTTTCCAGTGGCTGTCAAGCGCTTAAAACGATGTTATCGAATTTACCGGGATGCTGCCGGGGATAAGCAAGGGCCCTGTCAGTGATGCCAACAGGGCCCTTGCAAAAAAAACAGCTGGGTGTCCGGAACCGCCGTTAGCGGCCGAAGATCAGGTCAGGCAGCCAGGTGATGATTTGCGGATAGGTCACCATCAGCGCCAGGCCAAAGGCCTGGATCAGGACAAAGGGAATAATTCCCCGGTAGATGTCTCCCATGCTGTATTCCGGTGGCGCAACCCCCTTGAAATAGAAGAGGGCATAACCGAAGGGTGGGGTCAGAAAGGAGGTCTGCAGATTGATGCAGATCAGCATGGCGAACCACAGGGGATTGAACCCGAGGTCCATGGCGATCGGTGTGAAGATCGGGACAACCACCAGCAGAATGGCCGCCCAGTCGATGAACATGCCAAGAAAAAAGACCACCAGCATCATGATCGCCAGAACGACATACTCGCTGACATCCATGCCCAGCAGGGCATCGGCGACAACGTCGCCACCGCCCATGCTGAGGAAGACGACACTGAACAGCTTGCCACCGACAAACAGCGCCATGATCATGGCGGTGGTACGGGCGGTTGACAGGGAGGCCTGGGTAATGACCTGCCAGGACAGCTTGCGCGAGACGAGGGCGAGGAGCATGGCGCCGACGGCCCCAAGTGCCGCCGCTTCCGTCGGGGTTGCCATTCCGGCGAGGATGGTTCCCATGACAACCAGGATCAGGCCGAAAGGGGGAACAAAATTTCTGGCCGTCATCATGAATTTCTGGCCGATGGTCGCCGTGCGTTCTTCACGCGGAATCGGCGGACCCAGTTTTGGGTTGATGGCGCAGCGCAGGCCGACATAAAGGACGTAGAGCCCGGACAGCACCAGTCCCGGAATGATGGCCGCAGCAAAGAGGTTGCCGACGGAGGTTTCCTTCATGCCGGTCAGGCCGCCGTAAACAACCAGCATGATGCTTGGTGGAATAAGAATGCCCAGGGTACCGGAGGAACAGATAATGCCGGCTGACATCCCCCGGTCATAGCCGCGTCTGAGCAGGGCCGGCCCGGCCATCAATCCCATCGCCACTACGGAGGCGCCGATAATTCCCGTGGTTGCGGCAAACACCGTGGACACGACGATGACCGCCAGTCCGAGGCCACCGCGCAGCCCACCAAGGACGACATAGAGGGCGTCAAACAGCCCCTCTGACACCTTTGATCGGTCGAGGATCTGGGCCATGAAGATAAATAGAGGAATTGCCACCAGGGTATAGTTAAGAAAAATCCCCCAGGCGTTATTGACAAACAGGTCGAGCAGTCCGGGGACGTTAAAGCCGTTGTCAACCAGCCCGAAGAGCAGGGAAACAACAGCAAGCGTCACCGCCAGCGGGTGGCCGATGATAATAGCAGCCACCAGGGTGGCGAACATGAGAACAGTCATGATTTCGGGGGTCATAATTAAACTCTCTCCGGTGCGGGCTGCGATTACTCGGGATTGCGCAGGGAACGGATATCTTTAATCAGCTTGGCCACACCCTGGAGGAAAAAGAGCAGGAAGCCGACAGCCATGGCGAATTTATAGGGGTAGATCAGGGGCCCCCACGAAGACGAAGCGCGCTCATTGAAACCCCAGGAGGTGTAGAAGTAGATAAAGGACCAGATGGTGATCAGGCCAATCGAAGGAATGAACAGAAGGATGTTTGCGGCAATCCGCACCAGGGTTCGCGGAACCCTCGGCAGTCGTGCCTCGACGACATCGATCGCCACATGACCATCATGTTTATGCGCATAGCCAAGGGCGAGCATGTAGTGAACCCCGTAGATGAACACCGTTAACTCAAAAGCCCAGACCGTCGGCGCGTTGAACCCGTAACGCATCAGAACTTCGAAGCTGACCACGCCGATCAGGGGGAGGATCAGGTAGGCGGAATAATAACCGATAAACTCGACTAAGGCTTCTATGGCGCGAGCGATTTGCTGCATGAGTGCCTCACAAAAACAGGAAATTCCCGGCAAAGTAACGGCGGGAGCCAAGCTTTCGCTCCCGCCGCAGGTTTTAAAGGATTCGCTTACTGCAGGCGCTTGCCGTTGATGAAGTCATCGATCGGCCAGGGGGTGATCCCGCTGCGGATTTCGCGCCAGTCAGCGAATTCCTGCTTGAACAGTTCCTGGGACTCAAGGGTCTTTTTAGCGTCAGGGTTTCTTGCCTTGACCTCTTCCAGGTAGGCTTTGGTAACTTTGGCGAATTCGGTGATCGCTTCGTCATCCATCTTGACGAACTCAACTTTTTCTTTGAAGAGTTTGATCGCTTCGATATTCAGGTTCTCCTGCCATGCGGTTGACCAGAGCTGGGTCTCCTTGGCAGCGATGTCGACGATCCACTTCAGGTCGGCCGGCAGTTTGTCCCAGGCGTCCTTGTTGATGAACAGGGCACACTGGACGGAAGGTTGATGGACGCCGGGGGTGAGAACGTACTTGGTGATTTCGTCGAAGCCCATCGGATAGTTGATCGCCGGGGTGCTGAACTCGGCACCGTCGATGACGCCGCGCTCCAGGGCAAGGTAGATTTCACCGCCGGGCAGTGGCGTGACGGAGGCGCCCAGGTTGTTCATGATGTCCATGTACCAGCCGGGGGTCCGTACGCGCATTCCCTTGTAGTCAGCCATGGTGGTGGCTTTTTTGTTGGAAAAGAAGCCCATTTCCTGGCCGCCGTTACCACCCGGGAGGGCATAGAGGTTGTAGCGCCCGTAGAGTTCCTGCATCTGCTCAAGGCCACCGCGCTCGTAGAGCCAGATATTGTAGCCCTCGGTGTCAAGGCCGAAAGGAACAGAGGCAAAGGAGTTGAAGTTCTCATTCTTGCCCATCCAGTAGCCGGGCCAGTCATGGCCGATTTCAGCGGAGCCCTTGCTGACCGCGTCAAAGGATTCCATCGCACCAACCAGTTCGCCGGCAGAGAACAGTTTGATGTCCAGGCGGCCACCGGAAGCCAGTTTCACCGACTCGGCAAAGTGGTTGGCCATATCGTAGAACAGCAGGCCCTTGGACCAGGGCATGACCATCTTCCAGCGGAAGGTTTCCGTGGAGGGTTTGATCGTGCGCAGTTCCCTTTTGACTTCCTCGGAACGTTTGTCGGCACCGAACTTGGCGCGCTGGGCAAAAGCATTGGGTGCCAGAGCCAGGGTCAGAATCAGAACCAACCCGATGAGCAATCTTAACTGCCTCATGTTTTCCTCCTTGATGTGTCAGCTGATGTTAGTCTGACGGCGATCCGTCAGGGTAAAGCAAGTATAAGAATATGACGGGTTATCCATTAAATAGGTAAAGTGGCATTACCAATTTTTCGACAGGCTAATTTTTTTTATCTTTTGTGTCAAGATAATAAAACGTTGTTCTTGTCAGGGCCCGCGCGGCTGTCTGGCATCAAGCTCCAGAGGCTTGATTTTACAAGGGTAATCGCCGCGTTACCGGTTGCCAAGGAGCTTGAGTTTGCGCGCGGCACTTGCCTGGCTGATCCCCAGGGCCGCGGCGACCCGGCGGGTGGTCCCGTAGAGTTCCCGGGCGTGGAGCAGCACTTCCCGTTCCCGTTCCGCCAGAATGTCCTTCAGATGCACGCCGTTCAGGGTGGTCTGCAGCAGTCCCGGAATCTGTACCTTGCCGGAACTGATGGTATCGCCGGCCGTGGTCACGATGCTCCGCTCTACGACATTTTCGAGTTCGCGGATATTCCCCTTCCAGGCCATCTTGACCATCTGGTTGATGAGCTCTTCCGTGAACCTTTTGTAGCTGTTGTACTTGCGGTTGTACTTCTCGGTAAAATGCTGTATCAGCGTGGCGATGTCTTCACGCCGTTCGCGCAGGGGGGGGATGGTAATGGGTACGACATTAAGCCGGTAGAAGAGGTCCTCGCGAAACAGTCCGTCACTGACCAGTTCCGCCAGGTCCTTGTTGGTTGCTGCGATCAGGCGAATATCCGCCTGCTGGATCTTGCGCCCACCGACCCGGTAGAATTCCTTGTCCTGAATCACACCGAGCAGTTTTGATTGGAGGTGCAGGGGGAGCTCGGAGATTTCGTCGAGGAAGACCGTTCCCCCCTCTGCCATCTCCAGCAGGCCGGCTTTGCCCTTGTGATCGGCACCGGTAAAGGCGCCGGCATCATAACCGAAGAGTTCCGACTCCAGCAGGTTCTCAGGGATGGCCGCGCAATTGATGTGGATCAGGGACTTTGTCTTGCGTTCGCTGGAACGATGGATGGTTCTGGCGAGCAGGCTCTTGCCGACTCCCGACTCGCCGTTGAGCAAAATGGTCGAATCGGTAGCGGCAACGCGTAACGCCAGGTCGATAATTTCCATCATTTTGTCGCTGCAGGTGACGATGTCATCTTCCCTGAGCAGCTGGTTGCGCGCCGTGTCGGCATCAATCTGGTGACTGTACTGAACCACGGTCAGATCCCAGATGGTGTTAATAATGTACTTGATTTCTCCGCCGGCGTTGAATACCGGTCGTCCCTTGACCAGCAGTTTGCGGTTGGTGCTGGTTGAATAGGTCGCGGTGACCGGGCATTTGCGCTCCAGCACCAGCAGGCTGGCGGAGCCGGAAAAGTAGTTGTCCTTGCCAACCAGATCGTACAGGCTGCGGCCCGCCAGCTCCTGATTGGTGAAACCCGACATTTCTTCAAAGGTTTTGTTGACCCCGATGGTCACACCCTTGCCATCGACAACGTAGATCCCGTTGTAGAGGTTGTCGAAGATGATTTCGAGCAACTTTTTGTCCATAGTGTCCTTAAGCCAGGATTCACGTTTGAGCGCCGCGTGCTGATCAAGGGTCCGGTTGCTTGTCAGCTGGCGGTCCAGCCACAGTCGATGGTCATGGTGCTGCCGGTGATACAGCGCGCGGCGTCGGAGCAGAGAAAAATCACCGCGTCCCCGAGTTCATCAGGCTCTACCATCCGCTTGATTGCCTGTTTTTTCAGCAGCACTTTTTCCAGAACCTCCTCACGGCTGATGCCATGGGTTCTGGCCTGATCCGCGATCTGGCCATCCACCAGCGGGGTGCGGACATAGCCGGGGCAAATACTGTTGACGGTGATCCCGTAAGGGGCCCCTTCCAGCGCCGTCGTTTTTGTCAGACCGTTCATGCCGTGCTTGGCGGACACATAGGCGACTTTAAATTCAGATGCACGTAACCCGTGGACGGAATTCAGGTTGATAACTCTGCCCCAGCCATTCTCACGCATGGACGGCCAGAAATACTTGGTCAGTAAAAAGGGTGCAGTCAGCATGAGGTTGATAATGAATGACCATTTTTCCTCGGGGAACTCCTCGATGGGAGCAACATGCTGGATACCGGCGTTGTTGACCAGGATGTCGCAGCGACCGCAGGCGGCTAAAACTGCATCTGCCAAGGCACGACAACCCGCCGCCGTACTGAGATCGGTCTTGATAAAAATGCCACCGATGTTGCTGGCCTCCCGGGTGCCGGCCTCTTCATTGATATCGGCAAGAACCACCTTGTCACCGTTTTTAGCCAGCGCTTTTGCGATAGCCAGGCCGATGCCGCTGGCGGCGCCGGTTACGACTGCAATACGTTCGGTCATGTCGGGACGCTCCTTGGTTAGTTGAGTCCAGCAGCGATATGAAACGGGCAGGCGGTCTTTTCCTTGACCAGCTCGATGGTCGAGTCCGGCGCCAGTTCGATGAGGGTCAGCCCCTTCTCGGCATCGACCTCGAAAACCCCCAGATCGGTCACCACCATGTCAACAACGTTCTTGCCGGTCAGCGGCAGGGTGCATTCGGTCATCAGCTTGGAGGTGCCATCCTTGGCGCAATGGTCCATCATGATGATGATCTTTTTGACCCCGGAGACCAGATCCATGGCACCACCGGGCCCTTTGACCATGCTGCCGGGAATCATCCAGTTGGCCAGATCGCCATATTGGGACACCTGCATGGCGCCGAGCACCGACAGGTCGATGTGGCCGCCGCGCACCATGGCGAAAGACTCGGAACTGTCAAAGAACGCCGCGCCGGGCAGCCAGGTGATGGTCTGTTTGCCGGCGTTGATCAGGTCGGCATCCTCCTTTCCTTCTTCCGGAAAGGGGCCGACACCAAGCAGGCCGTTTTCCGCGTGCAGGGTGACAGTGATGTGGTCGGGAATGTAGTTGGCGACCAGGGTCGGCATGCCGATGCCGAGGTTGGCGTACATGCCGTCGGTGAATTCCTTGCTGATGCGCCGTGCCTGCCATTCGCGGATCGGGGTGAACCCCTTGGTGGAAATTTTGCCGGCCAGGGTGCGTTGCTCGATCGGTTTTTCCAGGTGGGTGCTGAGCAGAATGCGATCGATGTAGCTGCCGGGAACGTGGACCTGATGAGGATCGAGCTCGCCGATCTCAACCACTTCCTCGACTTCGGCGACGGTGACGCGGCCGGCCTTGGCGCAGGCGGCGTTGAAGTTATTGGCGGTGTAACGGAAAACCAGGTTGCCGGCCTTGTCCGCCTTCCAGGCCTTGACGACGGCGAGATCAGCGGTGATGCTCTCCTCCAGGACGTATTCCTTGCCGTTGAACAGCTGTACCGGTTTGTTCTCCGCCAGCATGGTGCCGTAGGCGGTGCGGGTGAAAAAGGCCGGGATACCGGCACCTCCCGCCCTGAGCTTTTCCGCCAGGGTTCCTTGCGGCGTCAGTTCGAGTTCGAGCTCGCCACTGAGGAACTGGCGCTCAAAGGTGGCATTCTCACCGACATAGGAGGAAATCATTTTTTTGATCTGGCGGGTCTGCAGCAGCCAGCCGAGACCGAAATCATCAACCCCGGCGTTGTTGCTGATCACGGTCAGCCCGGTTATGCCGCTGTCGCGCAGTGCCTTGATAAGGTTCTCGGGAATGCCGCAGAGGCCGAATCCGCCCGCGGCAATCGTCATGTCGTTGCGTGTCAGCCCTGCGAGAGCCTCGGCGGGATCGGTGTAGATCGGTTTCATATAAGGATCTCCTTTAAAAAAGGCAAGTTGGAAAGGAACGGCTGGTCTACAGCAGGATCAGTCCCAGTGAAATAATCACCCCGGAGTAAAACATGACAATCAGGCAATAGCCCATGATGTCGCGTGCGCCGAGGCCTGCAATTCCCAGTGCGGGCAGCGCCCAGAAGGGCTGAATCATGTTGGTCCAGGCATCCCCCCAGGCGATGGCCATAGCGGTCTTGGCCGCGGGAACTCCGAGGGCCTCTCCGGCCGGCATCATGATGGGTGCCTGGACGGCCCACTGTCCGCCTCCGGAAGGAACGAAGAAGTTGACCAGGCCGGCGCTGAGGAAGGAAAACAGGGGAAACGTTGTCGGGTTCGATATATCCACAAACCAGTTGGACATCAGGCCGGCAAGGGAGAATCCCGCGGCGTTGGCGCCGACCATCATCCCCATGATGCCGGCGTAAAAGGGAAACTGGAGAATGATGCCGGCCGATCCTTTGGTGGCGACGGTGATCGCGTTCAGAAAGCGCCGAGGGGTACCATGCAGAAGGATGCCGCAGAACAGAAATATAAAGTTCACGATGTTCAGGTTCAGCTGAAAACCGTTCTTGGCAAAGTAGTAGATAATGAATACCAGGCCCATCGCGCCGATCAGCATGGAAAGCAGGGGACTGTTTTCCAGCCAGTCGGCGGGTGTACTGCTGCTCTGGGAGGGGTGTGTCTGCGTCTGGTCATTTTCAAGGAGCTTTTTGTCAACAATAACGGTTTCCTCCTTGTCGGGATGCATGAACCGGCACAGGAAGGGCAGGGTCAGCACCAGGACCAGGACGATGGCGATGTTGAAGGGGGCAAATATGGTCAGGGAGGTAGAAATCGGCGCAACCACCGCCCCTTTGGTCATGCCGGCCAGATCAAGGCCGGCCGTCGCAAGGGTCAGCGGGATGGAGCCGGAAATGCCCGCATGCCAGACAATGAAGCCGGAATAGGCAGAGGCGATCAGGAGTCGGTAATCGACGCCTTTGACCTCCCGGGCCAGTTGGCGGGCATAGAGGGCTCCGATAACCAGGCCGAAACCCCAGTTGATCAGACAGGCAATCAGGGAAACAAAGGTGACTGCAAGAATGGCTTTCGTCGGCGTGTTGGCAGGTCGGGCCAGGGCTTGAAGGCCTTTCTGGAAGATGGGTGCGTGGGCGAGGGTGTGCCCGGTAACCAGCACCAGGACCATCTGCATTGAAAAGGCCAGGAGGTTCCAGAACCCTTTATTCCAATGAATGATCATGTCCATGGGGCCCTGTTGGGTGAGGGTGATTCCCCCGATAAACACCAGCAGGGTCAGGATGATGCAGAACAAAAACGGGTCAGGCAGGTATCTCTGTACCAGTCTTACGCAGAAATTGGTGACCTGTTTGAACATACGCTCTTCTCCTCGGAGTTGTGTGCTCTGCCGGGCGGAGATCCGCCGGGCAGAAGAACCATCATTGCATTGCAGGGGCGTTTACAAAGACTCAAAGAGTGCTGCGACCGCTTCACCACCACCGATACAGAGGGTGGCGAGACCATATCGTTCTCCCCGGGCCTTCATTTCGCGCAGCAGGGTCGCTGTCAGCCGGGCGCCGCTGGCACCGATGGGATGGCCGATGGAAACGGCGCCACCGTTGACATTGACGCGTTCGGGGTCGAGGCCGAGCTGCTTGATGGCGACCAGGGGGACCGCCGCAAAGGCCTCGTTGATTTCGAACAGGCCGATGTCTTCGAGGCGGACCCCGGCCCTGCTGCAGCACCTGCGAATTGCATCGACCGGGGCTTCGGGAAAGAGATCGGGATGAATGCTGTTGGTGGCGCTGGCCACCAGGCGCGCGATCGGGGTCAGGTTGTGGGCCTTGACCGCTTCCGCACCGGCGAGCAGGGCGATGCCGGCGCCATCGTTGATGGTCGAGGCATTGCCTGCCGTGATGGTTCCGGTTTTGCTGAAGGCCGGGCGCAGCTCCGCCAGTTTGTCGATGGCGCCCCTGAAGGGCTCCTCATCGGTGCTGACGGTGACCTCGCCCTTGCGGGTTTTGATTACTACGGACGCGATTTCCGCCGCGAAGGTCCCGTTGCTGACTGCCGCCTGGGAGCGTTCGTAGGAGCGCCTGGCGAAGGCATCCTGCTGCTCCCGGCTGAGGCCGTGGCTGGCGATCCAGTCTTCGGTGATTTCGCCCATGTGCCGCCCGGAGTAGGGGTCCTGGAGACCATCGGTGATGATCATGTCGAGCAGCTGGCCATGGCCAAGGCGCTGTCCGAAACGCGCCTTCTGCAGACAGTAAGGAGCCTGCGACATGCTTTCCATGCCGCCTGCCAGGGCGATAGCGGTATGGCCGAGGGCAATGCTGTCGGCGGCGAGCATCAGGGATTTCAGGCCGCTGCCGCACACCTTGTTGATCGTCATCGCGGCGGTATGTTCGGGCAGGCCTGCCATGCGCATGGCCTGGCGTGCCGGAGCCTGCGCGGCGCCGCCCTGAAGCACCTGGCCGATGATGACCTCGTCAACCAGGTTGCCGGGTAAAGTGGTCTCTGCGAGCAGGTTTCTGATCACCTGGGCAGCCAGCTCAACAGCGCTGAGGTCAGCCAGGGCGCCACCGAACGAGCCGAAGGGGGTGCGTTTGGCCGAGAGGATAAAGACATCGTTCATAGCGGGACTCCTTCAGGAAATAGCGGTTCTGCGTTGACAACTTAGCAAAGACCATTCCATTGATATAAAAACGTTTTATTCCCACGACTTAAGTCTGCTTTGTCGCAATGTTGCCATCTTTTGTTGATCAAAAAATGAATCAAGAATAAAAAGAATAGAAAAAGAGTTCTAAAAACAGCATTGTCTTAGTGATCCAAAAAAGAATCAAGAGATTCATTAATAAGTCAACTGGCGTCTGGACAACACCCACACAAGTTTAGCCGATGCGGTCGGGATGCGTGGCTGCTGCGACATTATTTTTGTTTTATCTGGTGACCCATGTCTCTCCCATTGAGCGGGGCGGGGCTCCGGGTTCCCTGGGAAAAGGTGTCTGTCGCCTGGATGATGCCAGCCACGTGGCCCGGATGGCGAAAAACATCGGTGCAGAAGGTGACGCGATACTCGAAGTCCAGCCTTTACCCTGCCGGTTGTGGTGACATGGTTGTTCCGCTTTGCCGGACGGTTTTTTCTGAAAACAAACATGGTTATTGACAAAGGTAAAGATTGTAAAATATAAATTGGTCATACCAGTGAGCGGTTGAGCCTGGTGTGGCAAAAATAGCGCCGGATGATACACTAAAGACTTGGAACTGCAGATTCGACAGGATCGAGTGGTGGTTGCGGCGCCAACAATGCCGCCAGTCATGATGTGTCACACGGGCGCCGTGCCTACCGACCGGGTCAGGGAGAGGATGAAGATGAAGGGACAAGCGTACCTGCAGAGTTTTATCGAGGCCTCCCGCCGGGTCGGCGCCGACGTTGTTGAACTGAAAAATCTCGACGAGGCGGCTGCCTACGTTGCAGCAAAAGCGCCGGGACGGACGTTGATTCCGGCAACACCCCTGGCCCGGAGATGGAAGCTGACGCAGTTGATGCTGCAGGCTGGAGTCGAGGTGTTCGATGGTGACTTTCGCACGGCGGGGCAAATGCCCGGCGCCGGCGTAACTTTCTGCAATTTTGCCCTGGCCGACACCGGGACTGTCGTTCTTGAAAGTACTGCCGAAGAGACCCGTCTAGCCACAACCCTGCCCGAAATGCACTTTGTCATCGTCGATCCCGACAAGGTTCTCAAGGACAACCTGGCTGCTGCAGCTCCGATGATGACCCTGCACGCCGGGTCGGAGCCCCGTTTTATCGCCTACATTTCCGGACCGAGCCGGACTGCCGATATCGAAAGGGTTCTGACGATCGGCTGTCATGGCCCGCGTGAACTCCACATTCTGGTGATCCCATCTGTTTCCAGCGATTTGATGGAAATTTAACAGCGGACCCTTGGGCTTTCTGCATGTCGCGCGTCGCGCACCCTGCCGTTCCGGCAGGGGTGACCGTGGCGGACCGACGGGTTGGACAGTGACTGAAAAAGGAGACAGCAATGACTGACGCGGCCGCGTACAAGCAGAGTATCGAGAAGGCCCTGAACAATCCCAAGCTCAGCGAAGCGCTGCACCTGTTTGGTGACGCCTACCTGCTTGCCCGTGAAAATGCCTTTAAGGGACTCGATTTCGAGCAGATGCGCACGGAACTTGCGGCCATCAAGGATGATGTGAGGATGCGCCGCAAGGAGCTGCTGGCGGACTTTATCAGGAATGCCGAAGCGGCCGGTTCCAAGGTGTTTGTTGCCAGGGACACCAGGGAGGCCAATGACTACGTTATTGCCCTGGCGCGACAGAAAAACGCCAAACTCATTGCCAAGTCGAAATCGATGGTTTCCGAAGAAGCGCATCTCAACAAGGCCCTTGAACATGCGGGGATCCGTGCTGCAGAAACCGACCTGGGCGAGTGGATTGTACAACTGGCCGGCCAGCGTCCTTCCCACCTGGTGATGCCGGCGATTCATATGTTCAAGGAGGAGGTGGCGGAGCTGTTCAGCAAAGCGACCGGGACGACCCACGCCGCCGACATCAAGACCCTGGTCAACGTTGCCCGTGAACAGTTGCGGAAAGAGTATTTCAACGCCGATATCGGGCTGACCGGTGCCAACTTCCTCATTGCCGACACCGGCGGTATCGGACTGGTTACCAACGAGGGGAATGCGCGTCTGTGCGCCACTCTGCCCAGGGTCCATGTGGTCTTTGCCGGGCTGCACAAGCTGGTCCGGACGATGGACGATGCTATTCGCATCACCCGGTTGTTACCGCGCAACGCGACGGGGCAACTGCTCACCTCCTACATCACCTGGATCCGCGGGGCGATACCGACGGCGGGGGAGACCAAGGAGCAGCATATCGTCCTGATCGACGGCGGCCGTGAGGCCCTGTATGAATCACCGGCCTGTCGCGACGCCCTGCGCTGCATCCAGTGCGGCGCCTGCGCCAATGTCTGTCCGGTCTATCAGACCGTCGGCGGCCATGTTTTCGGCAGCATCTATATCTCTGCCATTGGCATTATCCTGACCGCTTTCTACGAGGGGCTCGACAAGGCCAGGGAGATTACCCGGGCCTGTATCGGGTGCCGTTCCTGTACGGCGGTCTGCCCGGCCAAGATCGATCTGGAGGAGATCATTCTCCACCTGCGTAATCAGGTCACCAAAGAATACGGCATGGGGATGGTGAAGAACATCGCCTTCAAGGGGGTGATGAAAAATCGCAACCTGTTTCACACCATGGTCAAGGCGGCGGCGAAACTGCAGAAGCCGATGACCCGGGAAAAGGAAGGGGATGCGACGGTCAGGATCATTCGTCATCTGCCGATGCATTTTATGGAAAAGGATCTGACCGGCTGGCGCGACCTGCCTTCGATCGCACCGAGGTCGTTTCGTGAGCTGTTCAAGTCGATCGAACAGCAGGTGGAAAACCCGCGCTACCGGGTCGGTTTTTTTGTCGGCTGCGGGGCTGATTTCGTCTATCCCGAAGTCGGTGTCAGCCTGGTCAAGGTGCTCAACCGTCTCGGCGTCGAGGTGGTCTTTCCCGTCGAGCAGAACTGCTGCGGTATCCCGGCGCTTTACGCCGGTGATACGGCGACCGGTATAGAGCTGGCCAAGCAGAGTGTCAAGGCGTTTTCCGAGGCCAATGTCGACTACGTCCTGAGTATCTGCCCGACCTGTACCATGGGCGTCAAAAGGGATTTCGTCGAGCGCCTGGCAGACGATCCGGTCTGGGCGCAGCGGGCCTTAAGTGTCTCTGAGAAAACCCTGGACGCTTCGGCCTTCCTGGAAAATGTCCTCAATGCCTCCACGCTTCTCAAAGGGAACGCCGCGCAGAGCGTTACCTATCATGATTCCTGTCATCTCAAGCGCGGCAACGATGTCTGGCGTGAACCCCGAGCCCTGCTCGCAGCGACGGGCTACCGGCTGGAGGAGATGAAGAACAGTGACCGCTGCTGCGGTTTCGGCGGCACCTACTCCTTTTTGAGCCATCCGCAGATCTCCCGGCAGATCGCCGGTGACAAGGTCGCGACGATCATGACGACCGGGGTCAAAACCGTGGCGATGGATTGCCCCGGCTGCATGATCATGATTAAAGGAAGCGTGGGGAGGGTTGACCCGTCGGTACGCTGTGTCCACACGGTTGAACTTCTCGCCGAAGCCCTGGATAACGAACCGGGAGGATCGCATGCCGCCCGGCAGGCAGGCAAAGGAGCAGATGATGAGCAATCGTTTACCGATCGTTGATAATTTGTGCACCAATCCGGAGAATCACCGGCAGCACATGTGCGAGCTTAAAGCGGCACAGAAGACCGCCGAAGTGGAACAGCTCCAGCAGGATCCGCGGTTTATCTGTGGCAACTGCGCAGCCCTGGCGAACCGCGCCGGAGCCCTCTGTGCCCCCGGGCCCTGGCAGGAATGACTCTGCTTTAGCGATCCGCGCCAATCTCCTAGTGTGTGGATGTGGATGCCGGCGGTCCCGTAAGGGGAAAATTGATCAAAAGCATCAAGAAGGCTGTTGACATAGGTAAGAAGAATGTATTATTAAGTGGTCTGACCAGGCGCTGCAGATGTCCGGCCACGAAGCTGTGACCCGGAAGAGCCGCCCTGCGCCACATAACCGGAACAACCGAGCGGCATCACGCCTTCCACAAGCGGCGAGGCAGAAGCCGATAGCAGGATCAGAATTTCGCCCGTGAGACTCTCTCTCCACGTGGTTTGCCCCGTCAGGTCTCCTCCCTGATGGGGCATTTTTTTTTGAATTGTAGACCCCCGCCTTCTACGCTATTATTCCCTATGCTGCTGTCCCTGAACCCTGTATCGACCCCTGATGGCGGCGGTTTCTCTTGTGCAGATTCCGGCTGAACGGTTTCCGGCAGCGCCTGCCTGCGTCAGTGGCATGCGACTTGCCCTGCCTGCGAAAGCTGTTATAGTTTTTCGAGTCTTGTCGACACATCATCAGGGTTGTCGCGATCTGCCACCCGTTCCTGCGCTGCGACCCTGATTGTCCCCTGACGTTCC
The DNA here is from genome assembly GCA_046484405.1 of Pelovirga sp. Taxonomy (GTDB): domain Bacteria; phylum Desulfobacterota; class Desulfuromonadia; order Desulfuromonadales; family Geopsychrobacteraceae; genus Pelovirga. Next base: position 34,365 of record JAWOIX010000098.1, read on the forward strand.
ATCTGCCAAGGAGGTCGATCATGCAGAAACTGATCCGCATTGAACCGTCAAAATGTATCGGATGCAAGACCTGCGAGCTGTCCTGCTCATTCAAGCATGTCGGCGCCTTTACCCCGAGCCGCTCACGGATTCACAACGAAGTCTTCATCGACGAGGCCAAATTCATCACCGTGACCTGCATGCAGTGTGATGACCCCTGGTGTGAAAAAGCCTGTCCGAAAAATGCCATCAGCAAGGAAATGCCCTCCGGTGTGGTGCTTGTCGATCCCGACCGGTGTGTCGGCTGCCGCACCTGCGTCAGCGCCTGCCCCTTCGGGATGATCAGCTATGTCCCGAGCCTGGGGAAAGTGGAGAAATGCAATCTTTGCGGCGGCGATACCCCGGAGTGTGTGGCGTTCTGCCCGACCCAGTGCCTGACCCTTGACGAAGAGGACAAGCCGCTGCGGAGCAAGATGCTGCGTTTCGTTGGTATGGTCAAAGACGGACATCTGGAGGTGTGACATGGCAAAGCGACATGGTAACGATATCAAGGGGTGGAACGGCAAGCTGCTGCGCGTAAATCTGACCGCCGGTACCTGTGCCAGCGAAGATCTGAACATCGACTGGGCCCGCCGGTATCTCGGCGGCCGCGGTCTTGCAACCAAGTACTTCACCGAAGAGGTCGACGCCGATGTCGATCCGCTGTCACCGGAGAACAAGCTGATCATGGCCGCCGGTCCGCTCACCGGAACCTATGGCGCGGCCAACGGGCGCTACATGGTGATTACCAAATCGCCCCTGACCGGGACGATCGCCTGTTCGAATGCCGGCGGCTACTTTCCCAGCGAACTGCGTTACGCCGGCTACGACATGATCATTTTTGAAGGGCGGGCGGAGTTCCCGTCCTACCTGCAGATTTACAATGATCGGGTCCAACTGGTCGGCGCTGTCCACCTCTGGGGAAAAACGACGGCGGATACGGAAGACGCGATCCTTGCCGAGTTCCACGGCGATGCCAAGGTGGCCTGTATCGGCCAGGCGGG